>DATLBJ010000054.1:0-15293 GCA_035526975.1 Ramlibacter sp.
GCGGCTGGCTGGGGTTGCACCAGGTGCTGGCCTCGCGTCCCGACGGAAGGCCCGAGACGGGCAACATGCGGGGCGCACAATCGACCTACCCCTTCAACCGCGAATACATGTACACGGACGCTTAAGCGCGATGCTCTACAAATTCAAATCGAAAGCCGCCGGTGACCTGATCATGCTCGAGCCGAACGGCCGGCGCGTGCTGGAAATCATCGGCAAGGATGCGGGACCGAAAGGCATCATCCTGCCCGAGCAGATGCCCGCCGCGATCAGCGCGCTCGAAAGTGCGGTCGCGCAGGAAGAAGCCGATCAAAACGCCAGCGGCCAGGCCGCGCCGAAATCCGAATCGGTTTCGCTGCGCCAGCGCGCGGTGCCGTTCATCGACATGCTCAAGCGCTGCCAGAAGGCGGGACAGGAAATCGTCTGGGGCGTTTGAGGCCTAGTCGACTTTCGCGCCGGAGTCCTTGACCACTTTCGCCCATTTGGTTGTTTCAGCGGTGATGTGCTTCGCGAACTCCGCCGGCGTGTTCCCGCTGGGGATCGCGCCTTGCGCCACGAGTTTTTCCTTCACCGCCGGCGAGTTCAGCGCCTTCGCCACTTCCTGCTGGATGCGGTTCACGATGTCCATCGGCGTGCCGGCGGGGGCCAGCAGGCCGAACCACGAAGTCGCATCGAAGCCCTTGACTCCCGCGGCTTCCTCGATCGTCGGCACGTCGGGCAGCGCGGCGGAGCGCTGGCGGCTGGTCACCGCGAGCGCCTTCAACTTGCCGGCCTTGATCTGCGGCAGCGACGACGGCAGGTTGTCGAACATCACGTCCATCGTGCCCGACACCATGTCCAGCAGCGCGGGCCCCGAGCCCTTGTACGGGAAGTGGACCATGTAGGTCCCGGTCATGCTCTTGAAGAGTTCGCCCGAGAGATGGATCGACGTGCCGTTGCCGCTGGAGGCCATGTTCAGCTTGCCCGGGTGCGCCTTCGCATACGCGATGAAGTCCTTGACGCTGTTGATGCCCAGTTGCTTCGCCTTCTCCGTCTGCATCTCCATCACGTTGGGCACGCCGGCCACCAGCGTGACGGGCTGGAAATCCTTGATCGGGTCGTACGGCAATTTGTCGTAGAGCGACTTGTTGATCGCGTGCGTGCCCACCGTGCCCATCAGGAGCGTGTAGCCGTCCGGGGCCGAGTGCGCCACCACCTCGGTGCCGACGTTGCCGCCCGCGCCCGCACGGTTGTCGACGTAGAACGACTGGCCGAAAGCCTTGGTCAGCTCCGCCGCCATCGCGCGCGCGAGGATGTCGGTCGTGCCGGCCGCTGCGAACGGCACGACGATGCGAACGGGTTTCGCGGGCCAGGCCGATTGCGCGAAGGCGGGCAACGTGCCCGCGGCGATCGCGGCGATCACTGCGCGGCGCGAAATGTTCGTCATGGCGTGTCTCCTTGGTTTCGCTCAGTCCGCGTAGACGCCCGCGGCCTTGATGACGGGGCTCAATTTCGCGATCTCGGATTGCACGAACTTCTTGTGCTCGGCCGGCTCCAGTCGCTTGTCGGTCACCACCACGGCGCCCAGCTCCGTCTCGCGCTTGACGAAATCGGGATCCTTCAGCGCGGCTTTCAATGCGTCGTTGAGTTTTTTCTGCACGTCGGCGGGCGTCCCCTTGGGCGCGTATAGGCCATGCCAGATCGTGATGTTGAAGCCCTTCAGTCCCGCCTCATCCAGCGTCGGGAGGTCCTTCAGGGCCGGCGTCGAAAGCCGCTTCGGCGTGGTCACGGCGAATGCCTTGACCTTCTTCGCGTCGATCTGCGTGGAGGTGTTGGTGGTCTGGTCGCACATCAGGTCGATCTGCCCGCCGATCAGGTCCGTCATCGCCGGGCCCGTGCCCTTGTAAGGCACCGGCGTCATGTCGACTTTCATCGCCGACTGGAACAGCAGGCCGCACAGGTGAGAAGCAGAGCCGACGCCGGCGTTGCCCAGGTTGATCTTGCCCTTGTTCTGGGCGATCCACTGGGTCAGCTCCTTGAAGTTGTTCGCCGGCAGCGTGGGGCGGCCGATCAATGTCATGGGCACGTCGTTGATCATTCCCAGGTATTCGAAATCGCTTTCCACCTTGAACGGGATGTTGCGCACCAGCGTGGGCATGGTGGCCATGCCGATGTGCGTGAGCAGCAGCGTGTAGCCGTCGCTCGCCGCCTTGGCCACCTTGTTCGCGCCGATCGAGCCCCCGGCCCCTGCGGCGTTGTCGACGATGACCGTGGTGCCCAGCGGCTTGCGCAGTGCTTCGGCGAGGTCGCGGGCCACCTTGTCGGTGGGACCGCCCGCCGCGAACGGCACGATGATCGTGACCGGCTTGTCCTTTGCGGGGTAATCGGCCGCGTGCGCGCCGAATGCCACTGCGACCGCGGCCGCCATGACCGCCAGCGGATTGACGATGTTGTTCATGTGTTCGCTCCTTGACGTTTCCCTAAAAGGCCATCGTAGGCCCGGAGCGGCGCGCACTTCATCGCGGGAATTACTTAGCGGCGCCGCTGAATCCGAGCTGGGTCAACGGTAGCTGCGGGCGTCCTCGATCACCTTGCCATCGTTGGGCAAGGTGCCGGGCTCGACCAGCACGACATCGCCGCGCAGCTTCGTGACGTCGCGGATGGCTTCGCCGATGCGCTCGGGCAGGCCCTGCCCCGCGGCGCGGGCTTCGACCTTCAAGGTCATGACGTCGTTGGCCATCTCGCCCGACACGATCAGCCGGGCACGCACGATCTCGGGGAAGCGGCGCGCGATGTCGGCGACCTGGCCCGGGTGCACGAACATGCCGCGGATTTTCGTGGTCTGGTCGGCGCGGCCCAGCCAGCCCTTGATGCGCATGTTGGTGCGGCCGCTCGGGCACGTGCCTGCAAGCACCGCGGAAAGGTCGCCCGTTCCGAAGCGGATCACCGGGTAGTCGGGGTTGAGCGTGGTGACGACCACTTCGCCGACTTCTGCCTCACCGACCGGCTCGTTCGTGCCCGGCCGCACGATTTCCACGATCACGCCTTCGTCGACCACGAGGCCCTCGCGCGCGGATGTTTCGTAGGCAATCAGGCCGAGATCCGCGGTCGCATAACTTTGGTACACGTCGATGCTGTGCTCGGAGAACCAGTCACGCAACGACGGGGGCAAAGCCTCGCCGCCGGTCAGCGCCTTGCGCAGGCTCGAGATGTCCTTGCCCGCTTCCTTCGCTTTTTCGCAAAGGATGCGCAGGAAGCTGGGGGTGCCGGCGTAACCATCGGGGCGCAGCTCGGCGATTGCCTGCAGCTGCTGTTCCGTCTGCCCCGTGCCTGCGGGAAACACGGTCGCGCCGATGGCGAACAGGCCCGACTCCATGAAGAACGCGCCGGGCGTCATGTGATAACTGAAGGCGTTGTGCACGAGGTCGCCGGAGCGGAACCCCGCCGCGAAGAACGCACGGGCCATGCGCCAGTAGTCGGGCGCGGTGCCTTCGGGTTCGTAGATCGGGCCCGGCGATGCGTACGCGCGCCGCATGCGAGGACCCTTGACGATCGCGCTGAAACCGCCGAATGGATCGGTGGCGCGCAGCTTCTGCTGGCGCTCCAGCAGTTCATGTTTGCGCGTGACCGGCAGCTTCGCGAGTGCCGCGCGCGACGTGACGGCGGCCGCATCGACGCCCGCGAGAATGTCCGCGAACGCGCCGGCGTTCTTCTGCGCATGCGCCACCTGCCGGGGCAGCGCCGCCATCAGCCGCGCTTCGCGCTCCGCGCTGCCGCGCGTTTCCAGTTCGTCGAAAAATTGCATGTCGTTCAGGCCAGCCAGCGCTTGCGACGCTTGTAGCTCTTGACGTCGCGGAACGACTTGCGCTCCGCGCCCCCGACGCCGAGGTAGAACTCCTTGACGTCTTCGTTGTTGGCGAGTTCACTCGCGGGCCCGTCCATCACGACGCGGCCGCTTTCCATGATGTAGCCGTAGTCGGCGTACTTCAGCGCCATGTTCGTGTTCTGCTCCGCGAGCAGGAACGTCACGCGTTCCTTCGTGTTCAGGTCCTTCACGATCTCGAACACTTCCTGCACGATCTGCGGCGCGAGGCCCATCGACGGCTCGTCCAGCAGGACGAGATTGGGCGATGCCATCAAGGCGCGCCCGATCGCGCACATCTGCTGTTCCCCGCCGGAGGTGTACGCCGCCTGCGACGCGCGGCGCGTCTTCAACCGCGGGAAGTACGTGTAGACCTTCTCGAGGTTCGCCGCGATTTCGCCCTTGTCCTTGCGCGTGTACGCGCCGGTGAGCAGGTTCTCCTCGATCGTCAGGTGCGCGAAGCAGTGGCGTCCTTCCATCACCTGCACCACGCCGCGCTGCACGAGCTCGGAGGGCGACAGGTTCTCGATGCGCTCGCCGCGCAATTCGATCGAGCCCTTGGTCACCGCCCCGCGCTCGCCCTTGAGCAGGTTCGACACCGCCCTGAGCGTCGTCGTCTTGCCGGCGCCGTTGCCGCCGAGCAAGGCCACGATCTGGCCATCGGGCACCTGCAACGACACACCCTTCAACACCAGGATGACGTGGTTGTAGATGACCTCGATGCCGTTGACGTTCAGGACGATGGTGCGTTCCATGGCGCGATCAGGATCCGCAGTCCGAAACGGCGCGCCGCGCGAGTTTCTTGTCGGAGAGGTACTTGTCCGCGCCGGCCTTGACCATCGGCTTGATGATGGCTTCGTCCGCGTTGATGTATTCCGGGTGCACCACCCATTGCTTGCCGTCCCATGTCTCGATGCGCGCATTCATCGAGCCCATGTGGTCGGCGCACGAGGTGCTGATCGGGCGCATCACCTGGTCCAGGCCCAGCTGCTGCAGCTTCTTCTGGTCGAGCGCAAGGTTCTCCAGCCCCCATCGCACCTGTTCGCTCGTCATCACCTTGCCCTTGCCGAAGCGCTCCTGCGCGCGCCGCACCGCCTCGACGCCCAGCGCCTGGATGATCACGCCGCGGGTGTACAGCACGCTGCCGACTTCGTCCCGCGGGCCGGTGCCCTGGCCCTTGTCGTGCACGTACTTGAGCATGTCCTGGATCACCTTCGGCTGCGTTCCCGCCGAATTCAGCGCCAGCGCGTTGTAGCCCTTGGCCCCTTCGCCGACGTCCTTCACGTCGGGTTCGGCGCCCGACCACCACACGCCGTACATCTTGTCGCGCGGATATCCGGTGGCCTGCGCTTCCTTCAGCGCCGTGGAGTTCATCACGCCCCAGCCCCACAACAGCACGTAGTCGGGGTGGCCCTGGCGCACCTGCAGCCACGCGGCCTTCTGCTCGACGCCGGGTGCGGTGACCGGGATCAGGTCCAGCTGGAAGCCATTCATCCGCGAGCGCTCCTGCAGCAGCGGGATCGGCTCCTTGCCGAACGGCGAGTCGTGGTACACGAGTGCGATCTTCTTGCCCTTGAGCTTGTCGAAGCCGCCTTCGCGCTTGGCGATGGCCTGGATCAGGATGTCGGCGCCGGTCCAGTAGCTGCCCATGAGCGGGAAGTTCCACTTGAACGCGTTGCCGTCCTGCGCCACCGACAGGCCGTAGCCGAGGGTCATCAGCGGGATCTTGTCCTTGTCGACCTTCTCGGTCAGCGCGAAAGTGATCCCCGTGGCTTGCGGGTCGAACAGCGTCATGCCGGGGTGGCCCTTGAGCCGCTCGTAGCATTCGACGCCGCGGTCCGTGGCGTATCCCGTCTCGCATTCCTCCCACGTGAGCTTGACGCCGTTGATGCCGCCGTCACGCGCGTTGATCATCTTGAGGTAGTCCTGCTTGCCGTTGGCCCACGGCGTGCCGTTGGGCGCGTACGGACCGGTGCGATAGGACAGCAGCGGGAAGAACTGCTCCTTGGCCTGGGCGAATGCGCCCGCGGGTGCGAGCGACGCGAGGGCCACGAGGGCGGCAGCGAGGGTGGTGCGTAACTTCATGCCTTGTCTCCTTGTTGAAATCAATGCGGGAACGGCCACAGGCGCAGCTTCTGCTTGCCGGTGGACCACAACTTCGCCAGGCCGTGGGGCTCGACGATGAGGAACCAAACGATCAGCGCGCCGAACACGATCAGCTCCGCATGCGAAGCCGTCTCGGTCGACACGTTGACGCCGAACACTCCCGCCACGGCCGGGAGGAACTGGTTGAGGAAGATCGGCAGGACCACGATGAAGGCCGCCCCGTAGAACGCGCCCATGATCGAGCCCAGCCCGCCGATGATCACCATGAACAGCAGCCGGAACGACACGTCGACGTTGAATGCCGCCGGCTCCCATGCGCCGAGGTAGATGAAGGCCCACAGCGCGCCGGCGACACCGACGATGAACGAACTCACGGCGAATGCGGTGAGTTTCGCGTACACCGGCCGGATGCCGATCACCTCGGCGGCCACGTCCATGTCGCGCATGGCCATCCACTGCCGGCCGATCGCGCTGCGCACGAGGTTTTTCGCCAGCAGCGCGACGATGCACAGGATCGAAAGGCAGAACCAGTACTTGCCTTGCGCGCTGTCGAGCGGCAGTCCCAGGAACTGCAGGTTGTTCACCGAGACGGAGCCGGACGGCGAATCGTTGGTCAGCCATTTGATGCGCAGGAACATCCAGTCGGCGAAGAACTGCGCCGCGAGCGTCGCGACTGCGAGATAGAGTCCCTTCACGCGCAGGCTGGGCAGGCCGAAGAGGATGCCGAAAAGCGTTGCGCACACACCGCCGAGGACGAGTGCCGGCACCAGCGGCATGCCCGGAATGCGCACGAAAAAGTTGTAGGCGCCATACGCGCCGACGGCCATGAACGCGCCCGAGCCGAGCGAGATCTGGCCGCAATAGCCGACCAGGATGTTCACGCCGAGCGCAGCCAGCGCCATGATCAGGAACGGGATCAGGATCGCACGGAACATGTAGTCGCTTGCGATCGCGGGCACGACCAGGAAAGCGGTGGCCAGCAGCAGCCCGATGGCGAGCCGGTCCTGCAGGATCGGAAAGATCTGCAGGTCGGCGTGGTACGTCGTCTTGAACTGGCCGTTTTCGCGGTAGATCACGTTCGGTTCCTTCAGACGCGGTCGATGATCTTCTCGCCGAACAGGCCTTGCGGCCGCACGAGAAGGAAGCCCAAGGCCAGCACGTACGCGAACCAGATCTCGATGCCGCCGCCGACCATGGGCCCGACATAGACCTCGGACAGCTTTTCACCGACACCGATGATCAGCCCGCCGATGATCGCGCCGGGCACGGACGTGAGGCCGCCGAGGATCACGACGGGCAGCGCGCGCAAGGCCACCGTCGTCAGCGAGAACTGCACGCCCAGCTTGCTGCCCCAGATGATGCCGGCCACCAGTGCCACCACGCCCGCGACACACCAGACGATCACCCAGATGCGATTGAGGGGGATGCCGATCGATTGCGCCGCCTGGTGGTCGTCGGCGACAGCACGCAGCGCGCGGCCGGTGGACGTCTTCTGGAAGAACAGGCTGAGCATCGCCACCAACGCGGCGGCGATCAGCGCCGCATAGAAATCTTCCTTGTTGACGAGGACGCCGCCCTGGAACGTGTTCTCCAGGATGAAGACGGGGTCCTTCGGCATGCCGATGTCGATCTTGTAGATGCTGCTGCCGAAGAGCGACTGCCCCACGCCTTCCATGAAATAGGCGATGCCCAGCGTCGCCATCAGCAGCGTCGCGCCTTCCTGGTTCACGAGGTGGCGCAACACCAGCCGCTCGACGATCCAGGCGACGACGAACATGATCGCGCCGGCCGCGACGAACGCCACCAGGCCGGCGGCGATCCTGTTGTCGATGCCGGTCCACTGCGGGATCCATTCGGACAGCCGCGCCATCGCCAGCGCCGCAAACAGCACCATCGCGCCCTGCGCGAAGTTGAAGACGCCCGAGGCCTTGAAGATCAGCACGAAGCCGAGCGCCACCAGCGAATACAGCATGCCCGTCATCAGGCCGCCGATCAGGGTTTCGAGGAAGAATCCCATCAGTCAGAAGTCCCCAGGTAGGCGCGGATGACATCCGGGTTGCCCCGCACGTCATCGGGCGAGCCGTCGCCGATCTTCTTGCCGTAGTCGAGCACCACCACCCGGTCGCTGATGTCCATCACGACGCCCATGTCGTGCTCGATCAGCACCACCGTCGTGCCGAACTCGTCGTTCACTTCGAGCACGAAGCGGCACATGTCCTGCTTTTCCTCGACGTTCATGCCGGCCATCGGCTCGTCGAGGAGCAGCATCTTCGGCTCCATCGCGAGCGCGCGTCCCAGGTCCACGCGCTTTTGCAGGCCGTAGGGCAACTGGCCGACGGGCGTCTTGCGATAGGGCTGGATCTCGAGGAAATCGATGATGTGTTCGACGAATTCACGGTGGCGGATTTCTTCCTTCTCCGCGGGCCCGATGCGCAAGGCCTGCAGCAGCAAGTTGCTTTTGATGCGCAGGTTGCGGCCGGTCATGATGTTGTCCAGCACGCTCATGCCCTTGAACAGCGCCAGGTTCTGGAAGGTGCGCGCCACGCCCATCTCGGCGACCTGCCGCGGGTTCATGTGCTTGAAAGTCCTGCCCAGGAACGTGATCGAGCCTTCCTGCGGCAGGTACACGCCGTTGATGCAATTGAGCATCGAGCTCTTGCCCGCGCCGTTCGGGCCGATGATCGCGCGGATCTCGTGCTCGCGAACGTCGAACGAAATGTCGGTGAGCGCCTTCACGCCGCCGAAAGCCAGCGAGATGTTGTCGACGTGCAGGATGACCTCGCCGATCCTTTGCGCTTTCGCGTTTTCAATATCCGGACGCAAAGGGCGCGAAGGATCCGCAAAGGACGCAAAAGAGTCCTCGTTTTTCATGTCTTCGCTTTGCGCCCTTTGCGTAATCTCTGCGTCTTTTGCGTTCAGGACTGCACTGCTCATGCCGCCACCTTGACCGCGTCGTACACCTTCGTGTCCTCGATCTTCAGTGTCGCGGCGACCTTGCCCGTGCGGCCGTCCTCGAACTTCACTTGCGTCTCGACGTACTGCTCGCGCTTGCCGCTGTACAGCGCGTCGACCAGCACGTTGTATTTCTCGGCGATGAAGCCGCGGCGGACCTTGTTGGTGCGCGTGAGTTCGCTGTCGTCGGCGTCGAGCTCCTTGTGCAGGACGAGGAAGCGGCTGATCTGCGAGCCCGCGAGGCGCTCGTCGGCCGCGAGGTCGACGTTCACCTTTTCGACGCAGTCCTTGATGAGGGCATACACCTCGGGCTTCTGCGCCAGGTCGGTGTAACCCGCATACGGCAGGCCGCGCTTTTCGGCCCAGTTGCCGACGGCTTCGAAGTCGATGTTGATCATCACGCACACGCGCTCGCGCCCATCGCCGTACGCGACGACTTCCTTGATGTACGGGAAGAACTTCAACTTGTTCTCGACGTACTTGGGCGCGAACATCGCACCGTCGTTCGGGCCGCCGGCGATGCGGCCGACGTCCTTGACGCGGTCGATGATCTTCAGGTGCCCCTGCGCGTCGATGAAGCCCGCGTCATTGGTGCGGTACCAGCCGTCGGCCGTGAGCACTTCGCTCGTCGCTTCGGGGTTCTTGTAATAGGACTTGAGCAGGCCCGGCGAGCGCACGAGGATCTCGCCGCGGTCGGTCACCTGCAGTTCCACCCCGCGGCACGGCACGCCCACGGTGTCGGACCGCACCTGGTCATCGGGCTGCAGGCAGACGAACACCGCGGTCTCGGTCGAGCCATACAACTGCTTGAGGTTGATGCCGATCGAGCGGTAGAAGGTGAACAGGTCCGGCCCGATGGCTTCGCCGGCGGTGTACGCCACGCGCACGCGCGAGAAGCCGAGGTTGTTGCGCAGCGGGCCGTACACGAGCACGTCGCCGATCGCATAGAGCACGCGATCGACGAAACCGACGGGCTGCTTGTCGCGCAGCGCCGGGCCGACGCGCTTGGCGATGTCCATGAACCTGTCGAACATCGTGCGCTTGATCCAGCCCGCATCCTCCATGCGGATCATCACCATCGTCAGCAGGCCTTCGAAGATCCGCGGCGGAGCGAAGTAATACGTGGGGCCGATTTCCTTCAGGTCGATCGCGATGGTGCTCGACGACTCGGGGCAGTTCACGACGAAGCCGCACGCCAGCCACTGCGAATAGGAAAAGATGTTCTGGCCGACCCACGCGGGGGGCAGGTAGGCGAGCACTTCCTCCTTTTCGGTGAGGTGGTCGAACTCCTGGCCGGCTTTCGCGCGGTCGAGCAACGTGCGATGCGAATGCACGACGCCTTTCGGGTTGCCCGTGGTGCCGGAGGTGAAGAACAGCGCGGCGACGTCATCGGGCGAAGCCTTGTCGACCTCGGCGCGGAAGAAATCCGGATGCTCGCGCGCGAACGACTCGCCCGACTGCACGAGCGCATCGAAAGACTGCAGGCCCGGCTCCTTGTAGTTGCGCAGGCCGCGCGGGTCGTCGTAATAGATCGCGGTGACCTGCGGGCACTGCGCGCGGATTTCCAGCAGCTTGTCGACCTGCTCCTGGTCCTCGGCCATGGCGAAGCGCACTTCGGCGTTGTTGATGGGAAAAACGCACTCGGCCCCCACGGCGTCCTGGTACAGCGGCACCGGAATCGCGCCGAGCGCTTGCGCAGCCAGCATCGTCGCGGTCAACCGCGGGCGGTTCGCGCCGACCACCACCATGTGTTCGCCGCGCTTGAGCCCCGCCACATGCAGGCCGCATGCAACCTGCTCCACGAGCTTCGCCATCGCAGCCCAGGTGTACGCCTGCCAGATGCCGTATTCCTTCTCGCGCATCGCGGCGTCGTGCGGACGTTGCGCAGCGTGGGAAAGCAGCAGTCGCGGGAAAGTGGTGTCCATGGTGCCTAGGTTGATGGCGCGAATGTAGGATCGACTTTGACGCCAACTTGTCTTTGCGACGACAATCCTAGGGAAGGTCCTAGTAGGGGCCACCCGTTCAGTCGAAGCGTTCAATGGCCGAGCCCACACTGCACCAGCGCCGCCGCGACCCGACGCGCGACGAGCTTGCGGGCATCCCCTGGCTTCAGGTGCTCAAGCCCGAGGAAGTGCGCGTCGCCGCACCGACGATCCGGGTCAGCGACGCGCTCGCCGGCGACTACGTGTGCCGCATCGGCCGGCCCGTCACTTACTGGTTCGGCGTGATCGAGGGCCTGCTCAAAATGAGCAGCGATACCGAGCACGGCAACAGCGTCACTTACAGCGGGCTGCCCCCCGGCGGCTGGTTCGGCGAAGGCACGGTGCTCAAGCGCGAGACCTACCGCTACAACATCCAGGCGCTGCGCAAGAGCGTGGTCGCAGGCCTGCCGGCCGACACCTTCCATTGGCTCCTCGACCATTCGATCGGCTTCAACCGCTTCATCATGAACCAGCTCAACGAGCGGCTGGCGCAATTCATCGTCGCGCTCGAGATCGGCCGCATGAACGACCCCGACGTGCGCGTCGCGCGCAGCCTCGCGTCACTGTTCAACCCCGTCCTGTTCCCCGGCGTCGGCCACATCCTGCGAATCACACAGCAGGAACTGGCGTACCTCGTGGGGCTTTCGCGCCAGCGCGTCAACGAGGCGCTGTCATCGCTCGAGCAGCAAGGCTCGATCCGCGTCGAGTACGGCGGCGTGCGCGTGCTGGATCTGGGCGCGTTGCGATCGCTCGGCAATTGACCGGCGCCGCAATTGCTACGAGGTGCGTCGCAGCGCACTAACGCCGAGTTCGCATCCGGAGAATGAATCGCACCGCGTCGAGCGGCCCCATTCATTTGAAGGAAAACATGGAAGCGACAACCATTGGTATGAACCGCACGGGCAGCGCGCTGTCGCCCGTCGACGTGAAAGCGATGACGGATGCGGCGGACGTATTCAGCCCCGCTGTCGCGGTGGACACGACCGCCGCCGAGGCGGAACGCCTGGTCTACATCAACGAGTCCGATGCCGTCGGTTCGATCCCGCCACCGGCGTCCATGAAGGGGATGCTCAAGGCCGGCA
This sequence comes from Ramlibacter sp., assembly GCA_035526975.1. GTDB lineage: Bacteria > Pseudomonadota > Gammaproteobacteria > Burkholderiales > Burkholderiaceae_C > Ramlibacter. The sequence goes on from DATLBJ010000054.1 coordinate 11,961, forward strand.
TGGAAAAGGCCAAGGGCGCCAACCCCAGCGTGTTCATGGACAAGCTGGGCGAGCGGATCGCGTTCGAGCGCGGCGGCACGCGCCTGTACGAGGCGCTGATCACGAAATACCAGGCGCTGCATGCGCTCGGGCAGGAAGTGCTTCCGCCCGCGGAAAGCCTGGCCTCACCCGACGGAAGCACCGTCGCGTCGGTGGCCGGGGAACAGCCGCTGCAGACCCTGGTGCGCATCCGCGGCGACGAGCTCGATCATTTCAAGATGCTGGGCGAGGCGATGCTCAAACTCGGCGGCGACCCGACCGCGCTCACGCCGTGCGCCGACGTTACCGCGACATCGACGATGGGCATCCTGCAAGTCGTCACCGACCCGCGCACGACGTTCGCGCAATGCCTCAATGCGATGCTTACCGCGGAACTGGCCGACACCGCGGGCTGGGAATTGCTGATCCAGCTCGCCGACGACGCGGGCGAGTCCGAGCTGGCCGGCCTCTTCCTCGGCGCGCTCACGCAGGAGCAGGAGCACGTCGCCATCGTCAAGGGCTGGCTCACGTCCCTCGTGATGCAGGGCGCCGGCACCCCCGCCGTCTGAACAAGGAACACGAACATGGCCATCAACCTCCTGCAGGACAAGGGCATGGCGCTGGACAAGCAGCGCCTCACATGGAAAGACATGGTCGGCAAGCCGATCAGCAAGCTGGACGACGACGCATGGACGCGCGTTCGCATCATCTGGATGAACGGTCAGGAGCTCGACTCCATCCGCACGAAGCAGGTCGCCATCCGCTGCAACCGCGAACTGCGCGAACCGCTCGCCCGGCTGATGCGCGTCGAGCAGCACCAGGCCACGGCGATCAACTGGCTGATCGGCCCGGACCACTCGCCGCTGGAAACCACGATCGCGTACGAGCAGGTGGCGATCGAGATCACCGCTTCCGTCGCGCAGCTCGAGCCCGATGCGTATCTCGCACAAGGCTACCGCTACGCGCTGCTGGAAGACTTCGATCACCTGTACCGCTATTCGGCGCTGCTCGATCGCCTCGAGGGCAAGGACGCCAACAACATCACGCAGGGCCACACGGACATCGTCCCCGGCCGGCCCACCTTGTTCCACCACCGCGCGCCGGAACACGAGCTGCTGCGCCCGTACGAGCCCGGCGCGGCACTCGCGACGAAGATGCATGCGCTGTCGCTGACGGGCGGCGAGTACCAGACACACGATTACTACATGAACATCGGGCCGGTCTTCGCCGATCCGCTGGCGCGCCAGCTGTATGCGGAGATCGCGTCGGTCGAGTCGCAGCACATCACGCACTACGGCTGCATGATCAACCCCGAGGAATCGCTGCTCGAAAAGCTGCTGATCTGCGAAGCCACCGAGATCTGGAACTACGCGGGCTGCGCGGCGCAGGAAAGCAATCCCCGCATCAAGGCGATGTGGGAGCGCTTCCTCGACTACGAGCTCGGGCAATTCCAGGTGGCGCTGAAGCTGTTCAAGGATGTCGAGCGGCGCGACCCCGCCGAAGTGCTGGGCAACGGCAAGCTGCCGGCATTCATCGAGTACAAGAGCCAGCGCGAGTTCGTGCGCAAGGTCGTGGAGACCGAAGTGCCGCTGCGCAAGGACGGGACCGAATTCGTGGACGAAGCGCAGGAGCCGAAGTCCTCGCGCGACTACCGCGAAGCGGTCAACGCTGCGGGCTCGCCTTCCGAAACGGTCTCGGCCACGTACCACTGGACGCCCGGCACCGAGCTGACCCGCCTGGCTTCCCTGCAGGACGCGGTGCACTGAGCGGCGCGGCACGGGGCGCGCGTCACAATGCGCCCTGTGACCGACGCACCGACTTCCCGGTTGAACAAGCGCATGGCCGAACTCGGCCTGTGCTCGCGGCGCGAAGCCGACGAGTGGATCGCGCGCGGCTGGGTGCGCGTCAACGGCGAACCTGCACGCATGGGAATGCAGGTGGGCGAAGGTGACCGCATCGACATCGACCCGCGAGCGCGGGGCCAGCAGAAACAGCAGGTCACGATCCTGCTGCACAAGCCGATCGGCTACGTGAGCGGGCAAGCCGAGGACGGCCACGAGCCCGCCGTGGTGCTCGTGCAGCCGCGCAGCCGCTGGAAGGACGACCGCGCGCCGATCCGCTTCACGCCCACGCAGCTAAGAGGACTCGCCCCCGCGGGGCGCCTCGATATCGATTCGACGGGCCTGCTGGTCTTCACGCAGGACGGCCGGGTCGCGCGTCACCTGATCGGGCAGGACAGCGAGATCGAGAAGGAATACCTCGTGCGCGTGAACTTCGACGACGTGACGATGAACGTGCAAGCGGCATTTCCTCCTGCGCAACTCGCCCGCTTGCGCCATGGCTTGTCCCTCGACGGCCAGCCGCTCAAGCCCGCCCACGTCGATTGGCAAAACCCCGAGCAGCTGCGTGTCGTGCTCACCGAAGGCAAGAAGCGCCAGATCCGGCGCATGTGCGAGGCGGTGGGCCTGAAGGTCGTGGGGCTCAAGCGCATCCGCATCGGCAAGGTCGTGCTTGGCAATCTGCCCGCGGGCCAGTGGCGCTATCTGGGTGCGCACGAAAACTTCTGAACCCTAATACGACACAGTGACCGTTCGATTGTCACTGCCGGTGCACGTGGACCCCGATGCACACGTCCCCGCTTGACCAGAGGAACCGGAGAAGATTTTCCCCGGAACCTGGTAAGTGAGGGTGTTGCCGGTTCCGGGGACGTTGTTCACCGACTGGTTCCCAAGCGTCTGCAGGCCGAGGGTGTATGTGATCCCGATAGCAACGCCCGAAAGGGAATCGAGCGCCAGCGAATAGGTCGTGCTGTTCGTGCACTGGACGACGAAGGACCCGTTCGAACCCGTCTGGTCACTCGCCTGGAACGACGTGTAGGTGAATGTGAGGGTATTGCCTGTCGTGATCAGGCACAGTGCGTTGACCTTGCCGCTGAGCGAGAGCACGCCGGTTCCCCAACTGAACCCTGTGCTGTCGGTCGATCTCACGGTGAGGGTCTCGGTCGTCGTGAACGTCAGGGCCTTCGCGGTGTTCTGGCCACCCGTGATGCGCAGGCAGAACGGGATGTTGGTGATTGTCACGTTCGCATCCCCGTTGGCCGTCAGGCTGTTCGCGACCGTCACCCCCGTCGTGCCCGACCATGCCGTCGCACAGCCCGAAGTGAAGAGGTTGTAGGTGAGCTGGTCGGACCCGTTCAAGAGCTTGCGCGTCCCGTTCGCCCCAGACGTGCCGATCCAGAACGTCGCGGGAAAGCGCGGATTTCCATTGGGACGGGTGCAAGTGATGCTCAGGGTGCCGCTGACATCCACGTTCGAT
>DATLBJ010000055.1:0-3094 GCA_035526975.1 Ramlibacter sp.
AATCGAGAGCGTTCACCAGCGCGGTGACGACGTGCGGCTGGCCCACGATCTCCTCGAAGACCCGGGGACGCCACTTGCGGGCGAGGACTTGATAAGTCATGGGTCTAGGAGGAGGTAACGCCTAAAGGCTTTTTCACGATCTGGCCTTCAGGCCATGTTCTGGCGAGCCTGACCCCCGGCACTTGAAGCGACCGACTGTGGCTGCTTCGTTCCCGACCTGACCAGGTTCATCGGACTTCAATGCGGGGAGGCCCGCCACCTGAATTATGACACGCGAATCACGCTTACAGAGCGCAGGTTCGCAGTCCAGCGAACACATCGCGGCGATGCGGCATGTAGAAGTTGCGGAAGCGCTCGTGCACCAGGCGCCGGCGAGTGAAGAAGCAGCCGCCACGCAGCACGTTGTGCGAGTGGAACCAGGGCCGCGAATAGTCCTCGTACGGGTCGGCCGCGAAACCCGGGTACGGCGCGAACGGCGTAGCGGTCCATTCCCACACCTGCCCGCGACCAGGAAGGCCGTGAACGGCGGCAAACTCCCATTCGACCTCCGTAGGCAGGCGCCGCCGCGCCCAATGGCAGTACGCCATCGCCTCGTGCAGCGACAAATGCATCATCGGCACCGCCGGCACGAGTGCTTCGGTGCGATCGAAGCGCCGCACCGCCCAGCGATCGCCGTTGCGCATCCAATGAAGCGGCGCTTGCGCCCCTTCGGTCTCGCGCCACGACCAGCCTTCGCCCGACCACAGCTCTCGGCGCGCGTAGCCGCCGTCCTCGACGAACGCGAGCCATTCGCCTTGTGTGACCGGTGCATTGGCAATGGCGAATGGCGCGACCTTGACCGGGTGGGCCCACTTCTCGTTGTCGAACACGAACCGCGCGGTCCCGGGCGAAGTGCCCATGAGGAAGTCGCCGCCGGCAAGCTGCATGTCGGCTGGACGCAAGGACGAAGGCGAAGGCGCGAGCGGCTCCGGCATTTTCGGCGCGGGAAGGCCCAGCGTCTGCAGCGTCATCAGCAGCGCCTCGCCGTGCATGTCCTCGTGCAGCAGGGCCAGCTCGAAGAAGTAGCGTGACTTCGAATCCGCACGGGGCAAGCGCTCGAGCGTCGTGGCCAGGGTCGCGCTCATGTAGCCGCGCAGTGCCGCCGCCGGTGGATACCGTAGCGTCCAGCGCGAGTCGTGGGGCACGGCGCTCGAATCGAACAGCGCATCCGCGCGCGGCAGCATCGAGTCGCGCACCAGCCGGTCCTTGCCGGCATCGAAACGATGGCACCAACGCTCCTGGAACCACGCGATGTGGGAGAGCTCCCAGAGCGGCGGATTCACGATCCCGAGCCGCGGCACTTCCAGGGTCGCCAGGTCGAGGTGTCCATACACCGCAAGCGTGCGTGCACGCGCTTCCTCGAGCGCCGCGGCGAGGTCCACGCCTTCGTATAATCCGCCGATGGGCTCGACCGTCGAACCTGTGGTGTGCATCGTGACGCCCGGGACGAGGACTGCGAACAATGGCAACTGGCGGACGGCGGCCCGATGGGCGGCAATGCTGCGTGGCCAGTGCAAGGTCATTGTACAGACGGCATGGCAAGGCGAACGCTGCGACCTGATGATCGCGTTGCACGCGCGGCGCAGCGCGCCGTCGATCACCGCTTATCGAGCAGCCGATCCGCGCGCCCCGCTTGCGGTGGTGCTCACGGGGACTGACCTTTATCACGACCTCCCGGAGAGCTTCGAGGCGACGCAATCGCTCGATGTCGCCGATCGCATCGTGCTGCTGCAGGACGATGCGCGGCGCTACCTGAAGCCGGCCTGGCGACGCAAAGCCGAAGTGATCCTGCAATCCGCCCGGGTACTGAAAAAAACGCGGCAGCGGTTCGATAAATTGCGCGTGGTGGTGGTGGGCCACCTGCGGCCCGAAAAGGATCCGGCGACGTTGTTCGCGGCCGTGCAACAACTTCCGCGCGATTTGCAGATCAGCATTCGCCACATCGGCGCGCCGCTGGACGATTCCCTTGCCCGACAGGCACGTGAATTGGCGCGACGCGAGGTGCGCTACCGATATCACGGCGCACTCGCCCATGGACTTACCCGCGATGCGATCCGCAATGCGCATCTCCTGGTCCATCCTTCCGTGATGGAGGGCGGCGCGAACGTCATCGTCGAAGCCGTCACGGCCGGCACGCCCGTGTTGGCGAGCCGCATGTCGGGCAACGTGGGCATGCTCGGTGCCCGCTACCCCGGCTACTTCGAGGTGGGCGACGCATCCGCTCTTGCGGCCTGCCTCGTACGGGCCCGCGAGGACGCGCCCTATCTGCAAACGTTGCGGGATGCGTGCAGCGCGCGCCGCAAACTCTTCACGCCGGCCGCAGAACAGCGCGCCGTGCGCGGGCTGGTCCGCGAGATGCTGGCCCGCCCGCGGCGCTAGAATGACGGCTGCTCCCGTAGAGGAAATGGCATGGACATGCAGGTACGGCTGACCCAGTTCAGCCATGGTGGCGGCTGCGGCTGCAAGATCGCACCCGGCGTGCTGGAGAAGATCCTTGCCAAGAGCGCACCGGGGCTGATCCCGAAACAGCTGCTGGTGGGCATCGAGACCAGCGACGACGCCGCGGTCTACCAGATCAACGAGCGGCAGGCGATCGTCGCGACCACCGACTTCTTCATGCCGATCGTCGACGACCCGTTCGACTTCGGCGCGATCGCCGCGACCAACGCGATTTCCGACGTATACGCGATGGGTGGACAGCCGTTGTTCGCGCTGGCGCTCGTCGGCATGCCGGTGAACCAGATCCCGCTCGACGTGATCCGCCGCATCCTCGAGGGCGGCGAGTCCGTATGCGCACGCGCGGGGATCCCGATCGCAGGCGGACACACCATCGATTCGGTCGAGCCGATCTACGGCCTGGTCGCGATCGGCCTCGTCGACCCGCGCAACCTCAAGCGCAATGCAGGCGCGCGGGCCGGTGACAAACTGATACTCGGCAAGCCGCTGGGCGTCGGTATCTTCAGTGCCGCGCTGAAGAAAGGCCGCCTCGATGATGCCGGCTACAAGGCGATGATCGCCGCGACTACAAAACTGAACACGCCCGGCACGCGACTCG
>DATLBJ010000056.1:0-8364 GCA_035526975.1 Ramlibacter sp.
CGAATGCGTGCCTAGAAAAGCCTGCTGCTCGCTTTCGGGTTGCGCGGCCAGGCCGTTCACGTAGTAGTGGCCGTTGCGCTCCACGTGCGTGATGCCCAGCAAATTCACCAGCGCAATGTCCTGCTGCACCGCCAGGCCCGCTTGCGTGGTCAGGTCTTCGGCCGACATGAAGTAACCCGCGCCCCAGGCCTTGCAACGCGCGGCGTTGAGCACGCTCTTGTACAAGCCCTTGCACGTCTTGCTCGACACGCCCGCGTAGCCGCGCTCCTTCGCGCGCACGAAAGTGTCCAGCTCGCCGTCGCTCTCGTCGATGATCACCGGCTTGCCCAGGTCGGCCCTGCGGATGTCCACGTCCAGCGCCACCTTGCGCGCGATCGGCTGCTCGATGAACAGGATCGATTCCCACAGGCGGTGCAGCGTGGCGCGCGAGCGGATTGCATCCGTCAGCTCCGTCACGCCCGCGGCATCGGCGTATTGCTCGTTGCCGTCCAGAGAGACGTAGTAACGGTGCGGAAGCCTGTCCAGCACCTCGGCGATCTTCTCAAGCCGCGCCACGTCGGCTTGCAGGTTGCCGCCCACCTTCAGCTTGAAGTAGCGGTGGCCCCAGGTGGCGATCACTTCCTCCAGCGTTTCGGGCAGGCCGTCGTTCACGCGCTCGGCAAGGTCGGCCGCCGTGATCGCGTCGACCATGCCGACGGTGTGGCGCGCTTCGATCGAGCCCGCGGGCTTTCGCGAATCGAGGAAGGCATCGAAGTTGATGCCCTTGAAGGCGTGGCAGTTCTCGCCGATGCCGGCCAGGTTGTGGCGCATTCCATCGTAGAACGATACATTGCGCAGCCGGCACAGCGCGTCGAGCACCGCGCGGTCGACGAGCGCCGGGCCGTAGTTGGCCAGCAGCGGGTTGAAGCCGCGCGCCGCGCCCTGCTTGAGCTGCTCGTCGTAGTGGCGCGCGAAGTGGCCGAAGGCGGTGGCCGGGTGCGAGTCCGACACGTACAGCGCACGCGCGATGCGCAGCGCCTCGCGCAGCTGCTCGAAGTTCTGCTCGTTGGTGAGCTCCAGGTTCTTGTCGAACCACTTGGGCGCCATCATCTCGGCGGCCGCGCCCCACGCGCTCTTGCCGTCGCTGGTTTCGATGCGCGCGCGCACGAAAGCCTGCGGGCAATGGCGCAGCGTCACCACGCCAAAGCGGAACGGCAGGCGCAATTGCACCGGCCGTTCATAAAGCTCGATCTCCCTGATGCGCAACTGCGGCGCGTCGATCATGCGTGCAATCCCTCGGCAATGCCCTTCAAGTATCCGATGGACCAGGCGGCGCAGCCGGGGCCGTCCGGCACGTAGTCGAACGGTTCCACCGCCACCACGCCCTGGTAGGCCCCCAGCTGCTGCATGCGCGAAATGGCTTCGAGGATCGGCCCGAAGCGCATGTTGCCCTGCCCGGGCGCACGGCGGTTCGGGTCGTTCACCTGCACGTGCGCCACGTGGCCGCTTGTCATCCAGCGTTCGATCAGCGCGGGAAGGGCTTCGGTTTCCACCTGGCCCGCCGCACTGCAGTCGATCATCGTCTTCAGGCCGGGGGAATTCACTTCGTCCACGATGCGTGCCGCCTCGGCCACGGTATTGATCACGTCGGTTTCGCGTGTTGACAACGGTTCGACGCAGTAAACCACGCCGTGCGACCGCGCCGTGTCGGCCACTTGCGCAAAACATTCCATCGCGCGCGCCAGAGCCTGTGTTTTTGTCGAGCCGTTCGGCACCGAGCGTTGCTTGGGCGAGCCGTGCACGAGGTAACTGCCGCCCATCAATGCGCAAAGTTCGACCAGCCGCTTCATCACGGCCACGGTGCGATCACGCAGGGCCTTGTCGTCGGCCACGATTGAAAGCCCCGACGGCGCGACCAGCAGCCAGTGCAGCCCGAAGATCTTCAGCCCTGCGTCTTCGGCGATGCGGCGGAACTCACCGGCTTGCGCGTCGGTGATGTCCATCGGGTTGTCGGCCAGCGTGAACGGCGCGACCTCGAGGCCGTCGTAGCCCAGCTTTGCAGCAAACGCGCATTGCTCCGCAAACCCGAGCGGTTGCAGCACCTCGTTGCATAGCCCGAACCGCATCGCTTCAACTGGCGCGGCCGATGAACAGGGATTTGACGCCGCCGACCGCAGCGTTCTTCGCGCGGCCGATGGCGCGCTTGAACGGCGGCACGTACAGCAGGATCGTGAAGATCGTGACGATGGCGAACGCCAGCGCGATGGGCCGCGTGAAGAACGGGCCGATGCTGCCGTCCGACAGCACCAGGCCGCGGCGCAGGCTCTTGTCCAGCAGCGGGCCGAGCACCAGGCCCAGCACCAGCGGCGCCATCTCGTAGCCGCGGCGGCGCAGGAAGAACGCGCCGACCCCGATCGCCATCATGATGTACACGTCGAACAAGCGCGACGCGGTGGCGAACGCACCTACCAGGCACAGCAGGTACACGATGGGCATGAGGATGTTGCGGCGCACCTTCAGCACCTGCAGCAGCGGGCGCACGCCGAACAGGCCGAACAGCAGGATCGTGATGGACGCGAGCGTCGTCATCGCAACCATGTGATAGATGAACTGCGGGTGCTGGATCATCAGCATCGGCCCCGGCTGCACGCCGTGGATGATCATCGCGGCCATCAGCACCGCCGAAGGCGCGGAGCCGGGGATGCCCAATGCAAGGCAGGGAATGATGTGGCCCGGGATCGATGACATGTCGCCGGTTTCCGCCGCCATCAAGCCGTCGATCGAGCCCTTGCCGAATTTCTCGGGCTCCTTGCTCAAGCCTTTCGCGGCGGCGTACGACATCCATGCACCGGCGTCTTCGCCCACGCCGGGCAACAGGCCCGTCAACACGCCGATGATGCCGGAGCGCAGCACCGTCCACTTGTATTGCACGATCTCGGCCCAGCGCGGCAGGACCGAGTCTTTCAGTTCGGCGATGCGGCGCTCCACCGGGTCGGCCAGCGTGGTCAGCACTTCGGCCAATCCGAATGCGCCGACCAGCGCGGGGATCAACGCAATGCCGCCCGCGAGTTCGTCCCAACCGAACGTGAAGCGATCGTAGGCGTAAAGGCTTTCCTGCCCGATCTGCGCCAGGAACAAGCCGAGCAGGCCCATCAGCCAGCCCTTCAACGCATCGCCGCCGACGATCGAGCCGGACATCGTCACACCGAACAACGCAAGCCAGAAGAATTCGAACGCGCCGAACGACAGTGCCACTTCGGCCAGCATCGGCGTGAAGAGTGCAAGGCACAGCACACCGATGAGCGTGGAAACGAAGGCGCCGGATGTGGCGATGCCGATCGCGCGTCCGGCTTGCCCTTGCTTCGCAAGCGCATAGCCATCGGCACACGAGGCCGCGTTGGCCGCAGTGCCCGGGATGTTCAACAAGATCGCCGTGCGCGAGCCGCCATACAGTGCGCCGACGTACGAGCACACCAGCACCAGGATCGCCTGGTTCGCTTCGAGCTTGATCGTCAGCGTGGTCAGCAGCGCAATTGCCAGCGTTGCAGACAGCCCCGGCAGGATGCCCATGATGATGCCGACGAACGCGCCGCCCAGCCCATAGAGCAGCGTCATCGGGCTCATGAAACTGAGGTACGCGTTGCCGAGGTCTTGGAGTCCCTGGAGCATGGGCAAAAAAGATTTAGGGCAGGCGGACGAGGAACAGGTCCTGGAAGACCACTTGGGTGATCACCGCTGCCAGCACACCGATGACGACAGCCTTGACCCACACGCGCGGCGTCAGCTTCCTTTCTTCGGGATCGCGGTTCATGCGCTGCAGGATCAGGATGGCGCCGGTCACGAAAATCGCCGACGCAAGCCAGAACGGCAAGCCGTGTCCGACGAGCACGACGGAATAGATCGCGACGAGGGCCACCACGCTCCACACGCGCGTGCGCACTTGACGCTGGTGCTGCGTGAATGGCTCCGGGGGGTGATCGAACGCGCCGCGGCGCCAGCTGCGTGCCGCGACGATCGCGCCCAGCAGCATCATCGCGATGCCCAGGATTCCCGGCAGCAAACCGGGGATGGTGTGCGGGTCGATGTTCTGCTTTTCGAGCCGGTCCATCGTGATGGACAACACGAGCACCACGGCGCCGAACACCACCCACCCTGCGCCCTGCCAGAAGTCAGAGCGGGGGGTGATGTCTTCTTCGTCGGCGCCGGGGTGCGCTTGCTCGTCCGAGGTCACGGCTTCGGAATGCCCACGGTATCCGGCGACACCTTCGTCTTGCCCGCCGCGTGCAGGTTCCACGCGTTCGCCTGGATCGCCGGGAACACGGCCTTCTGCGCGGCTTCACCGGTCAGCGGATTGAACAGCGCGCCGCGGCTTTGCGCGTACTTCTTCAATGCGTCGCTCTTGGTCATCGTGTCGGTCCAGATCTTCTCGACTGTCTTGACCACGTCATCGGGCACACCCTTGGGGATGAAGATGCCGAAGTAGTTGGCCGGTGCGGTGAAGCCGGGGATCGTTTCCGACAGCGGCGGGATGCGCCCATAGCCTTCGAGCTCCACCGCCTTGTCGCTCACGGTCGCAAGCGGGCGCAGCCGCTTGCCGCGGATCATGTCGGCCTGCTCCACCGCAAGCTGCGTCGTTGCATCGGCTTCGCCCGCAACCGTCGCGACCACTGCGGGGTTACCGCCGTCGTACGACACTTCCTTGTACTTCACGCCGGTGGCCTTCACGATGAAGTCCATCGCGTTGTGGCCGGCGGATGTCACACCCGCGGTGGCCACGCTGATCTGGCCCGGCTTGGCTTTCATGTCGTCGATGAACTGCTTGGCGTTCTGCCACGGGCGCTGCGGGTTCACGCCGATCACCTGGATGTTGGCGACCGACAGGAACAGGTGCCAGTCCTTGATATCGGTGGTAACGGAGCCGAGCGCGTGATACGCACCGAGGTCCTGCGCTGCACCGGCCGTCCACGTGTAGCCGTCCTTCGGTGCATCCATCGCGCTCTTCGTGCCGATCGCACCGGACGCGCCGGGCTGGTTCACGATCACGATGGTCTGGCCCAGCTGCTTTTCCATTTCGGCCGCGGCCACGCGCGTGACCTGGTCGGTGGAGCCGCCTGCGGCCCACGGCACGATCAGGTTGATCGGGCGGGTCGGCTTCCACTGCGCGAGTGCCGGTGTGGCGATCGCAAAGGTCGCGATGGCAGCCCCAATGAGCTGGACGAAATGGCGCTTCTTCATGGTGTCTCCTATGTAATTCACCAACTGGTTAATTGTGCCACTTTACGGGTTCGGCCCCGCCGGTGTCAATCGGCGAGCCACCGCTCCTTGTTCGCCACGACGAAGTCGTCGTCGACCAGGTGCGGGTAATCGCGCTGCACCCGGCTCAGCTCGGAGGCCTGGCCTTCGCTCAAACCTTCCTTCGGGTCAAGGCACCAGATTCCGTGCAGCAATCCTTGCCGCCGCAGCACCTCGTGGCAGCCGGCGATGCATCCGTGGAAATCGTGCGCCACGTCGAACAGCGCTGCGTTGCAGTCGGTCACCTGCGCATCGAGTGCCAGCAGATCCGGCGTGATGGCGTTCTTCTCGATCGCCGCATGGATGCGATCGAGGAGTTCCACCGCGCGCTTGGTCCACACGCTCCAGTGCCCGAGCAGGCCGCCCTTGATGCGCACCGTCACCGGCTTGCCATCGCGCATCAACGTGAACGGAACGGCCAGGTCCAGCACGATGTGGTCGTCGTTGCCCGTGTAGAGCGTCACACGCTCTTCGGCGTGCGCATTGACGACGCCGCGGATCACGTCGAACGTGCGGTAGCGGTTGAACGGCGCCATCTTGATGGCGATGACGTTCTCGATCTCGGCAAAGCGGCGCCAGAACGGGGCCGGCAAGTGAATGCCGCCGACGGCGGGCTGCAGATAGAAGCCGACGAGCGGAATGACGCCCGCGACCGCGCGGCAGTGTGCGATCAGTTCTTCGTCGCTCGACCCCTTCATCGCGGCGAGCGACAACAGGCCGGCGTGGTAGCCGAGCCGCTGCGCAGTGCGTGCTTCACGAACAGCTTGTTCGGTTCGCCCCGCAAGGCCGCCCACCATGAACAGCGGCCGCTTGCCGCCCATCGGCATCCAGTCGCGCGCCGTCTGCATCGCGAGTTCGAGCACGGGTTCGTACAGGCCCACGTCGCGGATGGCGAATTGCGTCGAGTGCACGCCGACCGCCACTCCGCCCGCGCCCGCATCGAGGTAGTAGCGCGTCATCGCGCGCTGGCGTTTCACGTCGAGTTGCCGGTCACCGGTGAGTGCGAGCAAATGCGCCGGGATCGCGCAGCCGCGCCGCAAGACGGCAAGGCTGTCCTTCGGAATCTCTTGCCAGTGCATCTCAATATTTTCCGTCGCGCGCTTCGTAATGTGTGGGCTTGCCCAGGCTCTTGCCGCCGTGCCTGATCCAGTCCGCTGTCCAGCCGAGCATGTTGTCGAGGGAAACCGTAGGTGTGCCGAACATCCGATAGGCCTCGCTCGAATCGATCAGCCAGGCGGTGGGCGCTTCACTGCCGATGAGCAGCGGCTCGATGCCCAACCGTTCGCCCATTGCCTTTGCGACATCGCGGATTCGGATCCTGGGACCGCTCAGGTTGAGCGGCGACGTCGGCGCGGTGCAATGCGCGAGCGAGCGCAGCGTCCAGTCATTGGCTTCGCCTTGCCAGATGACGTTGGCGTAACCCATCGACAGGTCGATCGGCTCGCGGTGCACGACCTTCTGTGCCACGTCGTGCAGCACGCCGTAGCGCATGTCGATCGCGTACGACAGGCGGATCAGGCGCCCCGGGGTCTGAAACTGGTGCGAGAAGTGCTCGAACATGCGCTCGCGCGCCACGCACGAGTTGGCATACTCGCCCGACGGCGCCGTCGGGGGCGCGCTCTCCGGCGCGCCGTTGGAATTCACGTCGACGAACGGGTACACGCACGCGGTGGAAAACGCCACGATGCGCGAACGCGGAAAGCGCTCGGCAACCAGCCCCGGCACGAACCCGTTCATCATCCACGTGAGCCACTCGCTGCCGGTGGAGCCGAACTTGCGCCCCGCCATGTAGACGATGTTGTCCACGTCGGGCAGTTTCGCGAGTGCGTCGCGCGACATCAGGTCCGCGGCGATGCACTCGACGCCGTGCGCTTGCAACTGCTCGCGCAACCCGGCTTCGGAAAAGCGCGCGACGCCGATCACGCGCTTGGCCGGCGCCGCACGTTTGGCCATGCGGGCGAGGGTCGGCCCCATCTTTCCCCCCACGCCCAGCACCATGATGTCGCCGGGCACTTTCGCGAGCTCAGCCACGAGCGCCTCGGACGGCGAACTCATCGCGTCTTCCAGCTGCGCGACGTCTTCGAATCGAGAGGGAAGCTTCATGCCCAAACTTTAACCAGTTGGTGAATTAGCGGGGGCTGTGGCGAACCCGTAGGAGTCTGACGGACGCCAATCGTGCAGTCCGACCTGCGTGCACGGCCGGTCACCGTAGCGTTGGGTCATGGCGCGCGAACGAAAGCACGACACGCATGAGCAAGGCGAAGCGGAAGGGATGCTTCGCCCCGACGACGGGTATGTGCACGTGCGTGGCGCGCGGGAACACAACCTCAAGGACGTCGACGTCGACATCCCGCGCGATGCGCTCGTGGTCTTCAGTGGTGTGTCAGGCTCGGGCAAGTCGTCGCTCGCGTTCGGCACCTTGTATGCCGAAGCCCAGCGGCGCTACCTGGAATCGGTGTCGCCCTACGCGCGCCGCCTGATCGACCAGGCCGGCGTTCCCGATGTCGATTCGATCGAAGGCCTGCCGCCGGCGGTCGCGTTGCAACAGGCGCGCGGCACGCCGAGCGCGCGCTCGTCCGTCGGCAGCATCACCACGATCTCGAGCCACCTGCGCATGCTGTATTCGCGCGCCGGCAGCTATCCCGCGAAGCAGCCGATGCTGTATGCGGAAGATTTCTCGCCCAACACGCCGCAGGGCGCGTGCCCGCGTTGCCATGGCCTCGGTCGCATCTTCGACGTGACGGAAGCAACGATGGTGCCGGACCCCACGCTCACGATCCGCGAGCGGGCGATCGCCGCGTGGCCCCCGGCGTGGCATGGGCAGAACCTGCGCGACATCCTCGTCACGCTCGGCTACGACGTCGACACGCCGTGGGAGGACCTGCCGAAAAAAGACCGCGACTGGATCCTGTTCACCGACGAGACGCCGACGGTGCCGGTCTACGCGGGCTTCACGCCCAAGGAAACGCGCGCGGCGTTGCGGCGCAAGGAAGAACCCAGCTACATGGGCACGTTTACCGGTGCGCGCAACTACGTGCTGCAGACGTTCGCGACGACGCAAAGCGCGCTGATGAAAAAGCGTGTCTCGCGGTA
>DATLBJ010000057.1:0-21205 GCA_035526975.1 Ramlibacter sp.
AACACTTCGGCCGCGCCGTAGATGGTGTCCAGCGATTTCGGGAAGCTCGATGCGAGGCGCCAGCGCACGGCGTTCTGCGCGTGCACCGCCGGCGCAACGCCCGCGGCGAGCACACCCGCGATGCCCGCGCGCGTGATGAGGGATCGGCGATCCATGGGGTGTCTCCTGCTTTGTTGTCTTGCGCAGGAATGATCGATGGCATGCAAACACGTTCGCTGTCAGCGCCCTGACGGAACGCGGCGGGAGTCAGGAAAGAGAAAGACGCTGGATTGCGGGTCCAGCCCGCAATGACAAAGGCCGCTTTGCAGCGGCCTTTGGTTGTCATGCCGGGCTTGACCCGGCATCCAGTGGCTTTACAGCTTCTGCGATTGCATGAACCGGTCGAAGCCCATCTCCGTGAAACGGAACCACAGGTTCTGGTCGGCGCGGAACTTGTTGTAGTCCGCGTAGATTTTCCTCCAGCTTTCGTTCTTCGCGTTGAGTTCCTCGTAAAGGCCCATCGCTTCCTTGAATGCGGCCTGCATCATGTCCTGCGGGAACGGGCGCAGCTTGGTGCCGGCGCCGACGAGCTGCTTGAGTGCAACGGGGTTCACCGCGTCGTAGCGCGCTTGCATGAAGATGTGTGCGTGGGACGCCGCAGCTTCGACGATGGCCTTGTTCTCCGGCGACAGCGCATTCCACGCCTTGTCGTTGATCAGGACGTCGAGCTCCGGGCCGCCTTCCCACCAGCCGGGGTAGTAGTAGTACGGCGCGACCTTGTTGAAGCCCAGCTTCTGGTCGTCGTACGGGCCCACCCACTCGGCTGCATCGATCGTGCCCTTTTCGAGCGCGGGATAGATGTCGCCGCCGGGGATGTTCTGCGGCACGCCGCCGATGCGTTCGAGCACCTTGCCGCCGAAGCCGCCGATGCGCATCTTCACGCCCTTCAGGTCCTTCAGCGACTTGATCTCCTTGCGGAACCAGCCGCCCATCTGCGCGCCCGTGTTGCCCGCCGGGAAATTGACGATGTTGTACTTGGCGTAGAACTCGCGCATCAGCTTCAGGCCGTTGCCCTCGTACATCCAGGCCGTCATCTGGCGGCTGTTCAGGCCGAACGGGATCGCGCAGCCGAGCGCGAAGCATTCGTCCTTGCCGAAGAAGTAATAGGGCGCGGTGTGCGCGCACTCGACCGAGCCTTGCTGCACCCCGTCGACCACGCCGAACGCGGGCATCAGTTCACCGGCCGCGTGCACGGAGATTTCGAACTTGCCGCCCGACGCACGCTTCACGCTGTCGGAGAAGACTTCGGCGGCCTTGAAGATCGTGTCCAGCGACTTCGGGAAGCTCGATGCGAGGCGCCAGCGGATGGCCGCCTGCGCATGCACGGCGGGGGCGACGCCCGCGGCCAGGATTCCGGCCAGGCCTGCTTGCTTGATGAGTGATCGACGGTCCATGGGGGCGCTCCTCGTTGAAAGTGAAATGCAAGATGAACTCCGTGCATTCTAGGAACGCGCCCACTTAGGTTCTCAGGGGTTTTCCCTTGCGAAACTTTGGGCTGCGCGCGCGCGTCAGCTAAGTTTCAGGAACGAAAGTGTCGCCGCCGGCGCGCGGTTAGCCGACTACTTTTAACGCGGGCGCGCGGCCCGCGATGTCGCCGAATCGCTGGCGGATCGACGCTTCGATGCCGGCCGCATCGAGGCCTTGCAGCGAGAGGATCTTCGCGGGGTCGCCGTGCTGCACGAATTCATCGCGCAGCCCGAGGTTCAACAGCGGCTTGAGAACGAGCGCGGCCTGCAACGCCTCGCCCACGGCGCTGCCTGCACCGGCAATGATCGCGCCTTCTTCCACGGTGACAAGTGCATCGTGTTTCGCTGCAATGTCGAGCAGCAACCCGGTATCGATCGGCTTGGCCCAGCGCATGTCGACCACCGTGGCATTCATCCGTTCGGCGGCGGCGAGCGCCGGATGCAGCAGGGTGCCGAATGCAAGGATCGCGATGCGTTGGCCCTCGCGCCGCACCTGCCCCTTGCCGAAAGGAAGCGGCTCGAGTGCGCTTTCGATCACGGCCCCGGGGCCCGCGCCGCGCGGGTAGCGCACCGCAACCGGATGGTCCTGCATGAACGCGGTGGTGAGCAGCTTGCGGCACTCGTTCTCGTCGGACGGGCACGCGATGCTCACATTGGGAATGCAGCGCAGGAACGCGATGTCGTACGCGCCCTGGTGCGTCGGCCCGTCCGCACCGACGATGCCCGCACGATCGAGCGCGAACACCACCGGCAACTTCTGCAATGCGACGTCATGGATCAACTGGTCGTACGCGCGCTGGAGGAAAGTCGAATAGATCGCCACGACGGGCTTGACGCCTTCGCACGCGAGGCCCGCGGCGAACGTCACCGCGTGTTGTTCCGCGATGCCCACGTCGTAGTAGCGCGTGGGAAAGCGCTTCTCGAACTCGACCATGCCCGAGCCTTCGCGCATCGCGGGCGTGACGCCGACCAGTCGCTCGTCCTTTTCCGCCATGTCGCACAGCCACTGGCCGAACACCTGCGTGAAAGTGATCTTGCCCGACGTGCTCGGGACGATGCCGACATCCGGGTCGAACTTCGAGGGCCCGTGATACGCCACCGGGTCTGCTTCCGCGAGCTTGTAGCCCTGCCCCTTCTTCGTGACGACGTGAAGGAACTGCGGGCCGGGCAGCTTCCTGATGTTCTCGAGCGTGGGGATCAGCGAATCGATGTCGTGCCCGTCGATCAGCCCGACGTAGTTGAAGCCGAATTTCTCGAACAGCGTCGCGGGAACGACCATGCCCTTCGCGTGCTCCTCGATGCGCTTGGCCAGCTCGAACAGCGGGGGCGCAGCCTTGAGCACCGTCTTCGCGACGTTCTTGCCCGCGGCGTAGAACTGCCCGCTCATCAGCTGCGCGAGGTAGCGATTGAGCGCGCCCACCGGCGGGCTGATCGACATGTCGTTGTCGTTCAATATCACGAGCAGGTCGGCATCGGCCACGCCCGCATTGTTCAATGCTTCGAACGCCATGCCGGCGGTCATGGCGCCGTCGCCGATCACGGCGATCGCCTTGCGGTTCTCGCCCTTGCGCTTGGCCGCGAGAGCCATGCCGAGTGCGGCGGAGATGCTGGTGGACGAATGCGCCGTGCCGAACGGGTCGTACTCGCTCTCCGCCCGCGACGGAAAGCCCGCAAGGCCGCCCAGCTGGCGCAGCGTGGGCATGAGGCCGCGGCGGCCCGTGAGGATCTTGTGCGGATACGTCTGGTGCCCCACGTCCCACACGATGCGGTCGTACGGCGTGTTGAACACGTAGTGCAGCGCGATCGAGAGTTCGACCGTGCCGAGGTTCGAGCTCAAATGCCCGCCCGTCTTCGACACGCTGTCCAGCACGAAGGCGCGCAGTTCATCGGCCAGCGGCTTGAGTTCCGAGCGCGGCAGCTTGCGCAGGTCGGTGGGGTCGTGGATGGTTTCGAGCAGGCCCATGTCTCAATTGTCGCGGTCGACGACCATCACGGCCAGCGCACGCAGCGCACGCGTGTCGGAAAGGCGACTTGCCGCCAGTGCGCGCAGTGCTTCTTCGAGCAGCTCGCCTGCATAGGCGCGCGAACGCTCGAGCCCCAGCACGGACACATACGTCGGCTTGTTCTGGTGCGCGTCCTTGCCCGCCGTCTTGCCGAGCGTGGCGGAATCGGCGGTGACATCGAGGATGTCGTCGACCACCTGGAACGCAAGGCCCACAGCGGAGCCATAGGCTTGAAGCGAACGGGAAGCGGATTCGCCCAACGTGCCGCACGCCGCGCCCATCATCACGCTGCCTTCCAGCAACGCGCCGGTCTTGCGGCGATGCATCTCGCGCAGCCGTTGTTCATCGAGTGCAAGCCCGACGCTCGCAAGGTCGATCGCCTGCCCGCCCGCCATGCCGGCGTGGCCTGCGGCATTTGCGAGCAACCGGCACAGCGAAGCCTGCACGCGATCGGGGATGTCGGAGCCACCGGGCACGAGGAGCTCGAATGCGAGCGCCTGCAATGCATCGCCCGCGAGCAAAGCCTGCGCCTGCCCGAACTTCACGTGCACCGTGGGCTTGCCCCGGCGCAGCACATCGTCGTCCATGCACGGCATGTCATCGTGCACGAGCGAATAAGCGTGGATCAATTCGACGGCGCATGCGGCGCGCAGTGCGGCATCGTCGTGGCCGCCGACCGCTTCGCTCGCGGCCAGCACGAGCAGCGGACGCAAACGCTTGCCGCCATCGAGCACCGCATAGCGCATCGCTTCGCCCAGCCCCGCGGGCGCATCGGCGACGACCCATTGCGACAGTGCTTGGTCCACGCGCGCGAGCCGCTCGCTGCTCCACGCGCCCAGGTCGAAAGCTGGCGGCGCGGGCGTGCTCACTCCTGCGTCCACGGCTTGAGCACTCCGGCATCGAGCACCTTCACCTGGTTTTCGACGGCCTGCAGCTTGTCGCGGCAGAACTGCAGCAGTTCGGCGCCGCGCTGGTAACCCGAAAGCAATTGTTCCAGCGGAAGCTGGCCCGACTCGATCTGGTTCACGAGCTGGTCGAGTTCGGCCAGGGCCGCTTCGTAACTGGCCGGGGGAGTGGACGGGACTTTGGACGACATCGGTGGGGGCTGGAAACCCCGGATTCTAGGCGGTACCCGGGGGGTAGAATCCCCCCTCCCTCCGCGCCCTTCTCCCCGAGAAACCAGCGCTTCCCTGCCCCTTCATAGGGGGAGTCTCTAGGTCAGGTTCATGTCTGATTTAAGTCTTCAGCTACAGCAGGCCGCAAGCCAACTATCCGTCCGCAGTTACTTCGATCCCTCGCTCTTCAAGCACGAGGTCGACCTGCTTTTCAAGCGCGGCCCGCGTTATGCGGGCCACGCCAACTGGGTGCCCCATGCGGGGGACTACTACGCCTTGCCCCACGAGGGCGGCGGCCGCGCGCTGGTCAGGACGCCGAACGGTGTCGAGCTGATCTCCAACGTCTGCCGGCATCGCCAGGCCATCATGCTCAAAGGCCATGGCTCGATCGCCGACAACCGGGCGTCCGGCGGCAACATCGTCTGCCCCTTGCATCGCTGGACGTACAGCGCGGGCAACGGTTCGCCGGCCGGCACGTTGCTCGGTGCGCCGCACTTTCCGGAAGACCCGTGCCTCAACCTCAACAACTACCCGTTGCAGGAATGGAACGGCATGCTGTTCGAACGAAACGGCATCGATGTGGCGCGGCAGCTCGCGGGCATGGGTCCGCGCGCGGACCTCGACTTCACCGGCATGGTGCTTGACCACGTGGAACTGCACTACTGCAACTACAACTGGAAGACCTTCATCGAGGTGTACCTCGAGGACTACCACGTGGGTCCGTTCCACCCGGGCCTGAGCAACTTCGTCACCTGCGAAGACTTGCGCTGGGAGTTCAAGAAGGATTATTCGGTGCAGACGGTGGGCGTGGCCAACCGCCTGGGCAAGCCGGGCAGCGATGTGTACAAGCGTTGGCACAGTGCGCTGATGAACTTTCGCAACGGCGTGCCGCCCAGGTACGGCGCCATCTGGCTCACGTACTACCCGAACGTGATGGTGGAGTGGTACCCGCACGTGCTCACGGTCTCGACGCTGCATCCGATCGCGCCGGACAAGACGCTGAACATGGTGGAGTTCTACTACCCGGAAGAAATCGCGGCGTTCGAGCGGGAATTCGTCGAGGCGCAGCGTGCTGCCTACATGGAGACGTGTGCGGAGGACGACGAAATCGCCGAGCGCATGGATGCCGGGCGCAAGGCACTGATGGATCGGGGCGACGACGAATCGGGGCCTTACCAAAGCCCGATGGAAGACGGCATGCAGCACTTCCACGAGTGGTACCGGAGCAAGATGCATGACGTACACGACACTCATCAGCGCTGACGAACTCGAGACGCTGCGCGCCAGCGGCGCGCCGTTGATGGTGTTCGACTGCAGCTTCGACTTGAAGAACACCGCTTCGGGCGAGGAGGCTTACCGCAAGGGGCACATTCCCGGCGCCGTCTACGCGCATCTCGACGACGCGCTCAGCGACACCGGCGTCGTCGAGCCTGACGGCAAGAAGCATCCGCATGACGACGCAGCATCGGGCGGCCGTCATCCGCTGCCCAGCCGCGAGAAGTTTGCGATGTGGTTGTGCAGCATCGGGTTTGCCAATGCAATGCAGGCGGTTGTCTATGACCGCAACAACAGCAACTATTGCGGGCGCTTGTGGTGGATGCTCAAGTGGGCCGGGCACGACGCGGTCGCGGTGCTCGATGGCGGCTTGAGGGCGTGGCAGGAAGCGGGCGGCGACGTCACGGACCAGGAGGAGCCCTCGCACTTCCAGAGCAATTTCGAATTGAAGGCGCCGCTGCGCACGCTCGTGACGGTGGGCGACGTCGTCAAGGGTCTTGGCAAGGGCCAACACACGCTTGTCGATGCACGGGCCGGGGCGCGTTACCGCGGAGAAGTGGAGCCGTTCGATCCGGTGGCCGGCCACATCCCCGGCGCGCTCAATCGTCCAGGCACGGAAAATATCGGCGCCGATGGCCGGTTCAAGAGCGCAGCGCAATTGCGTGCCGATTTCGAGAAGGTGCTTTCGGGGCACGACGCGGACACGGTCGTGCACCATTGCGGCAGCGGCGTGAGTGCCGTGCCGAACATGTTGGCGATGGAGTTGGCGGGCTACCCGCCGACGGGCTTGTTCGCGGGAAGCTGGAGCGAATGGGTCAGCGACCCTTCGCGTCCCGTGGCGAAAGGCGGCTGATCAGCGGTTGCCGACAGCGCCCTTCCTTGTGCTGTTGGCCGTGCCTTCTGCGACGCCGGTCGATTTGCCGGGCTGGGGGTTCATCCCGCCGGCAAGGCCGCTTCCCGGCCCTCCCATGGCGTTCGTTCCGCCTTTGCCCGACGTGCCGGAGGGCGCTTGCGTGCCCGCCGTCGTGTCGCCCGTGTCCTGCCGGGCACGCTCGCACGCAGCCAGCCCCAGCGACATCGCTGCCGCCAGGACCAGTGTGCAGGAACGCATCATCACTTCGTCGACGTGGTGCCGGTGCTCGGCGTCGTGCCGGTGGTGCTGCTGCCCGTCGAGCCGCCCATCGACGGGTTCGTGCTCGAGCTGCTCGAGCCCGGCGTCGTCGAAGAGCTGCCGCTGGTCGAGCCTGTGCCCGTCGCACCCATCGACGATGTGCCGCTGGGTGACGTGCTGCTGGTGGTCGTGTCGGTGCTGCTGCCCGAGCTGCCGGTCGTCGTGCTCGGCGTGGAAGAGGCGCTGCCGCTCAGGCTGCCGCTGCCGGTGCCCGAGCTGCCCGTCGTGGTCGACGGGGTCGTGCTGGAGGAGGAGCTCGTCGCTCCGGTGCCGCTCGTGCCCGCGTCGTTGCGATGGCATGCGCCAAGCGACAGGGCAGCGACCACGGCGAGGACGGCTGTTGCCGTTTGGGTCATGGTGGTCTTCATCAGGAACTCCTTGAAATGGGTTGTATGCAATAGGTGAAGGGCAGCCGCAACTGCCCTGCGTTGACTCTAGGCGGGTGACATCCGCGTTTTGTCGGCACCTGCTGAATTCACATGTAGGACAAGCGTCGAGGCACACCGGCCCAGCTCAGCGCCGCTCGCGCTTGCCACTGCCCTCGGTCGATGTCTTGCTCGTCTGCTTCATCGCGCCTTCGGCCGCGTTGCCGCGCCCGCCCATGCCGCTGTTGCCGCTGGCCGGCGTGCCGGCGTCTTCCATCTGCACCTCGGGGCTCGGGGTCGCCTTGTGCTTCGCGTCGTGGCCGCCTGTCGATGCTTTCCTGGGTTTCATGTCGCTCTCCTGTGACAATGCGAATGCCAGCAGTGTTTCGCGGCCAGGCAGCGGGCGCTGTCGGCCAACACCTCTTGTGAAGGAGCCTTCATGGCCTACCACTTCGGGAAGTTCGCCTGGTTCGAGCACGTGTCGGGCGACACCGCCAAGGCGCGGCAGTTCTACGAGAAGCTGTTCGGCTGGAAGGTGAAGAGCTTCGCGCCGGGCAGTTATGACGTCATCCACAACGGCGAGGAGTTCATCGGCGGCATGGTCAATGGGGAAGCCGGGGATGGCGCGCATTGGCGCAGCTGGCTGTCCGTGCCCGACGTCGACGCGCGCTATGCGGCCGCGGTCGCCGCAGGCGCGAAAGCGGTGATGGCGCCGCGGGACTATCCCGGCATCGGCCGCGGGGGCACGCTGGTCGATCCCACCGGCGCGCGCCTCGCCATCTGGAAAGGCGCAAGGGCCGACCGCGCGGATGTCGACAGCGTCAAGAACGGCGACTTCGACTGGAACGAACTCGCCACGCCCGATCCGCAGAAAGCGATCACGTTCTACGAGAGCGTGTTCGGCTACACGCACGAAGACTGGGACATGGGCGAAGCCGGCATGTACCACCTGCTCAAGGACGCGAACGGCCGCGCACGGGGCGGGCTCATGAAGACACCGCACGAGGGCGCGCCTGCAATGTGGGTGCCCTACGTCAAGGTGGAAAAAGCCGACGACGTTGCCGCGCGGGTCGGCCCGCTCGGGGGCGACTTGCTCGTCAAGCCGATGGACGTGAAGGATGTGGGTCGCATCGCGATCCTTTCGGATCCCTTCGGCGCCGCACTGGGGTTCATGACCCCCGTGGTCAAGGCCTAGAGCGCGGCGAGGGCGCCGGCGAGCTTCTGCCGGAAGTTCGGGTGCTTGTGCACGTCGCCGTGGCCGGCGCCTTCGAGGCAATGCAGTTGGGCATCCGGCACGGCGCTGCGCAGCGCGTGGCTGTGGTGGATGCCGATCAATTCGTCCTGGTCGCCATGGATCAGCATCAGCGGACCCGAAAGACGGCTGGCGTGCTCGAGCGTGTGCAGCGGGTAACGCAGCACTTGATGCGGCACCCACGGATAGAGTTCGTCGGCCAGCGCGCGCATGCTGCTGTACGGCGACACGAGCAACGTGAGGTGGGGGGCGCGGCCTTGCTGGCACAGCTCGGCGCCGAGCCCCGCGGCAAGGGCGGTGCCGAGCGACTGGCCCGCGATCACGACCCGCTGGCCCTCGTATTGCGACGCGAATGCGTCCCACACGGCGCGCACGTCGGCACGCAGCTGGTCTTCGCTTTCGATGTGGCCCGAGCTCTTGCCGTAGCCGCGGTAGTCGAACGTCACCACGTCGAAGTTCACTTCGCGGAACGCGTCGAGGTCGACCAGGCAGTCGCGCAGGTTGCCCGAATTGCCGTGCAGGAAGAACACCACGCCTCGCGGACTCGGGCGCTTGAAGTGCGCGCACGACAGGCGCGCGCCGGGCACTTCGATCCAGCGTTCGATCACATCGGGGTCGTCGACCAGTTTTTCGTCCGGGTCGAGCGGTGTGGGCTCGAACAGGAGGCGTTCCTGGCGCACCCAGAGGTAGCCGATCGCTGCCGTGTACACGGCCGCAGCCGCTGCGAGGACACCGAGAGAGAACAGTGCGTAAACCATATTGCCCCCTCGTTTCTTCATGCTAGTTCCGGCTGGAGCGGTCGCTCGGCCCGTTGCGATCCGACTGGATCTCGGCCGGCGGCCCCAGGGGTGCGCTGTCGCCGCCCTGGGCCTGCTCGGTGCCGCCCTGGGACGTGACCTTGCCGCGGGGATGGGCCATGTCGTCGTCGTCGAGGTTCACGATGTCGCCCGCCATGGGCTTGTCGTCGGCCGCACCGTGGTCGCGTTCGTTCACGCCGCTCGGCGCCACAAGGTTTGGCTGCTTGTCGCTCGTCAGGCCGACCTTGCCGGGGCCGTCGTCCTTGCGTTGTTCCTCGTTGGCCATTCGCGTGTTCCCCTGTAAGAGTGAGACGAGGATGCGCCCGGGCGCGAGCTCAGCGATGTAGGAAGCGCGGACAGCGCGCGGTAGGAGTGCCGTGCGAAATTTCGCAGGATGCGAGCCGGATCGAACTAGCTCTGCGAGGTATAGAGCTCGCGCATACGCGTACGTTCGCGCTCTCCCAGCCCGAGGCCGACGCGCAGGTACGACTCGATGCCGCCCCAGTTCGAGTCGATCTCGTCGAAAGCGGCTTCGAGGAACTCGGGCTGCACGCGATAGAGCACTTGCGCCGCGTGCGGCGGCAAGGACCACGTCGACCCGGTGACCGAAACGGGGGCGAGCCTTTCGTTGGTGTGCATGTAGTCGCGCAAAACCTCGTCATGCGATGCACCGAGCGCGCTGAGGACCAAAGCGGCGGCGAAGCCGGTGCGGTCCTTGCCCGCCGTGCAATGGAACACCGTGGGCTCGTTCGATTCGAGCAAGTGGCCGAAGAACTCCGCGAAACGGTGCGTGCTGTTCCGCACGAAGCCGCGATACGTGTCCTGCATGTGCGACACGGTCTCCTGGGCCGTCAGGTCGTGGCCGGCGTCGAGCAGGTCGGAGATCACCTGCACGATCGTCGGCTCGATTGCGAGCGAATGCACGGCGACTCCAGGAACGCGGCAGGCGTGGGGCGTGCGTTCGTCGACACCCCGGAAGTCAAGCACCCGCTTGACCCCCAGTGCAGAGATTGCCCGCGCGTCGTCCTCGTCGAGCGCACCCAGGTGGTCGGACCGGTACAGGACGCCGCGCCGGAGCGGGATGTGCACATGCTCCGCGAGATCGCGGAAATTGGAGGGGTTGCGAACTGCCACGACGGCATTTTCGCACCCCGGGGGGCGCTTATCCCGCCATCGAGGCGGCAACGTTCTGCGCCATGGTCAGGTGCACGCGCATGATCGTGAGCGAACGGTCGATGTACGCGCGAAGGTCTCGGTCGCGAACTTGCGCCCTCGCCTTCTCGAACATGGCGATGGCGCTGCGGTGGTCTTCGATGCCCACGACCCGGATGAACCCGCTGTCGAACGCATCGCTTTTTGGCAGTGCGGCCAGGCGATGCAGCTTCGTCGCGCGATCCGCAGGCAGGCCCTTGGGCGGCGGGACGCCGTGGGCGCTCATGATCTCGATCAATTCGTCGCTCATGCGCGTGTGGTGCGAAACCATGGTCTGCGCGAAGTCGCGCACCGCCGGCGTCATCCCTTTTTCAACCGCGAGCTTCGAGACTTCAATCTCGTACACCTCCTTCGTCGCGACGCGCGTGACGAAGTCGCGTTCGACTGCGGTGAATGGCGTGGACGCAACGACGACGCGCGATGGTGCAGCGCCCATTCGCATGTCCGGCGGGAGCAACGAGCAGCCCGCCACGAAGACCGGCAGCGCAAGAAGTACGAGTTTCAGATTCATGAGCCACATTGAAGCGCGCTGCGCTTCGACTGTGCCATCGCTGTACCGAAGTGTTGGATGTGTTTCAGCGCCAGGCGGCACGGGCGCGGGCGCGCACCTGCATCACGGGCGCCTGCGGCTGAGCTGCCGCGCCTGGTTGCGCATCGGCCGAAGGCCAGGTGATCTGCTCGAACCGTTCGAGCATTCCGTCGCTGATGAAGCGCGTGCGCGCCGCATACATGTGGCGATCGCCCGACTGCTGCGTGACGTAGAACCGGTGCGGCACGATGAGCTGCAAGTGCTCCTTCGCCCGCGTCATCGCCACATACAGCAGCCGGCGCTCTTCCTCGATCTCTTCCGTGGTGCCCGTGGCCATGTCGCTGGGGATGCAACCGTCGACCACGTTGAGCACGTACACGCACTTCCATTCCTGCCCTTTTGCGCTGTGGATCGTCGAGAGGATGAGGTAATCCTCATCGAGATGCGGCACGCCCGAATGGTCGCTGGTCGACTGGGGAGGATCGAGCGTGAGTTCGGTGAGGAACCGCTCGCGGCTCGCGTAACCCGCGGCGAGTCGCGTGAGCTGGTCGACATCGAGCTTGCGGACCGGCGCGTCGTCATGCAGCCGTTCGAGCTGCGGCACGTACCAGGCCTTCGCGCGCTCCATGTCGGCGGGCCACGCGAGATCCTTCGCCCGCAGTTCGGTATAGAGCTGCGCGAACTGCGACCACTCTTCGCCGGCGCTGGAAGGAGGCGTGAACGCACGCAAGGTTTCGACAGGGTCCGCCGCTTCGCCCATCACCTCGAGCAGGCGGGTCGCGGTCGCTTGCCCGATGCCCGGGATCAGGTTGAGCACGCGAAAACCCGCCATGCGTCCGCGCGGGTTCTCGGCGAATCGCAGGACGGCCAGCATGTCCTTCACGTGCGCAGCTTCGAGGAATTTCAGGCCCCCGAACTTGACGAAGGGGATGTTGCGGCGGGCGAGCTCCAGTTCGAGTGCGGCGCTGTGCGTGCTGGTGCGAAACAGCACCGACTGCGCCTTGAGCTTCGTGCCGGCTTCCCGGTGCCGCAGCACTTCGTCCGCAACCCAGCGCGCCTGCTGCGCCTCGTCGGGCACCAGGAGCAACTGCGCGCGATGGCTCGACGCCTTGTCGGTCCACAGGTTCTTCGTGTGCCGCTCGCGCGCGGCCGCGATCACGGCGTTGCTCGCATCGAGCACCGGCTGCGTGCTGCGGTAGTTGCGCTCCAGCGTGACGATGCGCGCCGGCTGGCCGAACTGGTGCGGGAAGTCGAGGATGTTGCGCACCGTCGCGCCGCGGAAGGAATAGATGCTCTGCGCATCGTCGCCGACCACGGTAACGCCTTGCCCCGACGGCTTCATCGCAAGGAGGATCTGCGCCTGCAGCTTGTTCGTGTCCTGGTACTCGTCGACCAGCACGTGGTCGAAGCGGCCTTCGATTTCTTTCGCGAGCGCGGGCTCGCCCATCATCTCCGCCCAGAAGAGCAGCAGGTCGTCGTAGTCCAGCACGTTCTGCGACTGCTTCGCTTCCACGTACGCGCCGAACAGCTTCTTGAGCTCGGTCTCCCACTGCACGCACCACGGGTAGATTTCCTGCAGCACCTTGTCGAGCGCATCGCGGGTGTTCAGGACGCGCGAGTAGATGCCGACGCACGTGCCCTTGAGCGGGAAGCGGTTCTTGGTCGCCGACAGGCCGATCTCGTGGCGCACCATGCCCATCAGGTCTTCGGCGTCACCGCGGTCGTGAATGGTGAACGACTCGTCGAGGCCGATGCGCGGCGCGTATTCGCGCAGCATGCGCGCCCCGATCGAATGGAACGTGCCGGACCACGGCAGGTTCGGCAGCGGCTGCGTGGGCGACAGCTCGAGGGCCTTCTGCAGCACGGAGCCCACGCGCCGCTCCATCTCCTGCGCGGCGCGGCGCGAGAACGTGAGCAGCATGACGCGTTGCGGGTCCGCGCCGCTGCGGATGAGATGCGCGACGCGGTGCGCAAGCGTGTTCGTCTTGCCGGAGCCCGCGCCCGCGATGACGAGCAGCGGCCGCGCGTCGCCATCCGAGCCGTGCTCGACTGCCGCACGCTGCTGCTCGTTCAAATCATTCATGGAGGCTGTATATTATTACAGTGGACCGGATCCTCATAGGGTCGGCCTCCTGGACCGACAAGACGCTGATCGACTGCGGCCGCTTCTACCCCGGCGATTGCAAGTCGCCAGAGGGGCGGCTGCGCTTCTACGCCTCGCAATTCCCGCTGGTGGAAGTCGATTCGAGCTACTACGGCATGCCCACGCCGCAGAACTCCACGCTGTGGGCCGAACGCACGCCGGACGACTTCACCTTCAACGTGAAGGCGTTTCGCCTCTTCACCGGCCACCCGGCGCAGCCCATGGTGATGGGCAAGGACATCGCGCAGGCGCTGGGGCCCAACGCGCCGCGCACGCTGTACTACCGCGATGCGCCGCTGGAAATCCGCGACGAGTTGTGGCGCCGCTTCATCGCCGCACTCGCACCGCTGAAAGACGCGGGCAAGCTCGGCGCCGTGCACTTCCAGTTCGCGCCGTGGCTGCTGCGCAATCGCGACGGCATGGCGCATGTGCGGCATTGCGTCGAGAAGATGGAAGGCCACCTGCTCGCGGTGGAGTTCCGCAACAAGAGCTGGTTCGAAGGCGACAACCTGGAAAGGACGATCCAGTTCGAGCGGGAACTCGACGTTGCGCACACGATCGTCGACGCGCCGCAGGGTTTTTCGAACACTGTCCCGTGCGTGTGGGAAGCGACCACGCCGAAGCTTGCCGTGCTGCGCCTGCATGGCCGCAACAAGGAGACGTGGAACATCAAGTCGGAGCAGTCGTCGAGCCGCTTCAACTACTGGTACTCACCGGAGGAACTCGGCGCAATGGTGCCGGAGATCCGCCACGTCGCGCAGCAGGCCGATGCGATGCACATCCTGTTCAACACGAACTACGAGGACCAGGGCCAGGTCAATGCGCGACTGATGAGGCAGCTGCTGTCTGTGTAGACTCTTTCCATGCAAAGAAGATTCGCCCTCGTCGCGCTCGCCGCCATCAGTGGCGCACTGGCCCTTCCGGCCTTCGCGCAATCGGAGCCCGACACGAAAGCCAAGGAAGCGGAGGCACGCCTTGCTGCGCAGGGCTGGCTCGTGCTGCTCGATCGCAAGGACTGGGGCCGCGCGTGGGAAACAACGGGGTCGGTGTTCCGCAGCAAGGTGCCGCTGGGCACGTGGATGGACGCGATTCCGAAGGTGCGTGAGGCGCTCGGCGCATTCACCGAACGCGAAGCGGTCGAGACCGCCTACAAGACCACCCTGCAGGGCCAGCCCGACGGCGAATACGTGACGATCGTCTTCCAGACGAAGTTCGCGGACAAGGAGGTTGCCGAAGTCGTCACCACCGTCCATGAAAAGGACGGCAAGTGGCGCGTCACCGGATATTCGGCTCAGTGAGCTTGACGGCCACGCTGCGCGGCGGGCCGAGCATCATGTTGCCCTCGCCCAGGTCGGCCGTGTTCATGATCGCGGGCGCCGCGCCCATGACGTTCGCCGGCGGCCCCTTGAACGTGGCGGGCGGCAGCCGCGGCGCGAGCCTGGCGAATTTCGTGCCGCCAGTGACGATCCGCTCGGCGCTCGCGAATTGATAGCGCATTGCGGGCAGGGTGCGCTCGATCCATCCGCGCAGCTGCGCGTTCTGCGCGGTGCCCGCCGCTTTCTCGTAGGCCTGCAGGTTGTCCTGTTGCGAACGCACTGCCACCGATTCCATCCACTCGCGGTCGAACTTGGCGCCTTGCAGCTTGCCCAGGCGATTGAGCGCCTTGCGCTGGTCGTTGGCGAGCATGGGCGGCGCCATGTTGCGCACCTGGAGCATGTGCTGCAACGCCTGCAGCGATGACGCCTGCTGGGTCATCAGCGCCGCAGCGAGCGAACGCAGGTGCGGGTCGCCCGATTTCGCAAGTGCGAGCTTCGATGCGTCGTGTTCGAAACGTCCCGCGGCGGCCGCTTCCTTCAGGAAGCGCCATTCGTCGCGTTGTTCCGGCGTGAGCCGGCGCACGAACGGTGCCGACGCCGCGGCGAACATAGCCGGGCGCGCCACGGCTGTGGTCGCAGGTTCTGCGGGCGCGCCATCAACCGATGCAACTGCAGAGAAAGCGCCCAAGGCGCCGATGAGGCCCAAACACCAGCACTTCATGTGAAGTCCCCAAGGGGAAAGTGAGCCTCATCATTTCATTGCATGCCTGAGGCACGCTGTCGGACGCCGCCTCGCGGCGGCGTCGGACTTCACGCGGGGCCCATCAGCTTCCGGTCTTGTTCCCGGTATTGGTGCCAGTGACCGCGCCTTTCGGCGTTGCAACGCCGACGTCAGGCTTGTTGGGCGTGGGGTTTAAGCCACGGTTGCCCATCGCCTGCGCATCCTTGTCGCCCGCGCCGCTCAACTTCTGCGCAAGCGCGAGATGCTCGCGCAAGTGCGGCAGCGTCTTCTGCGCCCACGACTTCAGCTCGGGATCCTTCAGCTTTTCGGACGCCTTCTCGAATTTCTTGATGTCCTTCTCGTGATCCTTCACCGAGGCCTGCACGAATTTCCTGTCGAAGTCGGCGCCGGTCTGCTTGCCGAAATTCGCGATATCCCTGCGTTTGCTGCGCGAGGGCGCGGCCGGCAGCTCCACCTTCTTCGCGTTCGCGAGCTGCACCAGCTCGTTGTTCGCGTTCTGGTGGTCGTCGACCATCTTCTTCGCGAAGTCCTTGACCGCGGGGCTTTGCGCCTTCGACTGCGCGAGTTGCGCGGCCTGCACTTCGTACATGCCGTCGCCCGCGGCGTCCTGCATGAATTTGCGGTCGCCGCGCGACAACTGGTCGTCCTTGCGCGTTTCCGAATTGCGTGTTCCGGTGCCGGGCTGCGCCGCAGGGGCCGACTTGCCCCCCGTCATCGACGACCCCGTGCTGGCAGGCGCGCTGCCGGAAGTCTGTGCACCGGCCCAGCCCGTGCCGAGTGCCAGTGCAATGGCGAATGCGAGTGTGTTGAGTTTCATGGTGGTCCTTACTTGGGTTTGCTCGAAGACCCGCCCGGCGTGCCCGAGCCCGGGCCAGCGGTGGAGTCCGTGTCGTTCTGGCCTTGTCCGCCGCTGCGGCTGGCGCGCCAGCTGTTGAATTCGTCCGCGAATTTCTTGTAGCGGTCCTGCCGCCACGAGTGGTAGTCGTTGTCCAGGTTGCGCATCTGCTCTTCGCGCCATTGCTGGTAGTCGTGGTCGAAGTGATGTTGGCCGCCTTGCTGGCCGTGGCCTTGCTGGCCGTGGATTTGCTGGCCGAAGCCTTGCTGCCCATACCCTTGCGTGCCGCCGTAGCTGCCCTGGCCTCCCATGCCGCCGTAGTGCTGGCTCGTGCCGCCGCCGTACTGGCTGCCCATGCCGTTGTTGCCACCGTATTGCTGCTGCTGGCCGCCACCGTGGCCGCCCGTCTGACCGTAACCGCCCTGGCCGTATCCCCCTTGGCCATAGCTGCCCTGGCCGTACGTGCCGCCGTAGCCGCCTTGCCCGCCGAAGCTGCCTTGTCCGCCATAGCCACTGCTGCTGCCACCGCGGCTGCCGTAACTGCCTTGTTCGTAGGTGCCCTGGTGCTGTTGGCCCGGATACGAACCCCAATCCCCGCGCGCATCGCGGCCATAGCCGCCTTGCCCGCCGAACTCACCGCCGTAGCCTCCGAACTCACTGCCGCGCGACGGGCCTTGGCCTTGCTGGCCCCAATCGGACCCGCCGGTGCCGCGGCCATAGCCATGGCTTTCCTGCGGGCTGCGTCCACTCCAGCCTTGACCGCGCTGTTCCTGCTGCGGGTCGTTGCGCGGTTGCTGGCTGCCCGGGTTCCGGTTGCTGTCCTCGTAGTCACGTGATGCCATGCCTGGTCTCCTTTGGAAGTGGTGCTTGGACGTTATGCCTGCGCCCCCGACACGCCTGTCGGACGAACTCGATGGTTCGTAGGACTGCTCGGCCATTACGAATGCGTGCAACTCTTCACGCGCCGTTCGCACAATGGCGATGCTGGGTTCACGCAGGTAGCTCAACGTCCGGCGCAAGCACAGGAGGATCGATATGAAAAAGAGCCGGTCGATGCTTGCCGCTGCTGCGGCACTCTTGCTCGCGTGCGCGGCAGGATCAGCGGATGCGCGTTCGCTCACGGTGATTCATGTCGCGACGTATTCGACGGCGTCGCTGCCGCTGGTCATGTATCCCGTGCAGCGAGTGGAACGCCATTGGGTGCCCGGCCGTTGGGAATGGAACGGCGTCGGGCACGTGTGGGTGCCCGGGCACTGGCAGATGCCGCCGCGCGCGTACAGCTACGCGGACTGATGCGCGAGGTGGCTCGCCAGGGTGACCATCGCGATGCCGACCAGCAACCACGCGACCTGCACCGCGGTCTCGCGCGTCGACAGGCGCCGCTGCAGCTGCGGGATCAAGTCGGCGAGCGCCACGTAGATGAAACTGCTGCTGGCGACGACGAGAAAGTACGGCAGCGCATCGTGGATGCGGCCCAGCAGCGCATAACCCGCCAGCCCGCCGATCACCGTGACTGCGCCGGCAAGCGAGACCTTGACCAGGGCTGCGCCGCGATTCGCGCTGGTCATGCGCATCACCGCCAGGTCGCCGATGTGATGCGGCACTTCGTGCGCAAGCACCGCGATCGCCGCGATCCAACCGAGCCGGGGCTGCGCGACGAACGCGGAAGCGATCAGGACGCCGTCGCCGAAGCAATGCACGCTGTCGCCGGTGAGCACGCTCCACCCGCCTGACCGCAGCGGCGGATGCGCATGGCCGTGATCATGGGCGTGAGGGTGATCGTGGGCGGGGTCGTGATGTTCGTGGCCGTGGTGCCAGAGCTCCGCCTTGTCCAGGAGGAAGAAGAACACGACTCCGACGAGCAGCGTGGAGAACAGCGCCTTCGCACCTGCGTTGCTCTCGAAAGCCTCGGGCAGCAGGTGCATGAAGGCCGTGGCGAGCAGCGCGCCCGCGGCAAGGCTCAAGAGATGGTGCGGCCCGATGTAGGTGGCATGTTCGGGGCGGGTGCCGAGGACGCCGGCGCGCATCAGGCCCGCGGCGAGCCACACGCTGCCGATACCCGCGCCCAGCGTCGCGATCACGATTGCAAGGATTGTCATGCCGCTTTTTGCGGCCGATCTTAGCAACCGTGCCGGCGCACGCCGGCGGCGCCGCCATCGGGCGCACAATCGAACGCGATGCGTGCCCTCTCATTCCTTCTCTCGACGGTCCTTCTTGCTGCCTGCGCGGAGCAACCGCCCCAAGTGCCCGAAGCACCGCCGCCGCCCGTGTTCGCGCCCGGCGAATGCGACGCACAAGCCGCGCAAGCTTTCGTCGGCAAGCCGTACAACACACCGCTTGGCGAACAAGCGCGCCAAAGCGCGCGCGCGGAACGCGTACGCGCCGTGCGTCCCGGCGACATGGTCACGCAGGAGTTCGACGCGCGTCGCCTCACCATCGATGTCGATGGGCAGGGCAATGTCGCGCGCGTACGGTGCAGTTGATGTCGATCGACCGGGATGACAAGCGTGCTGCAAAGCCTTAGTGCGCCTGGTCCCAGTTCGCCCCGACGCCGATCTCGGCGAGGAGCGGAACGCGCAGTTCGGCAACCGCCGCCATCATGCGGGGCACTTCGGTCTTGACCCAGTCGACTTCGTCCTCGGGCACTTCGAAGACGAGCTCGTCGTGCACCTGCATGATCATCTTCGTGCGGCGCTTTTCGGCATCCAGCACGTCCTGGATCCTCACCATCGACAGCTTGATCAGGTCCGCGGCCGTGCCTTGCATCGGCGCGTTGATGGCCTGACGTTCCGCGCCGCCGCGGCGCGGGCCGTTGGGTGAATTGATCTCGGGCAGGTAGAGGCGCCGGCCGAACACCGTTTCGACGAAGCCCTTGCTCTTGGCCGACAGGCGCGTTTCGTCCATGTACTGCTTCACGCCGGGATAGCGCTCGAAATAACGCTGGATGTAGTTCGCGGCCGCGCTCTTCTCGATGCCGAGGTTGCGCGCAAGGCCGAAGCTCGACATGCCGTAGATCAGGCCGAAGTTGATCACCTTCGCGTAGCGCCGCTGTTCGCTCGACACCTGGTCGGCCGCCACGCCGAACACTTCCGACGCCGTCGCGCGGTGCACGTCCATCCCCTCGCGGAAAGCCCGCATCAACGCATCGTCCTCGGAGATGTGCGCCATGATGCGGAGTTCGATCTGGCTGTAGTCGGCGCTGGCGATGCGGTTTCCCGGGCCGGCGACGAAGGCTTCGCGAATGCGCCGCCCCTCGGACGTGCGGATCGGGATGTTCTGCAGGTTGGGGTCGTTCGACGACAGGCGCCCGGTGATGGCCACTGCCTGCGCGTAATGCGTGTGCACCCGTCCGGTCTTCGGGTGGACCATCAGCGGCAGCTTGTCGGTGTACGTGCCCTTGAGCTTCGACAGGCTGCGGTGTTCGAGCAGCTTGGCGGGTAGCGGATAGTCCTGCGCCAGTTCCTCGAGCACTTCCTCGTCGGTGCTCGGCGCACCGCTGGCGGTCTTCTTCTTCACGGGCAAGCCGAGCTTGGTGAAGAGGATCTCCCCGATCTGCTTGGGCGAGCCGAGATTGAAAGGCTGCCCCGCGAGGTCGTGCGCTTCGCGTTCGAGCTGCATCATGCGCTGGCCGAGTTCCGCGCTTTGCCTGGAGAGCAGCGCGCTGTCGATCAGCACGCCGTTGCGCTCGATGCGGTACAGCGACTCGCTGCTTTGCAGCTCCAGGCCGTAGATGAACGCGAGCTTGCTGTCGGCCTCGAGCTTGGGCCACAGCGCAAGATGCACGTCGAGCGTCTGGTCCGAGTCTTCGCACGAATACTCGGCCGCCTTGTCGACCGACACCTGCGCGAACGGGATCTGGTGGGCGCCCTTTCCCGCGATCGTCTCGTAGTCGATGCCGCTGCGCCCGAGATGGCGTTCGGCCAGGCTCGCGAGCGAGTGCGGCTTGTGCACTTCGAGCACATAACTTTGCAGCATCGTGTCGTGCACATAGCCCTGCGCCTCGATGCCGTGGTTGGCGAACACGTGGCGGTCGTACTTGATGTGCTGGCCGAGCTTCTTCTTCGAGGCGTTTTCCAGCCACGGCTTCAGCTTTGCGAGCACCTCGTCCCGCGGCAGTTGCTCCGGCGCGTCCTGGTAGTTGTGACCCAGGGGGATGTAAGCGGCTTCACCCGGCTTGACGGAGAACGAGACCCCGATGATTTCCGCCACCATCTCGTCGAGCGAATTGGTTTCGGTGTCGACCGCCGCGAGTTCCGCCGCGTCGAGCTTCGCGAGCCATTCATCGAGCTGCGGCCACGTGTAGATCGTGTCGTAGTGAAGCGTGGTGACCTGCGACAGGCCGGAGAGATCCGGCTCGTCGAACTCCGCTCCCGGCCCCGGGCCGACCTTCTTCTTCGTGCGATGTTCCTCGATCAACTCCGGCGGAACCTCGTGCGTTTCGAGTTGCTTCACCAGCCCCTTGAAGCCGTGCTTTTCGTAGAACGCCTTGAGTTCGTCGGTGCGCTGGCCCTCGGTCACGGCGATGTCGTCGAGCGACGGCAGGCCGGGGATGAAGTCCTTGAGGTCGCAGTCCTTCTTGATCGTGAGGATCTCGCGCCCCGTGGGCAACCATGGCAGTGCCTTGCGCAGGTTCTCGCCGACAGCCCCCTTGATTTCGTCCGCGTGCGCGACGAGGTTGTCGAGCGAGCCCCACTCCTGCAGCAGCTTGACCGCCGTCTTGGGCCCGACCTTGTCGACACCGGGCACGTTGTCGACGGAGTCGCCCACCAGCGTCTGGTAGTCGACCATCAAGGACGGTGGCACACCGAATTCGCTCGTGACACCCGCGACGTCGCGCTTGCGGTCGTTCATCGTGTCGATCACGGTGACGTGTTCGTTCACCAGCTGCGACAGGTCCTTGTCGCCCGACGAGATGATCGTGTTGAAGCCGCGCTCGGTCGCCATG
>DATLBJ010000058.1:0-11190 GCA_035526975.1 Ramlibacter sp.
ACCGAAAGCACCGCCGCGGCGATGCCCTTCGGTGCGTGCTCGTCGACGATCGGCTCGCTCAGCATCATCTTGGCCGCCGTGCAGGCGAGGACGCCCGCACCGAAGTAGACGAATCCCGGGTGGCGTTCGACGAAGCGCAGGATCAGCGTGCTGCCCCACACCATGATCGGAATGCTGATGAGCAAGCCGAGCACGACGAGAAGGTAGCTGCCCTGCGCGGCGCCCGCGACGCCGAGCACGTTATCGAGGCCCATCAGCGCATCGGCGATCACGATGGTGCGCATTGCCGCCCAGAAGCTCGCACCGATGGTGTGCTGCTCGCCATCTTCACCGTCGTCGTCGGGGACGAGGAGGCGATAAGCGATCCAGCCGAGCGCCGCGCCACCGATGAGCAGGAGTCCCGGGATCTTGAGGAGCCACACCACGACGAGCGTGAGCGCGCTGCGCACGATCACGGCGCCCCCGGTTCCCCAGATGATGGCGCGGCGTCGCAGGTTCTCCGGGAGGTTGCGCGCGGCGAGGGCAATGACGATCGCGTTGTCGCCGGCGAGCACCAGGTCGATCAGGACGATCGCGGCGAGCGCCGACCACCAGGCGGAAGACAGGAATTCGACGGGCATAAAAAAACCTCCGGTTCAAGCGTGGATGAACCGAAGGTCTTGCCCGGCAGTTGCGTCGAACTGCCCGCGCCCACCGGGAATTTTTCCGTTCCGTGCTGACGGCGGGCGTGCAGGGGGCTACTCCCCTTCGTGGCCGCGAGCATACACTGGCGCGGGAAACGACGCATGGCGGGCATCCACATCACCGATATCGAGGCCGCGATCAATCACTGGCGCGACCGCAAGCCCTCGCCCGACGGCGTGACGCTGGCGCCGGAGCTGCGCGCGCTCGCCGAGGTGTATGCGCTGATGGTCTTCCACCACGCCGATACGGCCGACGAGCGCGGCATGCCGTCGCCGGCGTACGCGGCATGGAAGGCCTGGTACGACACCACGCCCGACACGCCGTGCATCGCGATCTGTTCCACCAGCCAGGGCGATGCGGTGTGCAAGGGCTGCGGGCGCACCTTCGAGGAAGTCAGGCTCTGGTCCGAAATGTCGCCTGCGGAAAAGCGCAGCACCTGGCGGCGCATCACGCTCCACGGCGGCGCGTGGCGCTTCAACCGCTATGCCGAGCGGGCGCTGAAGAAAGCGGCCTGATGCTGCGCATCACGAAAGCCCCCAACATCGCGATCGCCGCGCTCTGGGTCGATGCACTGCGCCATGCGGGAATCGACGCGTCCATGCAGCGCTACTACCTGTCCTCTGTGGCGGGCGAGTTGCCGCCGGACCAGTGCCTGCCCGAGATCTGGATCACGCATGAGGAGCAGGAGAAGGCCGCGCGCGCCCTGCTCGACGACCTCGAGCGCGTGCCGCAACGCCGTTGGCTGTGCGTGTGCGGCGAAATGGTCGAGGGCGGCTTCGAGCAGTGCTGGAGTTGCGGCGTGCTGATGCCGCAGTGATGCGGGGTATCAGCCGCGGCGCTTCAGTGCGAGCGGTTCGATATCGATGCTGCGCGTGCCGTCGCCGATCATCAGCGCGCCTTCCTGGATCGTGGCCTGCAGCTGCATCGTGCGCTGCGCCAGTTGCGCGAGCGACTGCGACGCATCGGCCGCGACCCGCCAGACCGAAAGGTTCGACAGCCGGACGACCTTGCCCTCGATGGCGCGCCACCAGATGTCGGCCGCCTGCGAGAAGGCGTAGACGATCACCTCGTCCGATTGGCCGCAGGCTTTCGCGATCGGCCGGTCCTCGGGCTGGCCGACTTCGATCCAGCACCGCGCGCGCCCGGTGAAGTCGCGCAGGATCACGTCGGGCTCGTCGGGGCTGGACAGGCCCGCACCGAAGCCGAGCGTGCCGTCGCCGCCGCACACGTCCTGAAGCTTGTGGGCATTCAGCGCCAGCGCCGCGATGCGGATCAGCATCCGCTCGTCGGTTTCGCTCGGATGCCGCGCGATCGTCAACGCGTGATCGGCGTAGTAGCCGTGGTCGATGTCGGCGATCGCGACCTGGGCCTTGAAAACGGTGGACTTCAATGCCATCGGCTTGCCGGCGCGCTCACGCGCGCCGCGCGAGTTCGGCGGCCTTGCCGATGTAGCCGGCCGGTGTGAGCGCGAGCAACCGGTCCTTCTCCGCTTGCGGGATCTCGAGGCCGCGGATCAGCGCATGCAGGTCTTCGGCGCGCACCGCGCGGCCGCGCGTGACTTCCTTGAGCTTCTCGTACGCGCCTTCCACATGGAAGCGGCGCATCACGGTCTGGATCGGCTCGGCCAGCACTTCCCAGGCGTCGTTCAGGTCGGCATCGATCGCTTCGCGATTGAGCTCGAGCTTGGCGACACCGGTGGACAGTGCGTGATACGCGAGGGCCGCGTAGCCGAGCGCGACACCCATGTTGCGCAACACGGTCGAGTCGGTCAGGTCGCGCTGCCACCGCGACACGGGCAGCTTCTCCGACAGGTGCCTGAGGACGGCGTTGGCGAGCCCGAGGTTGCCTTCGGCGTTCTCGAAGTCGATCGGGTTGACCTTGTGCGGCATGGTCGACGAGCCGATCTCGCCGTCGCGCAGCTTCTGCTTGAAGTAGCCCAGGCTGATGTAGCCCCAGGTGTCGCGCGAGAAGTCGATGAGGATGGTGTTGGCCCGCGCGACCGCATCGAACAGCTCGGCCATGTAGTCGTGTGGCTCGATCTGGATGCTGTACGGCTGGAACGTCAGGCCCAGGCCGAGCGGCTCCGGCGACTCCACCACCTTGCGCGAAAACGCTTCCCAGTCGAAGTCGGGCCAGGCGGCAACATGCGCGTTGTAGTTGCCGACCGCGCCGTTCATCTTGGCCAGCAGCTTCACCGCGGCAACTTTCTCGCGCGCGGCGGCCAAGCGCACCACGACGTTCGCGATCTCCTTGCCGACGGTGGTCGGCGTCGCGGTCTGCCCGTGCGTGCGCGACAGCATGGCGACGCCGGCGTGCGTGTGCGCCATCTCGCGCAGCTTGACGACCAGCGCATCCAGCGCAGGCAGGATCACCTGCTCGCGCGCGCCCTTGAGCTGGAGCGCGTGGCTGGTGTTGTTGATGTCCTCGCTGGTGCACGCGAAGTGCACGAACTCGCTGGCCGCCTTGAGTTCGGGGCGCGCATCGAATTTCGACTTGATCCAGTATTCGACCGCCTTCACGTCGTGGTTCGTGGTCTTCTCGATGTCCTTGATCGCCCGCGCGTCGGCTTCCGAAAAATTCTTGACGAGGCCGAGCAGGTAGGTGCGGGCTCCGGGCGTGAGCGGCTTGAATTCGGCAAAGCCGCAGTCCGACAGCGCGACGAACCAGCCGATCTCCACCTGCACCCGCTTGTGCATGTAGCCCATCTCGCTCATCAACGGGCGCAGCGCGGCCAGCCGCGGCGCGTAACGGCCGTCCAGCGGCGACAGGGCGGAGATCGTGGAAAGCGTCATCCCCCGATTTTAGGAGCCTGCACGAAGTGCGCCCGGTCACTTCCAAACGCGCTGTGCTCGCTAAAATGGCCCGCACCCACAACTCGAATACCAGCCGGGGAAATCAGCTTGTCCATGAAATTGATCGGGGCGACGGCCAGCCCGTACGTGCGCAAGGTGCGCATCGTGATGGCCGAGAAGAAGCTGGACTACGAATTCGTGCTCGAGGACGTGTGGTCCGCCGACACCGGCATCGCGCAATCGAACCCGCTGGGCAAGGTGCCCTGCCTGGTGATGGAAGGCGGCGAGGCGCTGTTCGATTCGCGCGTCATCGTCGAATACCTCGACACGCTTTCGCCGGTCGGCAAGCTCATTCCCGCAGTGGGGCGCGAGCGCGCCGAAGTCAAGACGTGGGAGGCGCTCGCCGACGGCGTGCTCGACGCGTCCATCGCCGCGCGGCTCGAGGCGAACTGGCCCGGCCGCAAGAAAAACGAGCGCAGCCAGGCGTGGATCGACCGGCAGCTCGCCAAGGTGAACGGCAGCCTCAAGGCCATGGGCCAGGGGCTGGGCGACAAGCCCTTTTGCGCCGGAATCTACCTGAGCCTGGCCGACATCTCGGTGGGCTGCGCCCTCGGGTACCTGGATTTCCGCTTTCCGCAGATCGACTGGCGCAGCGCGCACCCGAACCTGGCCAGGCTGCACGACAAGCTCATGACGCGCCCGAGCTTCATCGACACGAAGCCCTCCTAGGCACGAATAAAATTTGCTGCGAAGCGCCCCTTGACGAAGAGGGAGGGAGGGAGGAGGAGAAGAGTCGCCTCGGGATTTCGATCCGGCAAGCCGGACGGCTTCGCAGCAAGAAAACAGTTCCCGGTAAGAGTGGAGGCATTCGCGGGCAGTTCCAGCCGCCACGGCAACGCTTCGGTAAATTTTTGTGTCGCGGCGCGCGGCCGCGATCACATAGCTTGCAGCGACCTGACCGCGGGCCTACTTCACCGCGAGCTGCTTCTCGATCGCGGCCACGAGTTGCGGGTCGCTCGGCGTGACCTTGCTCGGATACACCGCGATGATGCGGCCATCACGCGAGACCAGGTACTTGTAGAAATTCCATTCGGGTTCCTGCCCGGTCGCCTTCGCAAGCTGCTTGTACAGCGCATTCGCCTGCGCGCCCTTGACGTGCGAGGCGCCGAACATCGGGAACTTGACCCCGTAGGTGTTTTCGCAGAACTCGGCGATCTCCTTGTTGCTCGCCTTTTCCTGCTCGAAGTCGTTCGAGGGAAAGCCGAGCACCACCAGCCCGCGGCCGTTGTACTTGGCGTGCAGTGCCTCGAGGCCCTGGTATTGCGGTGTGTAGCCGCAGTAGCTCGCGGTATTGACCACCAGGATCACCTTGCCGGCGTACTGGCACAGGGCCTGCGGTTTCTCGTCCTGCAGGCGCGGGAAGGTGTAGTCGATGGCCGCGGGGCAGCCCGCCGCCTGCGGGGGCGCGGCCGGGGCGGAGCCCGACAGCGCGAAACCGAGCAGCGCGAGCACAATAAATACGATCCTGGGCACTGAAAGCTCCTCGAAAAGCAGGTTTGTCAATCCATTTTCACCCCGCCGACTAAAATCTGCAGCCGGCCGCCCTTTTCAACCATGCTCTACCCCGAATTGTTCAAGCAGCTCGAGTCCGTCCGATGGGACATGGACAAGGACATCCCGTGGGCGTCGTTCGAGGCCGACAAGCTGTCGGACGAGCAGGCGCAGACCATCAAGATGAACGCCATCACGGAATGGGCGGCGCTGCCGGCCACCGAGATGTTCCTGCGCGACAACCGCGACGACTCCGATTTCTCGGCTTTCATGTCGATCTGGTTCTTCGAGGAGCAGAAGCACTCGCTGGTGCTCATGGAGTACCTGCGGCGTTTCCGTCCCGACCTCGTGCCCAGCGAAGAGGAACTGCACGAGGTGCGCTTCGAGTTCGAGCCGGCACCCGCGCTCGAGACGCTGATGCTGCACTTCTGCGGCGAGATCCGCCTGAACCACTGGTACCGCCGCGCTTCCGAATGGCACACCGAGCCGGTGATCAAGCACATCTACACCACGCTGTCGCAGGACGAGGCGCGTCATGGCGGCGCGTACCTGCGCTACATGAAGCGCGCGATGGACAAGTTTGGCCTGGAAGCCAAGGCGGCCTTCACCAAGATCGGCGTGTTGATGGCCAGCGCGCGCCGCACGGCGCAGGCCTTGCACCCGACCAACCTGCAC
Source organism: Ramlibacter sp. (assembly GCA_035526975.1). Classification (GTDB taxonomy): domain Bacteria; phylum Pseudomonadota; class Gammaproteobacteria; order Burkholderiales; family Burkholderiaceae_C; genus Ramlibacter. The sequence goes on from DATLBJ010000058.1 coordinate 5,703, forward strand.
GTGAACAAGGCCCTCTTCCCGCGCGACACGATCCAGTCGCGCCTGCCCGACCCCGAGTGGCTCGAGGAGTGGCTGGACAAGCAGATCAACTTCGACGCCGTATGGGAAAGCAAGGTCGTCGAGCGCATCCTGCACAACATGTCGCTGCTGATGGACCGCAGCTTCAAGAGCGTGCAGGAGCTCAATCGCTATCGCAAGGAGCTTGCGGCCAGCCTCGGGCCCGGCGGCGGCGGCGCGTTGCCCCACGCGGCGTGACGAAGCTCGAAGCGAAGATCGTCCCGCGGCGTGACGCTGCCGCCCGTGTCTCGCAACTGGCGCAGCCCGTCGTGTTCACCAACGGTGTCTTCGACGTCCTGCATCGCGGCCATGCCACTTACCTCGAGCAGGCCCGCGCGCTCGGCGCGAGCCTGGTCGTGGGCGTCAACACCGACGCCTCCGCCCGGCGCCTCGGCAAGGGGCCGGACCGACCCCTCAATCCGGAAGGCGACCGCGCCGCATTGCTCGCGGCGCTCGAATCCGTTTCGCTCGTCACGTTGTTCGACGAAGACACGCCCCTCGAACTCGTTCGCGAACTCGAGCCGCAAGTGCTGGTCAAGGGCGGCGACTACGACATGGACAAGCTGGCCGAGGCGCAATTCGTGCGCAGCTACGGCGGGCGCGCTCTGGCGATTCCATTCGTGGCGGGTTACTCGACGACCCGGCTGGTCGAGAAGATTCGCGGGCGCTAGTCGCCGAACACCGCGCGCCACAACGCCAGGACCGCATCGCGCTCGCGCGGCATCGCATCGGCCGCGAGCTGCGTCGGCTCTTCGTTCAGCCGCGCCTGGTGCTGCACGCGGCGCAGTTGGCGATAGGCGCGCGACGCTTCGGTGCCGACGCCCCGGGGCAGCAGGCCGGCGGCCTCGGCGCGCTGCAGCAACGCGATGTTGCCCACATTGGGGATCAGCTCGCGATGCTGCGCGGATTGCGAGAGCACCAGGAACTGCACCGCGAATTCGACATCGACCATGCCGCCGGGGCTGTGCTTGACGTCGAAGCGCTCGCGGTTGACCGGCCGCGCCGCGCGCACCTTCTCGCGCATGGCCACGATCTCGCGCTTGAGGGCGTCGGCATCGCGCGGCGCGGCGATCACGGCTTCGCGCACGGCGTCGAAACGCGGGGCGAGCTCGCGCATGCCGCACACGAAGCGCGCGCGTGTCATCGCCTGGTGTTCCCACGTCCACGCCGTATTGCTGCCGCGGCGCTGCTGGTAGTTCGCGTACCCGTCGAAGGTCGTCACCAGCAGGCCCGAACTGCCATTGGGCCGCAGGGCCGTGTCGATCTCGAACAGGTCGCCCTCGGCCGTCTTCGTCGACAGCCAGTTGATCAACTTGCGCACGAGCGCGCCGTACGCTTCCGGTGCGCGCTCGTCATCGTCCTCGAACACGAAGACGATGTCGAGGTCGCTGCCATAGCCGAGCTCCTTGCCGCCCAGCTTGCCGTAGCCGATGATGCCGAACTGCGCCTCGTCACGGTGGCGCTGCTTCAAGCGCTCCCAGCACCAGCGCGCCGTCACGCGCAGCACCGAATCGGCCAGCGCCGACAAATCGTCGGCGACCTGTTCGACGGTGAGCCCGCCTTCCAGATCGCGTGCGAGCGTGCGGAACACCTCGGCGTGATGCGCGCGGCGCAGCAGGTTGAGCAGCGCCTCGTCGTCGTCCTCGCCCGTGATCGTCAGCGCGCGGCGGCGCTCTTCGAGGTCCTGCTCGAAATCATGGGCGTTGAATCGCTCCGAATACAGCTGCTCGCTCGCGAGTTCGTCGATCACGCCCGGGTGCTGCAGCACATAACGTGCCGGCCAGCGCGCCGCGCCCAGCAGGCGCAGCAGGCGCTCGTGCACGCCGGGCCTTTCCCACAGCAGTGCGAGATAGCTCTCACGGCGCAACAGCGGCTCGATCCAGTCGGCCATGCGCAGCGCGGCCTCTTCGGTCACGCGCCCTTCTTCGAGCCACTGCCCGGTGCGCGCCACCAGCCGCGCGAGCCGGGCGCGCGCATCCTCGCGCAGCGCGAGCACGCGCGGGTGCTTGCACCACTGCGCGACACGCTCGCGCATCTGCGCGGGCAGCTGGTCGGCGATCACGTCCAGCTCCGGTGGCGGTGCCTGGGTGCCCCTGGGCCCCTGGCAGCCCTTGCAATCGCTGGTCCCGCCCAGCAGCGTGTCGAATTCCTGCGCGACGAATTCGCGGTGGCCACCGAGTTCATGCAGGAACGGGCAGCAATCTGCGAAGCCCATCGTCCGGGCGATCCAGGTCAGGTCGCCGTCGTCGTCGCGGCAGCCATTGGGCAGCACATGCGTCTGCTGGTCATCGAGATACTGGATGCGGTGTTCGACCCGGCGCAGGAATTCGTAGGCCTGCATCAGCGACTTCGCGGTGGCTTCGGGCATCAAGCCCGCGGTCGCCACGCGCTGCAACGCTTGCACGGTGGGACGCGTGCGCAGCTCGGGGAACTGGCCGCCGCGCACGACCTGCAGCAACTGCACGATGAATTCGATCTCGCGGATGCCGCCGCGCGACAGCTTCACGTCGTTGGCGCGTTCGGGCCGTCCCGCGCTGCGGCGCGCCGCGTGTTCGCGGATCTGCCGGTGCAGCACGCGCAGCGAATCGAACACGTTGTAGTCGAGGTAGCGGCGGAACACGAAGGGCAGCACGGCCCCGCGCAGTCCCTGCGCCGATCCGTCGTCGATCACCGCGCGCGGCGCGACCACCCGGCTCTTGAGCCACGCAAAGCGCTCCCACTCGCGGCCCTGCGCCATGAAGTAGTCCTCGAGTGCGCCGAGCGAGACCACCGGCGGCCCCGAATTGCCGTTCGGCCGCAATGCGAGGTCGACGCGAAAGACGAAGCCGTGCTCCGTCGTCTCGCCCACCAGGCCGAAGACGATCTTCACCGCTTTCGCGAAATACTCGTGGTTGGTGATGCGCGCGCGCCCGTTGACGCCGGCCGTCTCGCCGTCATGGTCGTAGACGTACACCAGGTCGATGTCGCTCGAGACATTGAGTTCGCGCGCCCCGAGCTTGCCCATGCCGATCACCGACAACTGGGCGCGCTGGCCTTGCGGGCCCAGCGGCGCGCCGTGGACGGCATCCAGCATCCGGCCGGCTTCGGTGCAGGCGACGTCGAGCGCGAACTCGGCGAGTTCGGTGACGGCGCGCGTGACGACACCGAGCGCCGCGCCCTCGTCGCAGTCGAGCACCACCAGGCGCTCCATCACCAGCTGGCGCAGGATGCGAAGTGCGGTGCCCACGGGATGGCCCTGGTCACGCAAGCTTTCGTACGCATGCCGGATCGTGGAGTGCAGCGGCGCACCGGCGGGCAAGAGCGGCAGCTCCTTGCCGTAGCGGCGGCGCAAGCGCTGCACGAGACGCGAATGGTCCGAGAGGTTTTCCGTACTTTCGGCGACCGCGCCACCGGCTTGCAGTGAACCTGCGAGGTGGGCGGGGGTCATAATTCCTGACACGCCGATGATTTCATGACCGACTGCTCGCCCTCGCCTTCACGCCGCCTCCAGGCGTACGCAGCCGTCGCGAAGGGCGTGCTGTGGCTGCTCCTTGCGCTGTGGATGGTGCTGGCGCTGGCGTGGGGCGCGCTTCATGCTTTCATTGTGCCGCGAATCGGCGAGCTGCGCCCCGAGCTGGAAATGCGGGCTTCCCGCGTGCTCGGGATCCCGGTGCGCATCGGCCGCATCGAGGCGCTGTCCGAAGGTTTCATGCCTTCGTTCGAACTCAGCGACGTGGTGCTGCTCGATCCCGCGGGGCGGCCCGCGCTGATGCTGCCCCGCGTGCTCGCGGCGCTGTCGCCCCGGTCGCTGCTGCACCTCGGATTCGAGCAGCTGTATATCGACCGGCCCGAGCTGGACATCCGCCGCGACAAGGGCGGGCGCATCTACATCGCGGGCCTGGACTTCTCGCAGCGCGACAGCGACGACTCGCGCGCGGCCGACTGGTTTTCCTCGCAGCCGGAGTTCGTGATCAAGGATGGCACCGTGAGGTGGAGCGACGAGATGCGCGGCGCGCCGCCCCTCGCGCTGGAACGCGTGGACTTCGTGATGCGCAGCGGCGGGCGCGGCCACCAGTTGCGCCTCGACGCGACGCCGCCGGCCGAATGGGGCGAGCGCTTCTCGCTGCGCGGCGTCTTCCGCGAACCGCTGCTCTCGCGCAGCGAGCACTGGCAGGACTGGGAAGGCCAGTTGCATGGCGACTTCGCGCGCGTCGACGTGTCGCAATTGCGGCGCTATGCCAACGTCGGCGTGGAGGTCGGCACGGGGCGCGGCGCGGTGCGTGCGTGGGCCGACATTTCGCACGGACAGGTTGTGGGCGGCACGGCCGACGTGGTGCTGTCGGGTGTGAGCACGCGCCTTGCACCGGAGCTCGCACCGCTCGAATTGACGTCGGTGTCGGGCCGCGTCGCGGGCCAGCGGTTTGCGACCGGGTTCGAATTCGGCACCGAGCAACTGCAGTTCCAGACGGCCGATGGCATCCGCTGGCCGGGCGGCAATGTCTTCGTGCGATGGAGCGATGCGCAGGGGCTGCAGGCCGCGCGCGGCGAGCTGCGCGCCGACAAGCTCGATCTCAATGCGCTGGGCCAGGTCGCGACGCGCTTGCCGCTGGGGCCGCCGACCCACAAGGCGCTCGAAGAATTCGCGCCCCGGGGCATGGTGGAGAAATTCGAGGCGAAGTGGGAAGGACCTGTCGACGCGTTGAAGTCGTACGAGGCGCGCGGCCGCGCGGTCGGCCTGGAAATCGCCGCGCGCCCCGCACTCGCGGCGACCGCGGCGCAACCGGCGCGCGCGGCGACGCCCGGCGTGCGCGGACTGACGGTCGATTTCGACGTGACGCAGGCCGGCGGCAAGGGCAAGGTCGAAGTGCGCAGCGGCGGCCTCGACCTTCCGGGCGTGTTCGAAGACCCGGTCGTGCACCTCGATGAACTCACGGCCGACGTGCAATGGAAGAAGGACGGGCCCGACATCGCCGCGTCGATCCAGCACCTGAAATTCACCAACGCCGACGCGCAAGGCGACGGCACGATCAAGTGGCAGACCGGCAAGGGCGCGAACCGCTTTCCCGGCGTCATCGACCTGCAAGCCGGCATCGCGCGCGCCGACGGCAGCCGCGTGTGGCGCTACCTGCCGCTGGGCGTGCCGAAGCAGGCGCGCGACTATGTGCAGAACTCCGTGGTGTCGGGCAGCGCGACGGGCGCGAAGTTCCGCGTCAAGGGCGACCTGCGCAACTTCCCCTTCAAGGACGCGAAGCAGGGCGACTTCCGCATCAGCGCGGAGGTGAAGGACGTGAACTTCGCGTTCGTGCCGCGCACGCTCACGAAGGAGCGCACGCCCTGGCCCGCGCTCACGCAACTGAGCGGGGAGCTGATCTTCGAGCGCAACGGCATGGAGGTCAAAGGCGCCCGGGGCCGGCTCGCCGGCGCACCCGATCTCCAGGTGAAGGCCGAGGCG
>DATLBJ010000059.1:0-8874 GCA_035526975.1 Ramlibacter sp.
GCATGCTTGCCTGCATCGCCGAAAACCTGCCCGAGCAATTCGCTTGCGCCGTTCGTGACGAGGTGCTGTTCCGTGAAGTCGGGCGACGAGTTCACGAGGCTCATCACCTTGACGATGCGCTTGACCTTGTTGAGGTCACCGACCGCCGCATGCAGCGTACCCATCAGGTCGATCGCGATGGCGCGTGCGGCCTGTTTGCCTTCTTCGGTCTGGATCGTCTTGCCGAGCTGGCCGACCCAGGCCTTGCCGTCTTTCTTGGCGATGTGGCCGGAGATGAAGACGAGGTTGCCCGTCTGCACGAACGGCACGTATGCGGCGGCGGGCGTTGCCACGGGCGGCAACGTGATGCCGAGTTCCTTGATCTTGTCGTAGACGTTCATTGCATCGCTCCTGATTGGCTCAGGGCGCGATTGTAGGAGCGGCAGCGGGCGATACGGTGACCGCGACGTGGAGAAGGTGATTCCCGCCGCCGTGGATCACGCCGCGCACGGGCGACACATCGGAGTAATCGCGGCCCGTTGCAAGCACGACGTAATCCTCGCCGGGCGCGCGCCGGTTCGTCGGGTCGAGATCGAGCCAGTCACCCCGCGCGTCATCGGGGCCCGGGACGTAGATGGACACCCAGGCGTGCGACGCATCGCTGCCAACGAGCTTGGCCTGCCCGGGCGGCGGCTCGGTGAGGAGATAGCCGCTGACATAGCGCGCCGCGAGCCCGAGGCTGCGCAGGCACGAGAGCATCACGTGCGCGAAATCCTGGCACACGCCCTTGCGCAAGTGCAGCGCCTCGAGCGCGGGTGTGCTGACGTCGGTGGCTTGCGACTCGTAGTCGAAATCGGCATTGATCCGCGCCATCAGGTCGCGCGCGGCTTCGGTGAGGGGACGGCCTGCCGCAAAACTCGGGAGGGCGTATTCGACGAAGTCCGAGTGACGCGGCACGTAGGGCGAGGCAAAGACGAATTCCGCAGCGGCGTCATACGACGCTCCTCGGTGATAACGCATGCGCTCGCGAGCCTCCTGCCAGCTCATGTCGTTCAACACGGCGGGCGAGGGCGATGTTGCGACCACACTGTGCGCCACGACCTTGAGTTCATCGTGCTGCGCGAGGTAGCTGAAGCAGGTGCGCGTATTGCCCCACACGTCGACGGCCTCGCTGCGTTGCCCGGGCGGCGGGTCCATCACGACTTCGTGCGACAACAACTGCTGCCGCGTGCCGTGTGCGGGCTTGAGATGCGCGACATGGCGCGCCGTCTTCACGGCCGGGGCGTATTCGTAGCGCGTTTCGTGGACGATGTCGAGCAGCACGGTCAGGCTCCCACGCTCACGCGCGCTTCGGAATGCGTGAAATAGCGCGACCCCAGGTCGTCCGAAAGTCGAAACGCCGCATCGGTGCATTCCTGCAGGAGCTGCTCGAGCTTCGCGTAGCGGCCTTGCGCGTCTCGCGCCGACAGTGCTTCGAGCGACCACTCCTTCGGATCGGGAACGGTGAGGGCGATGTCGGGGACTTCCCCGGCGGCGCTGCCCGAAAGCTTGGCGATGCGTCCGCGCAATGTCTGCGCGACCCATCCGAGCGAGCGGGGGTTGTCGCGATCGAGCACGAGCAGGTCGATCAGCGCCGGGATGTCGTGGCGCTGCTGGTAGATCGCGTGGAAGGTGATCGTGCTGTCGAAGAGCGACACGATCGCCTCGAAGCCGCCTTCATCGTGCACGGACCCGGTGTCGAAAGACCAGCCGAGCGCCGACGCGAGAAATCCCAGCCGCTCGAGGTGCCGGCCGATCGACAACAGCCGCCAGCCGTCGTCGCGCGTCATGCGGTCGGTCTGCGAGCCGGTCATCGCGGCCGTTGCGCCCAGCAGTGAATCGAGCACGCGGATCGCTTCGACCGAGGAGAAGTCGCCGTCGTCGACGACGATCGCGCAGCCGCGGAAGAACTGCTGTTCGGCACGCACGATCTCATTCCATTGCTCCTGCGACAAGCGCTCGCGCACGGCCGAGGCCGCACTGCGCAGCGAGCGCAGGTTGAAGCCGACGCTCGTGGCCGTCTTCGTGTCCGCGAGGCTCGCAATCAGCGAACGCTCGAACACGCGCCGCGCCTGGGTGGCCGGTGGCACCACGGGCAGCACCAGCGCATTCGCCCCGGATACTTCGGTGAGCCACGTGAGCAAGGGCTGCGACGTCTGGTCTTCGCCATTGAGCACCTCGAGCGCGAGGCGTGCAAGGCGCGCCGTGTTCTCCGCGCGCTCCGTGTAGCGGCCAAACCAGTAGAGATTCTCGGCCGCGCGGCTGGTCACCGACCGTGTGCGGTGGGCGGTGTCCACGGAAGGCTGGTCGTGATGCAACAAAGTGGTCGTGTCCACTTCGCCTTCCGTCACCACCCACGTGTCGGCGCTGGAGCCGCCGCGCTGCATCGATGCGATCTCGAGATTCGCACTTGCGATGCGCGTGAGCCCGCCGGGCAGCACGCGCCACGACTGCGGACCGTCCGCGACCGCAAAGACGCGCAGCATGAACGAGCGCGGCACGATGCGGTCGCCGCCCATTCCGTGCTTCCACGTGGGCATCTGCGCAAGCGGCAGGTACGCCTGTACCGTGTGTTCGTCCGGTTCGCGCACGATGCGGCCGGCCCATTCATCCACTTCGCGCCGCGTGAGGGATTTGCCGAGCACCGCGCCCGCGCCCGCACTGGCGTATGTCGGCTTGATCACACCCGTAGCGAGTTGCGGCAGCGCGGCTTCCATCGCCGCGCGCTCGCCGCACCACCAGGTTGCGAGCGAAGGCAATTGCAGTTCCTCGGCCAGCAGGTGCCGCGACACCGCGGGCAGGAAACCGAGGATGCCGGTCGATTCGAGAAAGGCAGACCCCGGCGCATTCGCGACGAGCACGTTGCCCGCACGGACAGCCTGCAGCAGGCCGGGAACGCCGAGGTGCGAATCGGAACGCAACTCGAGCGGGTCGAGGAATTCATCGTCCAGGCGCTTGAGGATCCCGTGAACGGGCTCGAGGCCGTTGAGCGTCTTGAGGAACAGGCGATCGCCGCGCACGGTGAGGTCGCTGCCTTCGACGAGCGTGAGGCCAAGGTAACGCGCGAGGTACGCATGCTCGAAGTACGTTTCGTTGAACGGGCCCGGCGTGAGCAGCACGATGCGCGGATCGCGCGCGCCGTGTCTCGGGCACATCGCACGCAATGAGTCGGCAAGTGCGCGGTACGTCGCCGCAAGCCGCTGCACGCGCAGGTCGCGGAATGCTTCGGGAAACAGGCGAGAGGTGACGAGTCGGTTCTCCAGCAGGTAGCCCAGGCCCGAAGGAGCCTGCGTGCGTTGCGACACGACCCACCACGCACCTTCCGGATCGCGTGCGAGGTCGAACGCGGCGATGTGAAGGTAGGAGCCACCCGGCGGTTGCACGCCATGCATCGCGCGCAGGTAGCCGGGGTGGCCGTGCACGAGCGCCGGCGGCAGCAGGTTGCGCGCGAGCAGCTCCTGCGGGCCGTACACGTCCGCCATGATGCGATCGAGCAGCTTCACGCGTTGCAGCACGCCCGCTTCGACCTGCTGCCAGCTCCGCGGCGTGATGACCAGCGGGAAGAGGTCGAGCGACCACGGCCGCTGCGGGCCATGCGCATCCGCGTAGACGTTGTAGGTGATGCCATTGTCGCGAACCTGGCGCTCCAGGTTGACGACGCGGCGGTTCAGGTCGGCGAAGCCTTCGCGCCCCAGGGTATCGAAGAAGTGTTCCCACGCGGGTTCCAGCCCATCCTTCGAAGATGCGGCGGCGCCGCCTCGCAGTTCATCGAAGTGCCCGGCCGCCGCCGGCGCCGCGAGCGCGGCGGCAATCAGCGCGGGTGAGTCGATCGCATCGCCGAAAAGCGAATCAACCGTGTCGGAGTGCTTTTTGTCCACCTCGGCGGCCATTGTCCCACTGCAAGTGGATGCGGCATTGTCCGGCACAGGTTGGGGGTCGCGGATGGTAGCGTGAACCCAACAACATGTGCCTGCGATGAACACGAACGCCCCCGCCATCGGCGTTGCCCGCGACGACCTGGAGTGGCCCGAGCCGCTGCGCCAGCGCGCAGTCGCGTTCGCGCTCGGGGCCTTGCTGCTGGTGCTGTGGCTCCACCTTTTCGCGGCGCTGTTCGGTGCACTGGCGGGCTATGTCCTGCTTTGGCTCATCCGCAAGCCGCGCACGAAGCAGATCCCTGCGCGCCGCCGCATTGCGAACCGATTGCTCGCGCTTGCGTTGGTCAGCGGCGGCGTGATTGCGCTGGTCGAGGGCTTCCACCTTCTTTTGAATGCGTCGGCCGACGGCCTGCCGCGGCTGCTGCAGCTCCTTGCAGACACGATCGACCATATCCGCACCATCGCGCCCGACTGGATCGCCACGCGCCTGCCGGAGTCCGCCGACGAAATCCAGCGCGCGCTGTCGGGCTGGTTGCGGTCGCACGCGCACGACATGCAGCAGTGGGGCCGTGATGCGCTGCGCATCGCGCTGCATTTGGTGATCGGCGTGGTGATCGGCGTGATGGCAAGCATCTCGATCCACCGCCGGCCCGCCACTGCCGCACTGCCGTCGCTGGCCATCGAGCGCTGGCGGCAGCTCGCCCGCGCGTTCCGTGACGTGCTCGCGGCGCAGTTGCGCATCGCGCTGGTGAACGCGGGCCTCACGGCTGTCTACTTGTTGCTCGTCCTGCCGGCGTTTGACGTGCACGTGCCGTTGGCCATGACGCTCGTGGCCTTCACCTTCTTCGCGAGCCTGCTGCCGATCATCGGCAACCTGATGTCGAACACGGCGATCGTCGTGGCGGCGTTGACCGTGTCGATGTGGGTGGGCTTTGCGTCATTCATCTTCCTGATCGCGATCCACAAGCTCGAATACTTCCTCAATGCGCACTTCGTCGGCAGCCGCGTGGACCTGCCCGTGTATGCACTGCTGGCGACGATGCTGCTGCTTGAAGCCGCGTTCGGCATGGCGGGCATGGTGGCGGCGCCGATCTACTGTGCGTGGCTCACCCGTGAGCTGCGCGTCAACGGCTGGATCGGCCCCTGAGGCTTGCTGGCTCTGCCATATCAAGCATAAGGCGCGCTGCAAGCGCTGCGCCGCAAGCACGCCGTGCGTACGTGGGGCCCCCGCCATGAAGAGGACGTCACCTGAGCGGTAAGCGCAAGGGACTGCCCCACAGGCGCTGACTGCCGAGTCCTACAGTCGGGTTCGGGCCCCCGGCGAAGAATGCTTTCATCGCAATTCGATGGGAGAAAAGCCATGCTGAAGAACCTGCTGACCACCGCCATGATCGCGGCCGGCGTCCTCGGACTTTCCGCCTGCGACGTCAAGAAGACGCAGGAAGGCCACGTGCAGGTGCCCAAGTACGAAGTCGAGAAGAAGCAGTCCGCCGACGTGCAGCTGCCGAAGTACGACGTCAAGGGCCCGGACGTGCAGGTCGGCTCGAAGGACGCCACGGTCACCGTGCCGAAGGTCGAGACCGAGAAGAAGACGATCGAAGTGCCGACGGTCAGCGTGAAGACCGCGAAGGAAAAGGAACAGGAAGAAGCCCAGAAACAGATGGGCTCGTCCGGTTCGACGACGAAGTAGCCGTCCGGCTCACGTCCCTGTCGCACGGTCCCCTATCATCGGGCCGATGCGCAGGGACCAGTTCCTCTTGAATCTTGGCGCGCTTGCATTCGCAGGCGCGCTGCCGTTTCCGGCGCACGCCGGGGTCGCGCTGCGCATGCTCATTCCCGCGAACCCCGGGGGCGGATGGGATGCGACGGGCCGCGCGCTGGGCAAGGCGCTGCTGGAAGCGGGCGGCGTCGACACCGTGAACTATGAAAACAAGGGCGGAGCCGCAGGCGCGCTCGGCCTCGCACAGTTCGCACAAGGCTCGAAAGGCGACGCGCGCGCGCTGATGATGATGGGCGCGGTGATGGTCGGCGGCCTGATCACTGCGCGGCCGCCCGTGCAATTGCAGTCGTGCACGCCGATCGCGCGCCTCACGAGCGAATTCAACGTGTTCGTCGTGTCCGCGAACTCCCCGATCAAATCGATGAAGGACGTCGTTGCGCAGATGAAGCGTGACCCCGGGAGCGTGCGCTGGGGCGGCGGCTCGCGCGGGTCGACCGAACACATCGCGGCATGCATGCTTGCCCGCGCGGCCGGCGTCGATTCGAAGAAGGTCAATTACGTGGCTTTCCGCGGCGGCGGCGAAGCCGTGACGGCGATGCTCGGTGGCAACATCACCGTGGGCGGCAGTGGCTACAGCGAATTCGCCGAGCACATCGCGGCCGGCAAGATGCGCGCGATCGGAGTCACGTCGCCAAAGCGCTTGCCGGGCATCGAGATCCCCACGCTCAAGGAATCGGGCTGGGACGTGGTGATCGGCAACTGGCGCGGCGTGTACGGCGCGCCCGGGATCACCGCGGACCAGCGCGCGCACCTGACGGGCACCGTGGTGAAGGCGACGAAGACGAAATCCTGGCAGGACGCGCTCGAGAAGAACGGCTGGACGCCCGCGCTCGAAACCGGCAAGGCCTTCGAAGACTTCGTCGAGCACGAGTTCTCGAACCTGCGCGCGATCATGTCCGTCTCCGGCATGCTCTGAAGAAAAAAGCCCCGCGCCTGGAGTGCGCGGGGCCCAACTTGGAGAACTTGCTTTTTGTTCTAGAACGCGTGGCGCATGCCGAGTTCGTAGCCGGTCGAAGCACCGCCCGGTACGTTGACGCCTGAGCCCACGTTGTAGTTCGTGCCCGCGCCCTTGTTGTCGACCTGGGAGTAGTTCGCGTACAGCGCGGTGCGCTTCGACAGGTTGTGCACGTAACCCACCGTCCATTGCGACGCATCGTTGGCGACACCGGTGGCCTTCACCTGGCCATACGCCACGCGGAACACGCCGGCGCCGACCGGCACGTGCGCGCCGACGTTCCAGGGCTTGGTCTTCGTCGTGCCGACCTTGTTCTCGCCCCACAGCGCAAACAGCTTCACCACGTTCAGGTCGTACGTGCCGCCGATGTTGAACTGCGTGAAGTCGCCGACGGGCGTGAGCTTCGTCTTCGAGTAGCCGACGGCCACGTCGATGGGCCCGGCTGCGTAGCCGGCGCGAACGCCGAAAAGGCGGCCGTCATCGGGCGTCGCGGAGTTCGACGGCGTGTTGCCGAAAGCGTACATCGCCTGGCCGTAGAACCCGCCGAGCTTGGGCAGGAAGTAGCCGACCGAGTTGGATGCGCGCACGTTGGTGATGCGCGCGCCGCCTTGCACCGGGTAGAACAGGATGCCGGCCGAGCCGACACCGTTCGTGCCGAACGGATGGAAGTTCGACAGGTTCCAGAAGCCCGGCGTGTAGTCGCGGCCCACGCGCAGCTCGCCCCAGTTGCCCGAAAGGCTCACGGTAGAGCGGCGGCCGAAGGTCAGCCCGCCGCCGCCGGCGCCGCCGGTGGACTGGTTGTTGGTGTTGGTCGTACCGCCGGTGCCGCTATTCGGGTTGAGCGCCGCTTCGAGCCAGAACGACGCCGCGAGCCCGCCGCCGAGGTCTTCGACGCCGCGAAAGCCGAGACGGCTCGATTGGTAGCCGTCGGTGAACACGCCGGACAGGGACGGGGCATCGCCGCCGAAATGCGCGACGCTGACGTCGAGCAGGCCGAAGATGGTGACGGACGATTGCGCGTGGGCCGCGCCGCACGCGAGGATCGCCGCAGCGATCGGGGCAAGTTTCTTCATGGGTCTCCTTGGTGTGAAAGGTTGCGCGTGCAAGGTTGAGGCGCGTGGCTGTCAATGCGCTGTCATTCGTTGTGCGGCCACCACGCGTGCGCAAACCACTACAGTGCGGGTGCGATGAATGTCCTGCTGGTTGAAGACGATGCGTCGATGCGCGCGACGCTGGAGCGCGCGCTGTCACGGCGTGGCATGCACATCACCCCGTGCGCGGACGGCGCCCGGGCGATCTATCAATGGAAGGCGAGCACGCCGGACGTCGTCCTGCTGGACCTGAGCCTGCCCGGGCTGGATGGCCTCGATGTGCTCGAGCAGGCTCGTGCGGAAGGCCTGCGCACGCCGGTGCTGGTGCTGACCGCGCGGGGCACGGTCGGCGATCGCATCCTCGGCCTCAACGCAGGGGCCGACGACTACCTGCCGAAACCCTTCGATCTCGACGAACTGGAGGCCCGCGTGCGGGCGCTCGCGCGCCGGACACCCGCCGGGGCAAACGCCGCGAGCCCGGCCGCGGCCGCAGGCCAATTCCACATGGGCCGCTTGCGGCTCGATCCCCAAAGCGGCGTGTTCTCGGTCGGCAGCGAAATCTTCGAACTCACGCCGCGCGAGTCCGCCCTGATGCGTGCACTGGCCGCGCGGCCCGGCCATGCGGTCGCGAAGGAGAAGCTGTTCGAGGCCGTGTTCCCCGGCGAACTCGACGTGCAGTATGAGGCAGTGGAGGTTGTCGTCTACCGGCTGCGCAAGAAGCTGGCGGGAACGGGTGTGGCGCTCGTCACGCTGCGCGGGCTCGGTTACCTGCTGAAGGCGCAATGAAAGGCACGTCGTCGCTGCGCCTGCGACTGCTGGTGGGCATCATGGTGCCCGCACTGGTATTGATCGCGCTGGACGGCATCAGCGTCTACGGCACGGCGCTGAATGCCGCCAACGAGGCCTACGACCGAACGCTGCTCGCTACCGCCAAGGTGATCGGGGAACAGCTCGACGTGGACGGCTACGACGCGCAGGCGAAGCTGCGCGCGACAGTGCCGTACTCCGCGCTCGAAGCGTTCGAGGTCGATACACGCAGCCGCATGGTCTATCGCGTGTCGGCGCCGGGCGGCGCCATCGTGTCGGGGTATTCGGGCCTGCCGTTCTGGCACGGCACCTTGCCCACGCAGACACGCTACTCCGCGCTCGTTCACT
>DATLBJ010000060.1:0-38343 GCA_035526975.1 Ramlibacter sp.
TGAAGAAGCAGCGCGAGCAGGTGCAGCAATACGTGACGCAGCTTGAAAAGCAGCTGCCCAGCAAGGCGGAGATGGACGCGCTGCTGTCGGACATCAACCAGGCCGGCCTCGGGCGCAGCCTGAACTTCGAGCTGTTCCGGCCCGGCAACGTCGGCGTGCGCGAGTACTACGCAGAACTGCCGATCACGATCAAGGTGACCGGCCGCTTCCACGACATCGGCTCTTTCGCATCCGACGTCGCCAACCTCTCGCGCATCGTGACGCTGAACAACATCAGCATCCAGCCGGGCGGCGCCAAGGGCGTCGACGGCGTGCTGGTGATGGACGCCACCGCCAAGACGTTCCGCTACCTCGACAACGACGAAGTGTCGGCGCAGCGCAAGGCACAAGGAGCGAAGAAGAAATGAGCGCCCGACATCTTCTCGCCATCGCGATCGCCGGCACCTTCCTCGCCGGCTGCGGCGCTTCCGGACAGGAAGAACTCCAGCAGTGGATGACCGACCAGCGGGCCGCGACCAAGCCGCAGGTCACGCCCATTCCCGAACCCAAGAAGTTCACGCCGCAGGCCTACACGCAGGAAGCGGTGACCGACCCGTTCTCGAACATCAAGCTCACGCAGGCGCTCAAGCGCGAATCCGCGTCGGCGACGTCGAACGCGGCGCTCGTCGCGCCGGAACTCGCGCGGCGCAAGGAGCCGCTCGAGGCCTACCCGCTGGACACCATGAAGATGGTCGGCTCCCTGATCAAGGAAGGCCAGCCCGTCGCGCTCCTGCGCGTGGACAACCTGCTGTACCAAGTGAAGCCCGGGAACTACCTCGGGCAGAACTACGGAAAGATCGTGAAGGTGAGTGAGACCGAGGTGACCCTGCGCGAAGTCGTGCAGGACGCCGGCGGCGAATGGACCGAGCGCACAGCCACATTGCAACTGCAAGAGAGGTCGAAATGAATAACTACAACCGGATCACCTGGCAGCGGGCGTGGACCTTCGCGGTCGCGTTGGCCGCCATGGGGTTGGCCTTCTCGGCACGCGCGCAGAACGCGGTGGAGGCGGTCAGCGGCTCCATCCAGGGCGGCACCGAAGTCATCCGCATCGATTTCGCGCAGCCGCTCACCGCGGTTCCCGCCGGGTTCGCGATCCAGGCGCCCGCGCGCGTCGCACTCGATGTACCGGGCGCGACCAACGGCATGGGCCGCAACTCCGTCGAGATCAACCAGGGCAACGTCCGCTCGGTCAACATCGTGCAGTCCGCCGACCGCACGCGCCTCGTCGTCAACCTGAAGGCTCCGGCGAGCTATCGCGCGCAACTGCAAGGCAAGTCACTGCTCGTGGTCTTCGATTCCGCAGTGGCTGCCGGACCGTCGGCACCCGCGCAGCAACCGGCGTTCGCGGAAAGCCGCAACTCCGAAGTGCTCCCGATCCGCGACCTCGACTTCCGCCGCGGCGCCGACAGCTCCGGCCGCATCATCGTGGGCCTGCCCAGCAACCAGATCGGCGTCGACATCCGCCAGCAAGGCGCGAACCTCATCGTCGATTTCCTCAAGTCGTCGCTGCCCGAAGGCCTGCGCCGCCGCCTCGATGTGACCGACTTCGGCACGCCCGTGAACTCCGTGACGACGCAGCAGGTCGGCGACCGCGTGCGCGTGACGATCGAACCGAAGGGCCTGTGGGAGCACAGCGCCTACCAGAGCGACAACCAGTTCGTCGTGGAAGTGCGCCAGCAAAAGCAGGACACGAGCAAGCTCACGCAAGGCCCCGGCTTCGCGGGCGAGAAGCTCTCGCTCAATTTCCAGAACATCGAAGTGCGTTCGCTGCTGCAGGTGATCGCCGACTTCACCAACTTCAACGTCGTCACCTCGGACTCGGTGACCGGGTCGGTGACGCTGCGCCTGAAGGACGTGCCGTGGGACCAGGCGCTGGACATCGTGCTGCAGGCCAAGGGCCTGGGCATGCGCAAGACCGGCAATGTGCTGTGGATCGCGCCGAAGGATGAAATCCAGGCGAAGGAAAAGCTCGACCTCGAATCGCGTGCACAGATCGCCAGCCTCGAGCCGGTGCGCACCGAATCCTTCCAGCTCAATTACACGAAAGCCGTCGACATCGCGACGCAGATCAGTGCCGGCACCGGCGCGGCGCGGATCCTCTCCACGCGCGGCAGTGTGATCGCCGAACCGCGGACGAACCAGGTCTTCGTCACCGACATCACGTCGCGTTTGGACGCGGTTCGTGACCTGGTCGGCAAGCTCGACATCCCGGTGCGCCAGGTGCTCATCGAAGCGCGCATCGTCGAAGCGTCCGACACATTCGGCAAATCCCTTGGCGTGAAGCTGGGCGGCAGTGACCTGCGCGGCCTGCGCGGCGGCGACGCCGGTTACGCGGTGGGCAGCGGCAATCGCGTCGCGTTCGGCGGCACGTACAACGCCGTGTCGGGCACCACGGGCGAGAGCGACACCAAGCTCGATACCGTCAACACGAACTTCATCAACCTGCCTGCGGTCGGCGTCGGCGGCTTCACGCCGGCCTCGTTCGCGATCTCGCTGTTCTCCGCTTCCGCAAACCGCTTCCTGAACCTGGAGCTGTCCGCGCTGGAGGCCGACGGCAAGGGCAAGCTGGTGTCGAGTCCGCGCATCGTCACCGCGCACAACCAGAAAGCGCTGATCGAGCAGGGCACGGAGTTCCCGTACCAGCAGGCCACGTCCAGCGGCGCGACGGCGGTGTCGTTCCGCCGTGCGACGCTGAAGCTCGAAGTCACGCCGCAGATCACTCCCGAGGGCAACATCCTGCTGGACCTCGACATCAACAAGGACAGCCGAGGCGAGACCACGGCGGCCGGCATCGCGATCAACACCAAGCACATCAAGACGCAGGTGCTCGTCGAGAACGGCGGCACGGTCGTGATCGGCGGCATCTTCGAACTGACGGAGAGCGACACGATCACCAAGGTGCCGCTGCTCGGGGACATCCCGATCGCGGGCAACCTTTTCAAGAACTCGAGCCGCACCACGAACAAGCAGGAAATGCTCGTTTTCATCACGCCGAAGATGATCGCGGACCGCGCAGCGGTGCGCTGAAAACGGCACAGGGACTCAGACGGCAACACACAGCAGGAAGTACAGAAAGACAGCCATGATGAAGATGATCAGATTGTTCGCGGGCGCAGCGCTCGTCGCGACACTCGCCGCTTGCGGAGGCGGCGGAGGCAGCGCCGGCACGACGACCGGCGGCAACAACGGCGGCGGCGGCACGGGCGGCACGACGACGGTGGCGACACCGACGCTCGTCCTGGACATCGTCGATTCGACGGGTGCGACGACCTCGACGGTGTCGAGCACCTCGAACATCTTCGCGAAGGCGACCGCCACGGACGGCAACGGCGGTGCACTGTCCGGGGAAGTCATCACGTTCTCGACCGACAACTCGCTCGCGCGCTTCATCCCCGCGAGCGGCACGGCCTTGACCGGCTCCAATGGCGTTGCGATGGTGCAGATCACGCCGGCCTCGACGACGTCCGCCGGTGCGGGCACCCTGCAAGCCACGGCCACGCTGAAGGGCACCGGCGTGTCGACGAGCAAGAGCTACACGGTGCCGCTGGGCCAGTCGGTCGATACCCAGACTGCGAAGGTCTCCAACTTCGTGGTGTTGCTGGACAAGACCACGCTCACGAACGCCAGCACGGCGACGGCGAAGCTCACCGTGGTGGCGGTGGATGCCAACAACAACATCGTGCCGAGCGCAGCAGTGCACGTGACGACCAACTCGAATACCTTCTTCACGCCCGGCAGCACGACGACCGATGCCCAGGGCATCTTCACCGGCACGGTGTCGAACGCGGGTGACAAGACGGACCGCCAGGTCACGGTCAGCACCACGATCAACGGCAAGACGATCAACACGCAGCTGCAGATTGCCGGCTCGCAGATCGCGCTCACGGTGACCCCCAGCGTTCCGTCCCCCGGTGCACCGGCGACGCTGACTGCGCACCTCACGGACTCATCCAGTGCGGCCATTGCGGGCACGACGCTGCTCCTCACGAGCGACATCGCGGCCCTCAACAACAAGAGCCAGGCCACCGATGCCAACGGCAACGTGATCATCAACTTCACGGCCCCGAGCTCGGCGGGCAGCTACCAGATCGCGGCAGCGGGCAGCGGCGTCACCACGCAGCAGTCCCTGCAGGTCGGCTCGAGCGTGTCGATCCCGGTCGCGGTCATTCCGGGCGGCGTCGCGCCCTCGCTGACGTCGCTTCCCAACGTGATCAAGGCGAACCTGTCGGGGTCGACCACGAACCAGGCCCAGATCAAGTTCGTGATGATCGACAGCAACAACGTCCCGGTGCCGAACGTCCGCGTGCGCTTCGACATCACCAGCACGGGCCTCGGATCGTTCGATGCTTCGATGAGCACCGGCACGTCGACCGTGTACACGAACGCCGCAGGCGTCGCGACGGCGAATTTCATCGCCGGCACCACGTCGAGCCCGACCAACGGGGTCATCGTGCGCGCCTGCTATCAGGCCACGGACTTCACGAGCTCGACGCAGTGTCCCAACAGCGTGAATACGAACCTGACCGTCACCGGCCAGGCGCTGGCTGTTTCGATCGGCGACGACAACGTGCTGGGCGTCGGGGTCGGCGGCACCTACATCAAGAAGTTCGTGGTCACCGTCGCGGACGCCTCGGGCGGACCCGTCGCCGATGCACCGGTGGACATCTCGGTCGACATCACGCACTACGGCAAGGGTGACTTCCTGCAGGACACGACGTTCCCGCTGAGCATCAATGCGTCCAACACGTACGTGCCCGATGCGACGACGAGCCCGTCGGCGTACGGCTCGCGGGTGAGCTGCGTCAACGAGGACGCGAACCGCAACGGCATCGTGGACCCGGGCGAGAACATCAACGGCAGCATCGACAGCTCGGGCCAGCCGACCCTCGATCCGCGCAAATCCGACATCATCATTTCGTACGTCGCCGGGAACAAGACGGATGCCCGCGGCGTGCTCGTGATCCAGGTCGAATACTCGCAAAGGTTCGCGACGTGGCTGGCCTATCGCATCCGCGCGAGCACGTCGGTGTCCGGATCGCAGGGCAATGCCGAGCGCTCCTTCGTCACCGACTTCGCGCTGGGCGACGCGCCGAACGGCTCGTTCCGCACGCCGCCGTACGGCACGGGCGCCTGCAACAACCCGAACTGACGGCGTGAGTGAGGCTGATCCTCGTCGGCCTGCCGGGTTCCGGTAAGTCCACCGTCGGGCGGCACATCGCCCGGCGGCTCGGACTGGATTTCACCGATTCCGACCACGTGATCGAGCAGCGACTGGGCTGCTCGATCCGTTCCTTTTTCGAGCGCGAAGGCGAAGCGGCGTTTCGCGACGTCGAGGCGCTGGTGATCGAAGAACTGTGCTCGCGCGACGGCGTCATCGCGACCGGAGGCGGCTCCGTGCTGCGGCCGGCGAACCGGGAACGCCTTCGCGCGGCAGGTCACGTGATCTACCTGCGAAGCACACCCGAAGACCTGTATCGCCGCGTGCGCCACGACAAGGGGCGGCCCTTGCTGCAGGTGGGCGACCCGATGACGAAACTGCGCGAGCTTTTCGAGCAGCGCGACCCGCTGTATCGCGAGACGGCTCATTTCGTCATCGAGACGGGCCGTCCGTCCGTGCCGACGCTGGTCAACATGATCCTCATGCAGCTGGAGCTCGCGGGCGCGGTGCCGCCCCGCGCGTAAACTCCGGGCATGTCCCCCGCATTCCCCGCCGAACAGGTCGCGATCGACCTGGGCGAGCGCAGCTACCGGATCCTGATCGGCTCCGGCGTTCTCGATGCCCCCGGGACGTGGGCGGGCTCACCGTCGTCGACGCAGGCGCTGGTCGTGACGAACACGACGGTGCAGCCGCTCTATGCACACCGGCTCGTGCGCGCGGTCGCGTCGCATCACAAGCAGGTGCACGTCGTCGCGCTGCCCGACGGCGAAAAGCACAAGAACTGGCAGGTGCTCAACCAGATCTTCGACGCGCTGCTCGCGCGTGCGTGCGATCGCAAGACGGTGCTCTATGCGCTCGGCGGCGGTGTCGTCGGCGACATGGCGGGCTTCGCGGCGGCGAGCTACATGCGTGGCGTGCCTTTCGTCCAGGTGCCGACCACGTTGCTTGCGCAGGTCGATTCGTCGGTTGGCGGCAAGACCGCAATCAACCATCCGCTCGGCAAGAACATGATCGGCGCCTTCTACCAGCCGCAGTTGGTGGTCTGCGACCTCGACACGCTGGCCACGCTGCCACCGCGCGAGTTCAGCGCCGGGCTTGCCGAGGTGATCAAGTACGGCCCGATCGCCGACATGGATTTCCTTGCGTGGATCGAAGCGAACATCGACGGCCTGATGGCGCGCGATGCCAGGCTGCTCGCGCACGCGGTGCGCCGCAGCTGCGAGATCAAGGCGGCGGTGGTGGGCCAGGACGAGCGCGAGTCCGGCCTTCGTGCCATCCTGAATTTTGGACACACGTTCGGCCACGCGATCGAAGCCGGCCTGGGTTACGGCGAGTGGCTGCACGGCGAGGCCGTGGGTTGCGGGATGGTCATGGGCTCGCGCCTGTCGCAGCGGCTGGGCACCGTGGACGAAGCATTCGTCGCGCGGCTCACGCGTCTGCTCGAACGGGCGAAGCTGCCCGTGCACGCACCGCGTCTGGGTGCGGATCGCTTCATCGAGTTGATGCGTGTCGACAAGAAAGCGGAAGCGGGCGAGATCAAGTTCGTGGTGATCGACAAGCCGGGCAGCGCCGCCGTGCGTGGCGCGCCGGACGCGATCGTGCGTGAAGTGATCGAAGCCTGCACCGCGCACTGAGATGGGCCTCGCGCGCTATGCCTGCGACCCCGCGCAGTCGCGCGGACGCCGATGGTCCGAGCCCCCGGCGCCGACGCGCACCGAGTTCCAGCGCGATCGCGACCGCATCGTGCATTCGACGGGGTTTCGCCGGCTCGTCTACAAGACACAGGTCTTCCTCAATCACGAAGGGGATTTGTTCCGCACGCGCCTGACCCATTCGCTCGAAGTTGCGCAGCTGGCGCGTTCCATCGCGCGTTCGCTCGCGCTGAACGAGGATCTCGTCGAAGGCATCGCGCTCGCGCACGACCTGGGCCATACGCCTTTCGGCCACGCGGGGCAGGACGCGCTGCACGAATGCATGCGCCCGCATGGTGGGTTCGAGCACAACCTGCAAAGCCTTCGCGTCGTCGATGAACTCGAGGAGCGCTACCCCGATCACGACGGCCTGAACCTCACCTTCGAGACGCGCGAAGGCATCCTGAAACACTGCTCGCGCGCGAATGCGCAGAAGCTGGAATCGCAGGAGCCGGGCGGGGTCGGGCGGCGCTTCCTTGACCGCACGCAACCCAGCCTGGAGGCGCAGCTGTGCAACCTGGCGGACGAGATCGCGTACAACGCCCACGACATCGATGACGGCGTGCGTTCGGGCCTGCTGACGATGGAGCAGATCGAGGAGGTGCCCCTGTTCGAGCGCTTCCGCCGCGAAACGCTCGCCGAGCATTCGCAGCTGCGCGGCCGCCGCGTGCTGTACGAGTCAATCCGCCGCATGCTCAGTGCGCAGGTCTACGACGTGATCGACACGACACGCGCAGCGCTCGTGCACGCCGATCCCGCTGATGTCGATGCGGTGCGCGCTGCGGCGCCGCTGGTGAACTTCAGCGAAGCGATGGCCGACATGTCGCGGGCATTGAAGCAGTTCCTGCTGCAGAACCTGTACCGGCATCCCCAGGTGATGCGCGAGACGGGACAGGCACAGGCGATCGTGCGCGACTTGTTCAACGCCTACATGGCCGATCCGGCGCAAATGCCCGAGGACTTCGCAGGGCGTGCGGAAATCGCGCGATCGGTGGCCGACTACATCGCGGGCATGACCGATCGCTTCGCCATGCGCGAGCACGAGCGGCTCACCGGCCGCAAGCTGATCGCGTGAGCTCGCCGCACGCCGATCGCGCCCTGCTCGTCGTGGGCGCGGGAGTCGCAGCGGCGCTCCACGTGGGAAAGCTGCCCACCGCGATTCCGGTACTGCGCGATGCACTTGGCGTGACCTTGGTCGAAGCCGGATTCCTGCTGTCGCTCGTCCAGTTCGCGGGAATGTTGCTGGGCCTGGCTGTCGGGCTTGCCGCCGATGGATTGGGGTTGAAGCGCACCATGGTGTCGGGCCTTGCACTGCTCGCGGTTGCGAGCGCTCTCGGCGCCTTGGCGCAAAGCGCGGAGATGCTCATGGCGCTGCGCGCCGTCGAGGGCGTGGGCTTCCTGCTCGCGTCGATGCCGGCGCCGAGCCTGATCCGCCGCCACGTCGGCTCGGCCAAAGTGAACGCGGCGCTGGGCCTGTGGGGTGCGTACATGCCTTTCGGAACGGCGGTCGCTCTACTTGCGGGCCCCCCGGTCATGGACGTGATCGGCTGGCGCGGCTGGTGGTTGTTGCTGGCGCTTGTCGCAGCGGTGATGGCGGCCGTGTTGTGGTTCGGTGTTCCACAAGATCCCCGGATGGCGGGCGCGAATCCCGCGGGCGCATGGCAGTCGCGTTTGCGCGAAACGTTGCGATCGCGAGGTCCCTGGTGGGTCGCGCTGTGTTTTTGCGTCTATTCGGCGCAGTGGTTGTCCGTCATCGGCTTCCTTCCGACCGTCATGGCGCAAGCAGGTTTCACTGCAACGTCGGCAGGAGCCGCCACCGCGCTCGCCGCGCTCGTCAACATGGCCGGGAACATCGCCGCAGGGCGATTCTTGCAGCGCGGCGCGCGGCCTGCGCTGCTGCTGTCGATCGGGTTTGTCGCCATGGGTTGCGGCGCTCTGGCGGCATTCAGCAGCGCACCGGGTGGTGTCCGCTACGCGGGCGTGCTCGTGTTCTCGATGGTCGGCGGACTGGTCCCCGGGACACTGTTCTCGCTGGGAGTTCGGCTGGCTCCGGGCGACGAGAACGTCTCGACGACCGTCGGATGGATGCAGCAGTGGTCGGCGATCGGGCAGTTCGCGGGGCCGCCGCTGGTCGCGTGGGTGGCACAGCAGGCGGGAGGGTGGCAGTGGAGCGGTGCGGTCACCGGAACTTTCGCACTCGCCGGACTGTTGTTTGCGGGGTTCATCTCACTGGTGCTTCGCGGGCACGCGGCTAGAATTTGAAACCCGTATCGCGAACGCACCGTGAGTTTCCTCAACCAGCTCAAGACCCAGGCGAAGACGCTGCAGACGCAGCAGGAAGTCGAGATTGCCGATCTCGACAAGAACACTGCGGACGCAGAAAAGGCCGTCGACCTCACGCTGTTCTATTTGCGCGACCTGGCCCGCCAGTTGAACGTGATTTCGCCGGCGGCGCCCAAGTTCTCGCTCGACGGCAAGACGCCGTGGCCCGCGATGAAGTTTCTCGAGTTCCGTGTCGATTCGCGCAAGAAGAAGCTGCGCGACAAGGAAGTGTGCGAATTCATCGGCATGGGGTGGCGCGTGATGCCGCAGATCGGCAACCCCGTGGGCGGCACGGTGAAGGTGAATTTCCCGCCGGACCTGCAGCGCGTCGAAGCCCGGTTGATGATGGGACCGGTCAAGCACGAACGCAAGGAACTGCGCGACCCGGCGAACAACAAGCTGATCGCTTACCAGTTCGACTACATGACGGAAACGCGCGGCAGCCTGATGGTGACGCCCGACCACGACAAGGGCCAGGTTGCTTTCCGGATCATGAACGCGACCGGGTTCGAGGTCTTGACCACGACGTATCCGGCCACAATGGTGAAGCACGACGTGCTCGACGAACTCGCGAAGCTGATCGTCTCGCAGCCGCACCGCTTCCTCTGACCATGGCGCCCACGCGCGAGACCGCTGTGCGCGACACGCAGCGTTGGCTCGAGCGTGCTGTCATCGGCCTGAATCTCTGCCCGTTCGCGAAGGCGGTGCATGTCAAAGGGCTCGTGCATTGCGCAGTGAGCGAGGCGCTCGATGCACGCGCCGTCGTCGATGACGTGGCAGTGGAACTCGAAGCGCTGGCGCAGGTCGATCCTTCAGTGCGCGAAACCACATTGCTCATCGTGCCGCACTGCCTGCACGACTTCCTCGAGTTCAACGATGTCGTCCACCGTGCGGAACGGCTCGTGCGAAAGCGCGGCATGGAGGGCGTGATGCAGGTCGCGAGTTTCCATCCGCACTATCGCTTTGAAGGAACGGAAGAAGACGACATCACGAACTTCACCAACCGGTCGCCTTACCCGGTGGTTCACCTGCTCCGCGAGGACAGCATCTCCCGGGCCGTCGCGGCCTTCCCGGACGCCCGGGCCATTTACGAAGCGAACATGGACACGATGCGCCGCATCGGCCACGAGGGCTGGCACGCGTTGGGTGCGGGGCCGTCGCAATGAAAGACGTCGCGCAGCAGCTCGACTTGCGTGCGGGGCAGTCGATCGATTTGCTGAAGGAACTGCACATCGTCACGCGCGAGGGCCGCATCAACCAGGATTCGCGGCGCAAGCTCAAGCAGGTCTATCACCTCGTGCAGTTCATCGAGAAGGTGCTGCAACAACTTCCCGTGAGCGATGAAGGTCCGACGCTCGCCGACCACGGTGCCGGCAAGTCGTATCTTGGCTTCGTGCTTTACGACCTGTACATCAAGCCACTGGGCCGAGGGCACATCTACGGGGTGGAGACGCGCGCCGAGCTTGTCGACAAGTCGCGCGAATTGGCCCGGCGACTCGGCTTCGATCGCATGTCGTTCCTGAACGTGAGTGCGGCGGACGCGTCCCAGGCCGCGGGCCTTCCCGAATCGATCGATGTCGTGACGGCACTGCATGCATGCGACACGGCGACCGACGATGCGATCGCGTTCGGATTGGCAAAGCGCGCCGGGCACATGGTCCTGGTGCCGTGCTGCCAGGCGGAAGTTGCTGCGTGCCTGCGTCAATCGAAAGCGCTCGCGCTTGCACGCACTCCGCTCGCCGAGTTGTGGCGTCACCCGCTCCATACGCGCGAAATGGGAAGCCAGCTCACGAACGTGCTTCGCTGCCTGTATCTCGAGGCGCGTGGTTATCACGTCACCGTCACCGAACTGGTGGGCTGGGAACACAGCCTCAAGAACGAATTGATCCTCGCAAGCTACACCGGCCAGCAAAAACGTTCGGCCGCCGATCGCCTCATCGCGATCCTGTCCGAGTTTGGCCTCGAGTCGCTCCAGCCCGTCCGCTATCCGCTTTAATTGGGGTCAGATTCCAATTTAAGATCGCGCGAACGCCCGATCTCCATGGCACGCCTTCCCCGACTCACGCTTCCCGGCTACCCCCACCACATCATCCAGCGCGGCAACAACCGGCAGGCCATCTTCGCATCCCCAGCCGATTACGAGCGACTGCTTGGATCGATGGAGGAATACGCGAAGAAGTTCGGGGTCGCGATTCACTCGTACGTGCTGATGAGCAATCACTTCCATCTGCTTGCGACGCCGCAGGATGCGCAGGGTGTTCCCCAGCTGATGCAGGCGCTGGGGAGAAGCTATGTGCGCTACTTCAATAACCGGCAGGAGCGGACGGGGACGCTTTGGGAGGGGCGGTACAAGTCCACGCTGATCCAGGCGGAGCGGTATCTGCTGGCCTGCATGGTGTACATCGACCTCAATCCTGTTCGCGCCGGGATCGCTGTGGATCCCGCCGAATATCCCTGGTCAAGCCACCACCACTACGTGGGGCGGCGCGCGGACAAGCTCGTGGCGCCCCATCCGCTGTACTGGGAGATGGGCAATACGCCGTTTGCGCGGGAGTTGGCGTATGCGGATTTGGTCCGCGCTGGAATTGGATCTCAGCAGCAGCAGGCGCTCACCAACGCGACCTTTCGAGGGTGGGCACTCGGCGAGGCGGACTATGTGGAGGATCTTCAGCGGAGGACTGAGAGGCGGGTGGCCAAGGGGAAGGCGGGCCGTCCTCCGGCTACCCCTTAGAGGTCTTCTTTTTGTTCTGTCCCTGATTTCGTACAGAGAGGAAATAAAGGAATTTAATTCGAATCTGACCCCAATTATTTTGCTTTGCTGGGTTGTTGCACCGCGGTATGCTCGCTTTCCCTAAGAAGCATTCGCAGGAGGGCGCAATGACGACGCGCGCCGAGATTTCCGAGCTCCAAGACCAGGGCCTGTATTCGGGCGCACACGAACATGACGCCTGCGGGGTCGGTTTCGTGGCCCATATCAAGGGCGACAAGACCCACGCGATCGTCGAGCAGGGTTTGAAGATCCTCGAGAACCTGGACCATCGCGGCGCCGTGGGCGCGGACAAGTTGATGGGAGACGGCGCCGGGATCCTCGTGCAGATGCCCGATGCGCTGTATCGCGAAGAGATGGCGAAGCAGGGCGTCGAGCTGCCGCCGGTCGGCGAGTACGGCGTCGGCATGATCTTCCTGCCGAAAGAACATGCGTCGCGCCTCGCTTGCGAACAGGAACTCGAACGCGCAGTGAAGGCCGAAGGCCAGGTGCTCCTCGGCTGGCGCGATGTGCCGGTCGATCACGCGATGCCGATGTCACCGGCGGTGAAGGCCAAAGAGCCGATCATTCGCCAGATCTTCATCGGCCGCGGGCACGACGTGATCGTGCAGGACGCGCTGGAGCGCAAGCTGTATGTGATCCGCAAGACGGCAAGCGCCGCGATCCAGAACCTGAAGCTGAAGCACTCGAAGGAGTATTACGTTCCTTCGATGTCCAGCCGCACGGTGATCTACAAGGGCCTTCTGCTCGCGGACCAGGTTGGCGTGTATTTCCACGACCTCAAGGACACGCGCTGTGTCTCCGCGCTGGCCCTCGTGCACCAGCGCTTCTCGACAAACACGTTCCCCGAGTGGCCGCTCGCGCACCCGTATCGCTACGTCGCGCACAACGGCGAGATCAACACCGTCAAGGGCAACTACAACTGGATGCGTGCACGCGAAGGCGTGATGTCGTCGCCCGTGCTTGCGGCCGACCTGAAAAAGCTCTACCCGATTTCGTTTCCGACGCAGTCCGACACCGCGACATTCGACAACTGCCTCGAGCTGCTCACGATGGCGGGGTATCCGCTCGCGCAAGCGGTGATGATGATGATCCCCGAACCGTGGGAACAGCACACGCTGATGGACGAGCGCCGCAAGGCGTTCTACGAATATCACGCGTCGATGCTCGAGCCCTGGGACGGCCCGGCGTCGATCGTGTTCACCGACGGCCGGCAGATCGGCGCGACGCTCGACCGCAATGGCTTGCGTCCTTCGCGTTATTGCGTCACCGACGACGACCTCGTGATCATGGCTTCGGAATCGGGCGTGCTGCCCGTTCCCGAAAACAAGATCGTGCGCAAGTGGCGCCTGCAGCCCGGCAGGATGTTCCTGATCGATCTCGAGCAGGGCCGCATGATCGACGACGAGGAAATCAAGGCCCAGCTCGCGAACAGCCGGCCCTACAAGCAGTGGATCGAGAACCTGCGCATCAAGCTCGATGACCTGACCGATACGTCGGGCACGATCCCGCACAGCGACGTCGACCTGCTCGACCGGCAGCAGGCCTTCGGCTACACGCAGGAAGACATCAAGTTCCTGATGACGCCGATGGCGCAGACGGGCGAGGAGGGCATCGGCTCGATGGGCAACGACAGTCCGCTGGCCGTGTTGTCCTCGAAAGACAAGCCGCTCTACAACTATTTCAAGCAGCTGTTCGCGCAGGTCACGAACCCGCCGATCGACCCGATCCGCGAAGCGATCGTGATGTCGCTCGTGTCCTTCATCGGCCCCAAGCCGAACCTGCTGGACATCAACCAGGTCAACCCGCCGATGCGCCTCGAAGTGAGCCAGCCCGTGCTCGACTTCGCCGACATCGCCAAGCTGCGCGACATCGACAAGATCACGCACGGCAAATTCCGCAGCCACACGATCGACATCACGTACCCGTTCGACTGGGGCAAGGAAGGCGTCGAAGCCAAGCTGGCGTCGCTCAACGCCGAAGCGGTCGATGCGATCAAGGGCGGGAGCAACATCCTGATCATCAGCGACCGCGGCGTGAACGCGAACCAGGTCGCAATTCCGGCGGTGCTTGCACTGTCATCGATCCACCAGCACCTGATCCGCGAAGGCTTGCGCACCACCGCGGGCCTTGTCGTCGAAACGGGCAGCGCGCGCGAAGTGCATCACTTCGGCGTGTTGGCGGGTTACGGCGCGGAAGCCGTGCATCCTTACCTCGCGATGGAGACGCTTGTCTCGATCCACAAGGACCTCCCGGGCGACCTGAATCCCGACAAGGCGATCTACAACTACGTCAAGGCGATCGGCAAGGGGCTGGCCAAGATCATGTCGAAGATGGGCGTGTCCACGTACATGTCGTACTGCGGCGCGCAGCTGTTCGAGGCGATCGGCATCAACAGCGACACGATCGAGAAGTACTTCACCGGCACGTCCAGCCGCGTCGAAGGCATCGGTGTCTTCGAGATCGCGCAGGAAGCGATCCGCATGCACACGGCGGCATTCAGCGGCGACCCCGTGCTTTCGAACATGCTCGACGCCGGCGGCGAATACGCGTGGCGCACGCGGGGCGAAGAGCACATGTGGACGCCCGATGCGATCGCCAAGCTGCAGCACTCCGCGCGCGCCAACAACTGGAACACGTACAAGGAATACGCGCAGCTGATCAACGACCAGAGCCGGCGTCATATGACGCTGCGCGGCCTGTTCGAATTCAGGGTCGATCCTGCCAAGGCGATTCCGCTCGACCAGGTCGAACCGGCGAAGGACATCGTCAAGCGCTTCGTGACCGGTGCGATGTCGCTGGGATCGATTTCGACCGAAGCGCATACGACGCTCGCGGTCGCGATGAACCGCATCGGCGGCAAGAGCAACACCGGCGAAGGCGGTGAAGACCCGGTTCGTTACCGCAGCGAACTCAAGGGCATTCCGGTCAAGCAGGGCGAGACGCTGTCGCAGATCCTCGGCAAGGACATCGTGGAGGTCGACTACGCGCTGAACGAAGGCGATTCGCTGCGCTCGAGGATCAAGCAGGTCGCGTCGGGCCGCTTCGGTGTCACGGCCGAATACCTCACGTCGGCCGACCAGGTGCAGATCAAGATGGCGCAGGGCGCCAAACCCGGTGAAGGCGGCCAGCTGCCCGGCGGCAAGGTGTCGAAGTACATCGGCAAGCTGCGCTATTCGGTGCCGGGCGTCGGCCTGATCTCGCCGCCGCCGCACCACGACATCTATTCGATCGAAGACCTGGCGCAGCTCATTCACGACCTGAAGAACGTCGCGACACATGCGTCAATCAGCGTCAAGCTGGTGTCGGAAGTGGGCGTCGGCACGATCGCGGCGGGTGTCGCGAAGTGCAAGGCGGATCACGTCGTGATCGCGGGCCACGACGGAGGCACGGGTGCATCGCCGTGGTCGTCGATCAAGCACGCGGGCTCGCCGTGGGAGATCGGCCTGGCCGAAACGCAACAGACGCTGGTGCTGAACCGCTTGCGCGGCCGCATCCGCGTGCAGGCCGACGGCCAGATGAAGACCGGGCGCGACGTCGCGATCGGTGCACTGCTCGGCGCCGACGAATTCGGCTTCGCCACTGCACCGCTCGTCGTCGAAGGCTGCATCATGATGCGCAAGTGCCACCTGAACACCTGCCCGGTGGGTGTGGCCACGCAAGACCCCGTGCTGCGCAAGAAGTTCGCCGGCAAGCCCGAGCACGTCGTCAACTACTTCTTCTTCGTCGCCGAGGAAGTGCGCCAGATCATGGCGCAGCTGGGTATCCGCAAGTTCGACGAGCTGATCGGCCGCACTGATTTGCTCGACATGAAGAAGGGCCTCGAGCATTGGAAGGCGCGGGGCCTGGACTTCACTCGCCTGTTCGCGCGCCCCAACGTGCCAGAGGGTGTGGCGCGCTTCCAGTGCGAAGAGCAGGACCACGGCCTGGCCAAGAGCATCGACAACGTCCTGATCGAGAAGTCGCGACCCGCGATCGAGAAGGGAGAGAAGGTGCAGTTCATCGAAGTTGCGCGCAACGTGAACCGCTCTGTCGGCGCGATGCTGTCCGGCGCAATCACGAAAGTGCATCCGGAAGGCCTTCCCGATCACACCGTGTTCATCCAGATGGAAGGCACCGGCGGGCAATCGTTCGGCGCATTCCTTTGCAAGGGCGTGACGCTCTACCTGATCGGCGATGCCAACGACTACACGGGCAAGGGCTTATCCGGTGGCCGGGTGGTGGTGCGTCCGTCGATCGACTTCCGTGGCGTTGCGACTCAGAACATCATCATCGGCAACACCGCGCTTTACGGTGCGACGAGCGGTGAAGCGTTCTTCTCCGGCGTGGCCGGCGAACGTTTCGCCGTGCGCCTGTCGGGTGCGACTGCGGTTGTCGAAGGCACGGGCGACCATGGCTGCGAATACATGACGGGCGGCACGGTGGTGGTGCTCGGCAAGACGGGGCGCAACTTCGCGGCGGGCATGTCGGGCGGCATCGCCTACGTGTACGACGAGGACGGCCAGTTTGCCAGCCGGTGCAACACCGCCATGGTCTCGCTCGAGCGCGTGTTCTCGTCCACGGAGCAAAAGGCCGGCAGCCGCACGCGCCTGCACAAGGACCAGACCGACGAAACGCTGTTGCGCAAGCTGCTCGAAGAGCACAACCGCTGGACCGGCAGCCGCCGGGCGCGCGACCTGCTCGACGACTGGGCCGCCGCGCGCCAGAAGTTCGTGAAGGTGTTCCCGAACGAATACAAGCGTGCGCTCATCGAGATGTACGAGCGCGAACTCGAAGCCGCCAGCGCGGGCAGCAACGCCGCGGTGGCAATGAAGCACGAAACCGTGGCAGCCAAGTAAGGGACGGATCAGGGAAATGGGCAAGATCACGGGCTTCATGGAATTCGAACGCGTCGAGGAGGGCTACAAGCCGATTCCGGAGCGCGTGAAGCACTACAAGGAATTCGTCGTTGCCTTGAACGACGACCAGGCCAAGGTGCAAGGCGCACGCTGCATGGATTGCGGCACGCCCTTTTGCAACTCGGGCTGTCCGGTGAACAACATCATCCCGGACTTCAACGACCTCGTGTACCGCCAGGACTGGTTCAATGCCTGGCAGGTGCTCGACTCGACGAACAATTTCCCCGAGTACACCGGCCGCATCTGCCCCGCGCCGTGCGAGGAGGCGTGCACGCTGAACATCAATGACGATGCCGTCGGCATCAAATCGATCGAGCACGCGATCGCGGACCGCGCTTTCGAAAACCGGTGGGTCAAGCCGCGGGTCGCCAGGCACAAGACAGGCAAGAAGGTCGCGGTGGTGGGCTCCGGCCCTGCGGGCATGGCAGCAGCTCAGCAACTCGCGCGCGCCGGCCACGATGTGACGCTGTTCGAGAAGAACGATCGCATCGGCGGCCTGCTGCGTTACGGCATCCCCGACTTCAAGATGGAAAAGCATCTCGTCGACCGCCGCGTGGAGCAGATGAAAGGCGAGGGCGTCACGTTCCGCACCGGCGTCATGGTCGGCAAGCTGCCCGAGGGCTCCAAGGTGACGAACCTCGCGAAGGAACGTCTCGACCCGAAGGAGATGGTCAAGGATTTCGACGCGGTGTTGCTGACCGGCGGCGCGGAGCAATCGCGCGACCTGCCTGTGCCCGGCCGCGACCTCGACGGCGTGCACTTCGCGATGGAATTCCTGCCGCAGCAAAACCGCGTCAACGCCGGCGACAAGGTCAAGGGCCAGATCCGCGCGGACGGCAAGCACGTCATCGTGATCGGCGGGGGCGACACCGGCAGCGATTGCGTCGGCACGAGCAATCGTCATGGCGCGAAGAGCGTCACGCAGTTCGAAGTGATGCCGATGCCGCCCGAGCATGAGAACAAGGAACTCACGTGGCCCTATTGGCCCTACAAGCTGCGCACGTCGTCATCGCACGAGGAAGGCTGCGAGCGCGAGTTCGCCATTGCGACGAAGGAATTCGTCGGCGAAAAGGGAAAGCTCACGGGCCTGAAGACCGTGCACGTCGAATTCAAGGACGGCAAGTTCAGCGAAATCCCGGGCACCGAGAAGGAATACAAGGCCGATCTCGTGCTGCTCGCGATGGGGTTCGTGAGCCCCGTGCAGACGGTCCTCGAAGGTTTCGGAGTCGACAAGGACGCGCGCGGCAACGCGAAAGCCACCACCGATTTCGTCGGCGGCTACCAGACGAGCGCGCCCAAGGTTTTCGCGGCCGGCGACATGCGCCGCGGCCAATCGCTGGTTGTCTGGGCGATCCGCGAAGGCCGCCAGGCGGCGCGCGCGGTCGACGAATTCCTCATGGGGTTCACGGACCTGCCACGCTAACACCGCAGCAAGCAAAGCTGCAGCGCAGCATTTATCATTCAGGGTTTTCACTAGCCCTCTCCCTCCCTGGATGAGCAACACAGACACGCCGACGATCGTCGAGTGCCGGAACCTGAATTTCGGCTACGGGCAGCGGCGCGTGCTCGACGACGTGTCGCTCACCGTTCCGCGCGGCAAGGTCACGGCGCTGATGGGCGCCTCGGGCGGTGGCAAGACCACCGTGCTTCGCCTGATCGGCGGGCAGGTGAAGCCGCAATCGGGGGAAGTGCTGTTCGAAGGCCAGGACATTGCGAAGCTCGATGCAACCGGCCTGTATGCGATGCGCCGGCGCATGGGCATGTTGTTCCAGTTCGGCGCGTTGTTCACCGATCTCTCGGTCTTCGAGAACGTCGCCTTTCCCTTGCGCGAACACACACAGCTTCCCGAAAACCTGCTGCGCGACATTGTGCTGATGAAGCTCAATGCAGTGGGGCTGCGTGGCGCGCGCGACCTGATGCCGCGTGAAGTCTCCGGCGGCATGGCGCGTCGCGTGGCGCTTGCGCGCGCCATCGCGCTCGACCCCGAACTCGTGATGTACGACGAACCTTTCGCCGGCCTCGACCCGATCTCGCTAGGCACGGCGGCGCAATTGATCCGGCGCCTGAACGATTCGCTCGGCATCACCAGCATCGTCGTGTCGCACGACCTCGAAGAAACGTTCGGCATCGCGGACCACGTGATCATCCTCGCGAACGGGAAGGTGGCTGCGCAAGGCACCCCCGGCGAAGTGATGAACTCCGCCGACCCGCTCGTCGACCAGTTCGTGCACGCACGCGCGGACGGCCCCGTGCCCTTCCACTATCCGGGGCCGACCGTCGCGCACGATTTCGATCGGGGGCTGTCGCGATGACCGGCTGGTTGCGTCCCGCGAATGTGGGCTTCGCGACGCGCGGCAAGCTCGCGGACCTGGGCTACGGCGCGCGCCTGTTCGCGCGCCTCGTGGCTTCGTTCGCGGGCGCGATGCGCCGGTTCGGGCTGGTGCGCGACCAGATCCATTTCCTCGGCAACTACTCGCTCGCGATCATTGCGGTGTCGGGCCTGTTCGTCGGCTTCGTGCTGGCCTTGCAGGGCTATTACACGTTGCAGCGTTACGGCTCGTCCGAAGCTTTGGGGCTGCTCGTGGCCCTGAGCCTGCTGCGCGAGTTGGGCCCCGTGGTCACCGCGCTGCTCTTCGCGGGCCGCGCAGGCACATCGCTCACGGCGGAGATCGGCCTGATGAAAGCCGGCGAGCAGCTCTCGGCGATGGAGATGATGGCGGTGAACCCGGTCGAGCGCATCCTTGCGCCGCGTTTCTGGGGCGGCGTGATCGTCATGCCGCTGCTGGCCGCGGTGTTCAGCGCCGTCGGCATCCTCGGCGCATGGCTGGTGGGCGTGGCCTTGATCGGCGTCGATCCGGGTGCGTTCTGGGGCCAGATGCAAGGGGGCGTCGACGTGTTCAAGGATCTGGGCAACGGCGTGTTCAAGAGCTTCGTCTTCGGGCTGACCGTGACGTTCGTCGCGCTGCTCCAGGGGTTCGAGGCGCAGCCGACGCCCGAAGGCGTTTCGCGCGCGACGACCCGCACGGTGGTGGTCGCCTCGCTCGCGGTGCTGGGGCTCGACTTCGTCCTCACCGCAATGATGTTCAGTATTTGAGGGATCTCCAATGGAACGATCGAGAAGTGATGTTTGGGTCGGCTTGTTCGTGCTGCTCGGCGCGGCCGCGGTCCTGTTCCTTGCGCTTCAATCGGCGAACCTCCTGTCGCTGAGCTTCCAGCCGATGTACCGGGTGGTTGCAAAGTTCGACAACATCGGTGGCTTGAAGAAACAGGCTGCGGTCAAAAGTGCCGGCGTGGTCGTCGGCCGCGTGGAAGCGATCGAA
Source organism: Ramlibacter sp. (assembly GCA_035526975.1). Taxonomy (GTDB): domain Bacteria; phylum Pseudomonadota; class Gammaproteobacteria; order Burkholderiales; family Burkholderiaceae_C; genus Ramlibacter. The sequence goes on from DATLBJ010000060.1 coordinate 20,199, forward strand.
CTCGACGGCAAGAGCTTCCAGGCGCGCGTGACGCTGGCGCTGGACACCCGCTATGCGTTCCCCAAGGACAGCTCGCTGAAGATCCTGACCAGCGGCCTGCTGGGTGAGCAATACATCGGAGTCGAGGCGGGCGCTGACGAGAAGAACCTCGCCGCGGGCGATACGATCACCACAACGCAGTCGGCGGTGGTGCTCGAGAACCTCATCGGGCAATTCCTCTACAACAAGGCGGCCGAAGGCGCGAGCAGTCCAGGGACGGCCGCGAAAAAATGAAATCAATGATCTACCCCATCGCACGCACGATCGCGGCGGCCATCGTGGCGTTGGCACTGGCCGGATGCGCCGGCATCCCGGGGCCGAACCCGCGCGACCCGCTCGAGAAATTCAACCGCAGCATGTACGACCTCAATGAGCACGTGGACTCCATCGTGCTCAGGCCCGCGGCAACCGCGTACCGGCGGGGCGTGCCCCCCGTCATACGCACCGGCGTCGCGAACTTCTTCGGCAACCTGCAGGATGCGTGGAGTTTCGTGAACAGCGTGCTGCAGTGGCGAATCCAGGATGCGGGCGAGAGTTTTGCCCGCGTCCAGATCAATACGATCGCGGGGCTCGGCGGCGTCATGGATGTCGCCAGTGAACTCAACATCGAAAAGCACAAGGAAGACTTCGGCCAGACCCTGGGGCGGTGGGGAGTGCCGGCAGGGCCATACGTCGTGATCCCGTTTCTCGGCCCGTCCACGATGCGCGACGCGCTGGCATTGCCCATCGACATGAAGGGCGATCTCATCTGGCGCATGCCACGCGGCGACGAACGCACGGGGCTCTATGCGCTGCGCGCGATCGACCGGCGCGCGAACCTGCTGCGACTGGGCGAGGTGGTGGACCAGGCGGCGCTCGACAAGTACAGCTTCACGCGTGAGGCATACCTGCAAAAGCGCCGCGCGGACGTGTACGACTTCAAGAAGGCATCGGACGACGATGGCGCCGAGCCGAAGCAGGATGCCGAGCCGGCGAAGCGGAACCCCGCGGCCCCGGCGCGCTCCAAATGAGTCACGAGAATCGAAAGGGATGTGAATGAAACGACGCAGTTTTACGCAGTGGCTGGCCCTGGGCATCACCGCCGCGGCCTTCGGGTTGCCGCAGTTCGCGCTGGCCGATGAGGCGCCCGACGCGTTCATCAAGCGGCTGTCGGACGATGTCCTCAACGCGATCAAGGCGGACGAGAAGATCAAGGCCGGCGATACCAACCGCATCCTTGCGCTCGTCGATGCGAAGGTCATGCCCAATGTCGACTTCGCGCGGATGACGGCTGCGACGGTCGGCCCCGCGTGGCGGCAGGCCAGCGCCGAGCAGAAACAGAAGCTCCAGGAAGAATTCAAGATCCTCTTGATCCGCACATATTCCGGCGCGCTCGCGCAGGTCAACGACCAGACCATCAGCGTCAAGCCGCAGCGCTCGGCGCCCGAGGACACCGAAGTCGTCGTGCGCACGGAAGTGCGCGGGCGCGGCGACCCGATCCAGCTCGAATACCGTCTCGAGAAGACGCCGGGCCAGGGCGCGGGCTGGAAGATCTACAACCTGAACGTGCTGGGCGTGTGGCTGGTGGAGACGTATCGCAGCCAGTTCTCCGAGATCACGAACGGCAAGGGTGTCGACGGCCTGATCACCGCGCTGCAGGAGCGCAACAAGACCAACGCCACGGCGAAAAAAGGTTGATTGCGCGATGCTCGTACTGCCGGCGCAATTGACCCACGACCAGGCGCCGGCGTGCTGCCGCATGCTGGCGCAGGCCATGCGCGCCGACCCCGCGCCGGCAGTGGTCGCGGATGCCGGCGCGTTGGCGCAGTTCGATTCGTCGGCCCTTGCGGTGTTGCTCGATGCGCGGCGCGAGGCGTTGGCCCTGGGCAAGACCTTCGCGGTGGCGCACATGCCGCCGCGCCTGAATGAACTCGCGTCGGTGTACGGCGTCGGCGAGCTATTGCCCCCAGCCTGAAGCCGCCTTCGCGCGCCTCTTAGAATCGTTGCCTTCCCATGGCCGCGATTTCCTTCCAGTCCGTCAGCAAAAATTTCCCAACGCGCGGCGGCGGAACACTCAAGGCACTCGACAACATCGGCTTCGACATCGCGGAAGGCGAGTTCTTCGGCCTGCTCGGTCCGAACGGCGCTGGCAAGACCACCCTGATCAGCATCCTCGCGGGGCTGGCGAAGGCCACTTCGGGCCGCGTGACCGTCAAGGGCCACGATGTGCAAGCCGAATACGCGCTGGCGCGCCGCACGCTCGGCGTGGTGCCGCAGGAACTCGTGTTCGACCCGTTCTTCAACGTGCGCGAAACACTCCGCATCCAGTCGGGTTACTTCGGCGTGAAGGCCAACGACGACTGGATCGACGAGTTGCTGCAAAGCCTGGGCCTGTCGGACAAGGCCAGCGCGAACATGCGGCAGCTGTCGGGGGGCATGAAGCGACGCGTGCTCGTGGCGCAGGCGCTGGTGCACAAGCCGCCGGTCATCGTGCTCGACGAGCCCACCGCGGGAGTCGACGTGGAACTGCGCCAGACGCTCTGGCAGTTCATCGCGCGGCTGAACAAGCAGGGCCACACCGTGCTGCTCACGACGCACTACCTCGAGGAAGCCGAGGCCTTGTGCGGCCGGATCGCGATGCTCAAGACCGGACGCGTCGTCGCGCTCGAGCGAACCAGTGAATTGCTGAAAACCGCGTCGAGCAACGTGCTGCGCTTCAAGATTGACGGTGTGCTGCCCGAGTCGTTCGCAGCGAAGGCGCGCGTGACCGGCCGCATCGTGCAACTCCCCGCACACGACGCGAACGAAATCGAGGAGTACCTCGCGCAGATCCGCCAGGCGGGCCTGCGCGTGGAGGACGTCGAGATCCGCAAGGCCGACCTCGAGGACGTGTTTCTCGACGTGATGTCGGGAAAGCGCGGGGTACCGGCATGAAGGGCTGGGAGACGCTCTTCTACAAGGAGGTGCTGCGTTTCTGGAAGGTCGGATTCCAGACCGTGGCCGCGCCCGTGCTCACCGCCGTCCTGTACATGCTGATCTTCGGCCATGTGCTGCAAGGCAGCGTCAAGGTGTACGGCAGCGTCGACTACCGCGCCTTCCTCGTGCCGGGCCTCGTGATGATGAGCGTGCTGCAGAACGCTTTTGCCAACAGCTCGTCGTCGCTGATCCAGAGCAAGATCACCGGCAACCTCGTGTTCCTGCTGCTCACGCCGCTGTCGCACTGGAGCTGGTTCGTCGCGTACGTCGGCGCATCCATGGCCCGCGGCCTCATGGTCGGCGTCGGGGTGTTCATCGTGACGGTGATGTTCGGCCAGCCCGGCTTCGCCCAGCCGCTGTGGATCTTGCTGTTCGCCGTCCTCGGCTCGGCAATGCTCGGCGCCCTCGGCGTCATCGCCGGGCTGTGGGCCGAGAAGTTCGACCAGATGGCGGCTTTCCAGAACTTCATCATCATGCCGATGACGTTCCTGTCGGGCGTGTTCTATTCGATCCATTCGCTGCCCGACTTCTGGCAGGGGGTGAGCCACCTCAACCCGTTCTTCTACATGATCGACGGCTTTCGCTACGGCTTCTTCGGCGTGAGCGACGTCTCGCCATGGCTGAGCCTGGCGGTCGTCGGGACGGCCCTGGCAGTTGTCGCGTCGATTGCCGTGCACCTGCTTCGCATCGGCTACAAAATCAGGGCATGACGCCGGCCGAACTGCACGCCATCATCAGCGCAGGCCTTACCTGTGACCACCTCGAGGTGTCCGGTGACGGCCGCCACTGGGACGCGCTCGTGGTGTCGCCCGACTTCGAAGGCAAGCGCCTGATCCAGCGCCACCAGCGCGTCTATGCCACGCTGGGTGAGAGAATGCATACCGACGAGGTGCATGCGCTCTCGATCAAGGCCCTCACGCCTGCCGAGTGGGCCGCCTCCCAACACCACTGAACGACGATGGACAAGCTTTTGATTCGCGGGGGCCGCCAGCTCCGCGGCGAGGTCCGGATTTCCGGCGCGAAGAACGCCGCGTTGCCGGAGCTGTGCGCCGCGCTCCTTACCGGTGAGGCGGTGATCCTCGAGAACGTCCCGCGCCTGCAGGACGTCGCGACGATGGTCACGCTGGTGCGCAACATGGGTGTGGGGGCCGAGCGTGACGAGCATCGCGTGCGTATCGACGCGTCCCACCTGCATTTCCCCGAAGCGCCGTACGAGCTGGTCAAGACGATGCGCGCGTCGGTGCTGGCACTCGGCCCGTTGCTCGCGCGCTTTGGCGAAGCGACCGTCTCGCTGCCCGGCGGTTGCGCGATCGGCTCGCGTCCCGTGGACCAGCACATCAAGGGCATGCAGGCGATGGGCGCGGAAATCGTCGTCGAGCACGGATACATCATCGCGAAGCTGCCGAAGGGGCGCGACCGCCTGAAGGGCGCGCCGATCCGCACCGACATGATCACGGTGACGGGCACGGAGAATTTCCTCATGGCCGCGACGCTGGCCGAAGGCGAGACGGTGCTCGAGAACGCCGCGCAGGAGCCGGAAATCACCGACCTGGCCGAGATGCTCATCCGCATGGGCGCGAAGATCCAGGGCCATGGCACGAGCCGCATCACGATCCAGGGGGTCGACAAGCTGCACGGCTGCACGCATCGCGTGGTGCCGGATCGCATCGAGACCGGCACGTTCCTGTGCGCTGTCGCAGCCACTGGCGGCGATGTGACGTTGCGTGGTGCTCGCGCGGACCACCTCGAAGCGGTGATCGACAAACTGCGCGACGCGGGCGCCGAAATCACCGCGGATGCAGACAGCCTCCGCGTGCGGTCGCAGGGCAAGCTGCACGCGCAAAGCTTTCGCACCACCGAATACCCGGGCTTTCCGACCGACATGCAGGCGCAGTTCATGACGCTCAATGCGATCGCCGAAGGTCCGTCGAAAGTGACCGAGACGATTTTCGAGAACCGATTCATGCACGTGAACGAGCTCGTGCGGCTGGGCGCGAACATCCAGGTCGACGGCAAGTTCGCCGTCATCGAAGGCGTCGAGCGCCTGTCGGGTGCGACGGTCATGGCCACCGACCTGCGTGCGTCCGCATCGCTCGTGATCGCCGGCCTCGTCGCCGACGGCGAAACGCTGGTGGACCGCATTTACCACCTCGATCGCGGCTACGAGCAGATGGAAACCAAGCTGCGCGCAATCGGCGCCGACATCGAACGGATCAAATAAATGCTCACGCTCGCCCTTTCGAAGGGCCGCATCTTCGACGAGACCCTGCCGCTGCTCAAGGCGGCCGGCATCGAGGTGCTCGACGACCCCGAGAAGTCGCGCAAACTCATCCTCGCCACGAGCCGCAACGACGTGCGCGTGGTGATCGTTCGCGCGAGCGATGTGCCGACGTACGTGCAGTACGGGGGCGCGGACCTGGGCGTGACCGGCCTCGATACCTTGATCGAGCACAACGCGGCGTGGGGCAGCGGCACCGGGCTGTACCAGCCGCTCGACCTGCAGATCGCGAAGTGCCGGGTGAGTGTGGCCGTGCGCTCCGATTTCGACTATGCGAGTGCCGTGCGGCAAGGCTCGCGGCTGAAGGTGGCGACGAAGTACGTGAACATCTCGCGCGAGTTCTTCGCGGCGAAGGGTGTGCACGTCGACCTCATCAAACTGTACGGAAGCATGGAGCTCGCGCCGCTCACGGGCCTGGCCGATGCAATCGTGGATCTCGTGTCCACCGGAGGCACGCTCAAGGCCAACAACCTGGTCGAGGTCGAGCGCATCATGGACATCAGCTCGCGCCTTGTCGTCAACCAGGCGTCGCTGAAACTGAAGCAGGAGCAGATGCGCAGCGTGATCGACGCGTTTGCCGCTGCCATCGGGAAGCAGCCATGAGCGGGACGGCCCGGCCGCTTCGCCTGGCGACGACCGACGCGGATTTCGAAGCGCGGTTGGGCGAGCGGCTGCACTGGTCCGCCGAAACGGACGCCGGCGTGGAACAGGCGGTCGAGCGCATCCTCGCCGACGTGCGCGATCGGGGCGACGCAGCGGTGCTCGAGCACACGGCGCGCTTCGACGGCGTCGATGCGCGAAGCGCCAGTGCGCTGGAGCTGTCGAAAGCCGAATTGAAGGCGGCATTCGAATCACTGCCCGCGAAGCAACGCGATGCGCTCGAAGCAGCGGCAGCGCGCGTGCGCTCGTACCACGAGGCGCAGAAGAAAGCGAGCGGGGAGAGTTGGCATTACCGCGACGCCGACGGAACGTTATTGGGCCAGAAGGTCACGCCTTTGGATCGCGTGGGAATCTATGTTCCCGGCGGCAAGGCGGCATATCCGTCGTCAGTGCTGATGAACGCGATTCCGGCGCATGTGGCGGGCGTCGGCGAGATCGTCATGGTCGTGCCGACGCCGCGGGGCGAAAAAAATGCGCTGGTGCTCGCGGCCGCCCATGTCGCCGGGGTGCATCGCGCATTCACGATCGGTGGTGCGCAGGCCATCGGCGCGCTCGCGTACGGCACGCAGACAGTGCCGCGCGTGGACAAGATCACGGGGCCGGGCAACGCCTACGTGGCCAGCGCGAAGCGTCGCGTGTTCGGCCAGGTGGGCATTGACATGATCGCGGGGCCGAGCGAAATCCTCGTGCTGGCCGACGGCACCACGCCGGCCGACTGGGTTGCGATGGACCTGTTTTCGCAAGCCGAGCACGATGAACTCGCGCAGTCGATCCTTCTGTCGCCGGACGCGGCGTACATCGAGCGTGTGCAAGCGCAGATAGACAAGCTGCTTCCGCAGCTGCCGCGCGCCGGGATCATCGCCAAATCGATGAACGGCCGCGGCGCGCTGGTCCACACTCGATCGATGGAAGAGGCGTGCGAGATCAGCAACCGCATCGCGCCGGAACACCTGGAAATCGCGAGCAGCGATCCGCATCGCTGGGAGAAGCTCCTCAAGCACGCGGGGGCGATCTTCCTGGGCGCCTTCACCAGCGAATCGCTCGGCGATTACTGTGCCGGTCCGAACCACGTACTGCCCACGAGCAGCACGGCCCGCTTTTCAAGCCCGCTCGGCGTGTACGACTTCCAGAAGCGAAGCAGTCTCATCGAAGTCAGTGAAGCCGGCGCACGGAAGCTGGGAACCATCGCGGCGGAGCTTGCCTACGGCGAAGGCCTGCAGGCGCACGCACGTGCCGCCGAAATGAGGCTGAAGAAACAATGACGAGCGCCCTCGACCGCGCGAAGAAGATCTTCCGGCAGGACGTGCAGTCGATGCACGCCTACGCCATCCAGGAGTCGGCGGGCCTGATGAAGCTCGACGCAATGGAGAACCCGCATCGCCTGCCTGCGCAGCTGCAGGAAGAACTCGGCAAGCGCCTCGGCGCGGTGGCGCTCAATCGCTATCCCGGCGATCGCGTCAACGACCTGCGGCGCGCCCTGGCGCAGTACGCGAAGATGCCGGAGGGCTACGACATCATGCTGGGCAACGGCTCGGACGAGCTGATCTCGCTCGTCGCCATGGCCTGCGATGTGCCGGGCGCATCGATCCTGGCGCCGCTGCCCGGTTTCGTGATGTACGGGATGAGCGCGCAGTTGCAAGGCCTCAAGTTCATTCCGGTGGACCTCACGCCCGACTTCGAGCTCGACGAGCGCGCGATGCTCGCGGCCATTCGAGAACACCAGCCGACCATCGTTTATTTGGCCTATCCGAACAATCCCACGGCCAACCTGTGGGACGACGCAGTGATCGAAGAGATCATCGGCGCCGCGCCGGGCCTGGTCGTGATCGACGAGGCGTACCAGCCTTTTTCCAGCCGCACCTGGGCGGATCGCCTCACGCAGCACGACCATGTGCTCCTGATGCGCACGATGAGCAAGTTTGGCCTCGCGGGCGTCCGCATCGGCTACATGATCGGACACCGGGAGCTCATCGCGCAGGTCGACAAGGTGCGGCCACCGTACAACATCAGCGTGCTCAACACCGAATGCGCGTTGTTCGCGCTCGAGCATGCGGACGTTTTTGCGCGGCAGGCCGGCGAGTTGCGGGGCGAGCGTGAACGCCTGCAAGCCGCGCTGCGGGAAATGCCCGGCGCCAAGTCGTGGCCGAGCGATGCCAACATGATCCTGGTGCGGGTCCCGGATGCGCAAAAGGCCTTCGAGGGCATGAAATCGCGTGGCGTGCTGGTCAAGAACGTTTCTAAAATGCATCCATTGCTGGCCAATTGCCTGCGCCTGACCGTCGGCACGCACGACGAGAACACGCGCATGCTGGAGGCCTTGTCCGCATCCCTATGAGCACAGCGCGAATCGCAGAGGTCACCCGCAAGACCGCGGAGACGCAGATCACCGTGCGCGTCAACCTTGACGGCACGGGCCAGGCGAAGCTTTCCAGCGGCATCGGGTTCTTCGACCACATGCTCGACCAGATCGCCCGGCACGGCCTGCTCGACCTCGAGGTCGAGGCCAAGGGCGACCTGCACATCGACGGCCACCATACCGTGGAAGACATCGGCATCACGATCGGGCAGGCGGTCTTCCAGGCGATCGGCGACAAGAAGGGCATTCGTCGCTATGGGCACGCGTATGTCCCGCTCGACGAAGCGTTGTCGCGTGTCGTGATCGACTTCTCCGGCCGCCCCGGACTGATCATGGACGTGCCATTCAAAAGCGGCCTCATCGGCACGTTCGACAGCCAGCTCGCGCACGAGTTCTTCCAGGGCTTCGCGAACCACGCGTTCGTCACGCTGCACATCGACAACCTGCGCGGCGACAACGCGCACCACCAGTGCGAAACGGTATTCAAGGCTTTCGCCCGGGCCCTGCGCGCGGCAGTCGAACTCGACCCGCGCTCCAGCGGCAGCATCCCTTCGACGAAAGGGTCGCTGTAGGCCCGTTCCCATGAGGACCGTTGCCGTCGTCGACTACGGGATGGGCAACCTGCGTTCGGTATCGAATGCGGTGCGCCATGTCGCGCATGCGACCGGTTACGAAGTCGTCGTGACTTCGCGCCCGGAGGAAGTTCGCGCCGCCGAACGCATCGTCCTGCCCGGGCAAGGCGCCATGCCCGATTGCATGCGCGAGTTCCGCGACTCGGGGCTGATGGAATCGGTGCTCGAAGGCGCCGCCGCCAAGCCGCTCATGGGCGTGTGCGTGGGCATGCAGATGATGCTGGACCTCAGCGAGGAAGGGCCCACTGACGGCCTGGGCCTCATCCACGGCGAAGTCATCAAGTTCCACCTCGAAGGGCAGTTGCAGCCCGATGGCAGCCGCTACAAGGTGCCGCAGATGGGATGGAACCGCGTCATCCAGTCGCAGCCCCACGCGTTGTGGGCGGGCGTGGACGACGGCAGCTACTTCTATTTCGTGCACTCGTTCTTCGCGCGCCCGTCGGATGCGCGCCACAGCGTTGGGGAATCGGAGTATGGCGTTCGCTTTACCGCCGCCATCGCCCGCGATAATATTTTCGCCACCCAGTTCCACCCCGAGAAAAGCGCGGACCAAGGCCTCGCCCTCTATAGCAACTTCCTCCACTGGAATCCCTGAGCGCACGCCGGCATGCCCGCCGGTTGGATTTCGCGCCCAACCCCTATGCTGCTGATCCCCGCCATCGACCTCAAAGACGGACATTGCGTGCGCCTGAAACAGGGCGACATGGCGCAGGCCACAACGTTCAGCGAAGACCCGGCCGCCATGGCCCGGCATTGGGTGGAAAAGGGTGCACGCCGCCTGCACCTGGTCGACCTGAACGGCGCCTTCGCGGGCAAGCCCCAGAACTGGGCGGCGGTGCGCACCATCCTCAAGGCCGTGGGCGACGACATTCCCGTTCAACTCGGGGGCGGCATCCGCGACCTCGACACCATCGAGAAGTACATCGACGGCGGCCTGCGCTACGTGATCATCGGCACGGCGGCCGTGAAGAACCCGGGCTTCCTCAAGGACGCGTGCACCGCGTTCGGCGGCCACGTGATCGTCGGCCTCGACGCCAAGGACGGCAAGGTGGCCACGGATGGCTGGAGCAAGCTCACCGGCCACGAGGTCGTCGACCTCGCGCGCAAGTTCGAGGACTGGGGCGTGGAAGCGATCGTCTACACCGACATCGGGCGCGACGGCATGCTCACCGGCATCAACGTCGATGCGACGGTGAAGCTCGCGCAGTCGCTCTCGATTCCGGTGATCGCCTCGGGCGGGCTCGCGGGCATTCCCGACATCGAAAAGCTCTGCGCCGTCGAGGACGAAGGCGTCGAGGCCGTGATCTGCGGCCGCGCGATCTATACCGGCGACCTCGATTTCGTGAAGGCGCAAGCGCGCGCGGACGAACTCTCCTCGTAATGCTCGCCAAGCGGATCATCCCGTGCCTCGACGTGACCGGCGGGCGCGTCGTGAAGGGCGTGAACTTCGCCCGGTTGCGCGATGCCGGCGACCCGGTCGAGATCGCGGCGCGCTACAACGAGCAGGGCGCGGACGAGATCACGTTCCTCGACATCACCGCCACCAGCGACGAACGCGACCTGATCCTGCACATCATCGAAGCGGTGGCCGGCCAGGTGTTCATTCCGCTCACCGTCGGCGGCGGTGTCCGCACGGTGGAAGACGTGAGGCGCCTGCTCAATGCGGGAGCCGACAAGACCAGCTTCAATTCGGCGGCCATCGCCAACCCGGACGTGATCGACGCGGCCTCGGCCAAGTACGGCGCGCAGTGCATCGTCGTTGCGATCGATGCGAAACGGCGCGAAGGCGGTGGCTGGGACGTGTACAGCCACGGCGGGCGGCGCAACACCGGCCTCGATGCAGTGCAGTGGGCCGCCGAGATGGCCCGGCGCGGCGCGGGCGAGATCCTTTTGACCAGCATGGACCGCGACGGCACGAAATCGGGCTTCGACCTTGAACTGACTCGCGCCGTGAGCGACGCCGTGCCCGTGCCGGTGATCGCCTCTGGCGGCGTGGGCAACCTCGACCACCTGGCCGAGGGTATCCAGCAGGGCGGAGCCGATGCCGTGCTTGCCGCCAGCATCTTCCACTACGGCGAATACACCGTTGGGCAGGCCAAGCAGCTCATGGCGTCGCGCGGCATCCCCGTTCGCCTCTAGCGGCTGGCTTTCCTTCACAATAGTCAAATGGACTGGCTGCAAGAAGTCCGTTGGGATGCGCAAGGGCTCGTGCCCGTCATCGCGCAGGAAGCGTCGACGGGCGACGTCCTCATGTTCGCGTGGATGGACAGCGAAGCGCTGCGCCTGACAGCGGAAACCGGACGCGCGGTGTATCACAGCCGTTCGCGCGGCAAGCTCTGGTTCAAGGGCGAGGAGTCGGGCCACGTGCAGGAAGTGCACGAGATCCGCCTCGATTGCGACAACGACGTGGTGCTGCTCAAAGTCACGCAGCACGGCCACGATCCGTCGATCGCCTGCCACACCGGGCGCCACAGCTGCTTCTTCCAGTTGTACAAGGAGGGTGCGTGGCGCGCGGTCGAACCGGTCCTCAAGGACCCGAAAGCGATCTACAAGTGAACAACTCGAACGATTCCCTGGCGCAACTGGCTGCGGTGATCGAGAGCCGCAAGGCGGGGGACCCCGATGCCAGCTACGTCGCGCGCCTGCTGCAGCAGGGCCCCGACGCGATCCTCAAGAAGATCGGCGAGGAGGCGGGTGAAGTCATCATGGCCGCGAAGGATGCGCAGCACGGCGGCGAGCGCCAGCGCATCGTTTCCGAGGTGGCCGACCTGTGGTTCCACTGCATGATCGCGTTGTCGCATTTCGGCCTCGCGCCGCGCGACGTGATCGAGGAGCTCGAGCGGCGCGCGGGCACGAGCGGCATCGAAGAAAAAGCCTTGCGCAAGGCAAGACTGCGTGAAGACGGAGGGAACTGACGATGGAAACGGACTACACGGAATTCGAATCGAAAGGCCCGGGCGACCGCGGCATGATGAACCTGCTGTACGGCATGCACGCAGTCGCGCCGTTCACGTTCTGGTCGCTCGGCGTCGTGGCGCTCATCCTCAATTACATCCGCCGCTCGAGCGAGCACGATGCCCTTTACGCGACGCACCACAACTACATGATCTCCACGTTCTGGTGGACCGCGATGTGGCTGGTGATCACCGGGCCGCTGTGGCTCGTGTTCATCATCCCGGGCTGGATCGCGTATTCGATCATCGGCATCTGGTACATCTACCGCTGCATCCGCGGCTGGCTGCGCTTCAACGACGGCCGCGCGCCCACCTGAAATGCACACCGACCCCGACTGCGTCTTCTGCAAGATCATCGAGGGCAAGATCCCCTCGAAGAAGGTCCACGAGGACGACGACATGTTCGTCATCCACGACATCAACCCATGGGCGCCGGTGCACTTCCTCATGCTGCCGAAGGAGCACATCGCTTCGATGGCGCAAGTCGGGGAAAGGCATGTGCCGCTGCTGGGGCGCATGATGGCCCTCGCACCGGAGCTGGCCATCCGTGAAGGCTGCCGGCCGTATCCGCAAGGCGGCTATCGCATCGTGATCAACACCGGCGATGACGGCGGCCAGGAAGTGCATCACCTGCACATCCATGTCTTCGGCGGCCCGCGGCCGTGGAAGAAAGGATGAGTTAGTCCCTGTGCCTGATCCATTCGGGCCAAGTTCCGGCCCAATGCCGCGGACTAGAATCGCAGCCAACCGTTAGGAGATTTATCCATGGGTTCGTTTTCCATCTGGCATTGGCTCATCGTTCTGGTCATCGTCCTGCTCGTGTTCGGCACGAAGAAGCTGCGCAACCTTGGCTCCGACCTGGGCGGCGCGGTGAAGGGTTTCAAGGATGGCCTGCACGAAGGCGGGAAGTCGCCGGAGACGCCGGTGCCCCCGGAGAGCCAGCAGCAGGTCACGGCATCGCAAGCGCCGGTGGGCGACCGCCCGATCGACGTCGAAGCGAAGAGCCGCCCGTAATCCCAACGACAAGAATGCAAGCCGCGAGGGGCGGCGGGACTGACGGATGATCGACCTCGGCATCGAAAAGATGATGGTGATCGGCGCCGTGGCGCTGATCGTGATCGGGCCTGAGAAGCTCCCGAGGGTGGCGCGCACGGTCGGCACGCTCATCGGCAAGGCGCAGCGCTATGTCGCCGACGTCAAGGACGAAGTGAACCGATCCATCGAGCTCGAAGAGCTCAAGAAGATGAAGCAGGAAGTCGAGACCGCCGCGCGCGATGTCGAAACGTCCATCCACACCGGCGTGCGCGAAATCGAGAGCGAGCTGAACAGCGCGGCGCAGGGCATTTCGTCTGCGATCGACGGCAGCACGCCGCAGCTCGAAGCGCCCGCGATGATCGTCTATCCCGAGTACCGCAACCCCAGGAAGAACTGGCGGATCAAGCAGGGCGCCACGCCGCAGTGGTACAAGGCGCGCAACGGTGTGCGCACGAAGGCGCTGTCCGGCGCAGCGCGCGTGGCGCGCTACCGCCCGCAGAAATTCAATTGATTGCCGCCGGGCAATCATCCCGGCGGAGGCCGGGATCCAGGAGACAACTCAACAATGGCCGATCCGGATGACGAGCTCGCGGGCACCGAGCAGCCCTTTGTCGCGCACCTGATCGAGCTCAGGGACCGGTTGATCCGCGCGATGATCGCGGTGCTGCTCGTCGCCGGGGTGCTGTTCATCTGGCCGGGCGCGGCGCGCCTGTACGACTGGATGGCGGCACCGCTGATCGCCAGCCTGCCCGAAGGCACGCACCTGATCGCCACTTCGGTCATCTCGCCGTTCATCGTGCCCCTGAAGATCCTTCTGCTCACGGCATTCCTCGTTTCGCTGCCGTACGTGCTGTACCAGGCCTGGGCGTTCGTCGCGCCGGGTCTGTATTCGCACGAGAAGCGGCTGGTGTTGCCCCTCGTGGTGTCCAGCACGACCCTGTTTTTCCTCGGTGTCGCGTTCTGCTACTACTTCGTGTTCGGGCGCGTGTTCCACTTCATCCAGAGCTTCGCGCCCAAGAGCATCACCGCCGCCCCGGACATCGAGGCCTACCTCGGCTTCGTGATGACGATGTTCCTGGCGTTCGGTGCCGCCTTCGAAGTGCCCGTGGTTGTCGTCCTGCTCGCGCGCATGGGCGTGATCAGCGTCGAGAAGATGCGCGAGTACCGCGGCTACTTCATCGTGATCGCATTCGTCATTTCGGCGGTGATCACGCCGCCCGACGTCGTGTCGCAGCTGGCGCTGGCCATCCCGATGTGCCTGCTGTACGAAGTCGGGCTGTGGGCCGCGGGCATCTTCATCAGGAAGACGCTGTCGCCGGAGGACGAGGCGGCCGCGACGCCGCAGAAGTGAACTAGCGCTGCTGCGGCTGCTGCTGGCCCGGGCGAGCGCGCGGCCGCAAGCCGGGCGTGACGTTCAGGTCCATGCTTTCGTCGCGCCGCTGCACGCGGAACTTCGATGGCGCGCCAGGCTTCAAAGCGGCGACAAACGTGAGCAGCTCCGACACGTTTGCGATCGGCTTGTCGCCGACTTCCACGATCACGTCGCCCGGCCGGATGCCGGCTTGCGCAGCCGGTCCGTTCTGCAGCACGCCCGTGATGAGCACGCCGGCCCGGGCCTTCACGCCGAAGGTTTCCATCAATTCGGGCGACAGGTCCGCAGGCTCGACACCGATCCAGCCGCGCTTGACCACGCCTTCCTTCACGATGCCTTCGAGCACTTGCCGCGCAGTGTTGACGGGGATCGCGAACCCGATGCCCATGCTGCCGCCCGATCGCGAATAGATCGCGGTGTTGACGCCCATGAGCGCGCCGTTCACGTCGACGAGCGCGCCGCCGGAGTTGCCCGGGTTGATGGCGGCGTCGGTCTGGATGAAGTTCTCGAAGGTGTTGATCCCGAGCTGGTTGCGCCCGAGTGCGCTCACGATGCCCGATGTCACCGTCTGCCCGACGCCGAACGGATTGCCGATCGCCAGCACCTGGTCGCCCACCTGCAGCGCATCGGAGTTGCCGAGCGCGATGACGGGGAGGCGGTCGAGCGAGACCTTCAGGATCGCGAGGTCCGTGTCCGGGTCGGTGCCGATCACCTTGCCGCGCGCCTTGCGGCTGTCGTTGAGCACCACTTCGATCTCGTCCGCGCCTTCGACCACATGGTTGTTGGTGAGGATGTAGCCGTCCGTCGTGATGATCACGCCGCTGCCGAGCCCGGCGAGCGGCTCGTTGCCCTGGTCGCCGAAGAAGAAACGGAACCACGGGTCGTTCGCATGCGCGCTGCGGTCCGGCGCC
Source organism: Ramlibacter sp. (assembly GCA_035526975.1). GTDB lineage: Bacteria > Pseudomonadota > Gammaproteobacteria > Burkholderiales > Burkholderiaceae_C > Ramlibacter. The sequence continues at coordinate 35,391 of DATLBJ010000060.1, forward strand.
TTCATCGTGTTGATGCTCACGACCGCGCCGGCCGCGATCTTCGCCGCGGCGCGAAGGCTGCCGGAAGGCGGGGGGCCGCTGACCGTGGTGGGGACCGACGGCGCCTCCACGAATGTCGGGCCGCGCGACGGCACCGCTTGCGGGCCGCGGCCGATCCAGTCGGGCTTGAGCGTCGCGACGACGAAATACGCGGCCAGCAGGACGGTGACCGATTGGGAGAACAGCAGCCAGAAGCGACGCATGCGGCGATTATGCGTGCGGCAATGGCCGACAATACGCGCATGGCGCCTGCACAAGAGCTCCCGCCGGTTGCGATCACGATGGGCGATGCAGCCGGCATCGGGCCGGAGATCGTCGCAAAGGCGTTCCGCGATCACCCGGAAGCAACGCAGCGCTGCTTTGTCGCAGGTGACGTGGAGGCGCTCCGCCGCGGCGCGAAAGCGATCGCCGGCAATGTTCCGCTGCCGGTGGCGGTGTTCGACGAAATTGCGAACGTACGGCAGATGCCTGAGCGATGCATCCCGGTGCTACCCGTCGTGAAGTTCGACTCGCTTCCGGACTACGGCATGGTGAGCGCGGCGGCCGGGCGCGCCGCCGCCGATTGCGTGACCTGGGCCGCCCGCGCCGCGCTGAAAGGCGACATCGCCGCAATCGTCACCGCGCCGCTGCACAAGGAAGCGCTGGCGGCGGCCGGCGTGCCTTTCCCCGGGCACACGGAGCTGCTGCAAGCCGAGGCGGGGGGCATGCCGGTGCGGATGATGCTGGCGAACGACGAACTGCGCACGGTGCTCGTGAGCATCCATGTATCGCTGCGCGATGCAATCGAGGCGGTGACCTTCGAGAACGTCCTGCAGACGCTGCGGATCGCGCACGCTTCGCTGTCACGCGCGCTCGGCCGCGCGCCGCGACTCGGTGTCGCGGGCCTGAACCCTCACGCAGGCGAAGCGGGCCTGTTCGGCCGCGAAGAGATCGAGGTGATCGCACCCGCGATCGAGGCGGCGCGCAAGGACGCCATCGATGCCAGCGGACCTTTCGCACCCGACACGGTGTTCATGCGCGCGCGGCGCGGCGAGTTCGACGCCGTGATCGCGATGTACCACGACCAGGGCCTCATCCCGGTGAAATACCTCGGCGTGGAAAAAGGGGTGAACGTGACGCTGGGCTTGCCGCTCGTGCGCACCAGCCCCGATCACGGCACCGCGTTCGATATCGCCGGAACCGGGCGCGCCGACGAGGCCAGCCTGGTCGAGGCGATCCAGGTCGCTAGGAAACTGGCCGGCCCCTGAGCGAGTCGCGAATCTCGCGCAGCAGCAGCACGTCTTCCGGCGGCGTCGCGGGTTCCGCAGTGCCGGCTTTCTTCTCGTCCTCCTGCATGCGGCGCAGGCGGTTGATCGCGCGCACCATCATGAAGATGATGAACGCGAGGACCAGGAAGTTGACCACGATGGTGATGAAGTTGCCGTATGCCAGCACCGGCACACCGGCCTTCTTCAGGTCGGCGATGGTCGTCGCGACGCCCGGGGGCACGCTTCCGAGCACGACGAACATGCTCGAGAAGTCGAGCGAGCCGAACAGCCGCCCGACGATCGGCATGATGATGTCGCCCACCAGTGACTCGACGATCTTGCCGAAGGCCGCGCCGATGATCACGCCCACCGCGAGGTCGACGACGTTTCCCTTCACCGCGAAGTCACGGAACTCCTTGATCAGCGCCATCGGTTGCCCTCCTGAAACGAACGGCGCCAAGTATGCGTGAACCGCAGGGCTGTCGTGTTGAATTCGCGTTTTACCCTCAGCTACAATCGCGGGTTGACCCTGATAAGCACAATCCTCGAGGACCCCCATGAGTGACACTTCCATGGACGCCAGCAAGAGAACTTGGCTGATCGCGTCCACGTGCGCCGGCGTCGGCGGCGGCGTTGCTACCGCGTGGCCTTTCCTGGCCAGCCTGCAGCCTTCCGAACGCGCGAAAGCCGCCGGTGCCCCGGTCGAAGTGGACATCTCGGCGCTGAAGCCGGGCGAGAAGATGACGGTGGAGTGGCGCGGCAAGCCGGTGTGGATCGTGCGCCGCACGAAAGAGGAAGTCGACGCCCTGAAGAAGCACGACGACGAGCTCGCCGACCCGCAAAGCAAGCGCAAGCCCGACGAACTCACCCCCGCATACGCGCGCAACGAAGGCCGCTCGATCAAGCCGGACTACCTCGTCGTCGTCGGTATCTGCACGCACCTCGGTTGCTCGCCCACCGACCGCTTCCAGCCCGGCCCGCAGGCTTCGCTGCCGGACAACTGGCCGGGCGGCTTCCTGTGCCCCTGCCACGGCTCGACGTTCGACATGGCCGGCCGCGTATTCAAGAACAAGCCCGCACCCGACAACCTCGAGGTGCCGCCGCACAAATACCTCGCCGAGACACGCCTCGTGATCGGCGAGGACAACAAGGCGTAAGGGGAAGACAAGCCATGGCCGAATTCAAGGAAATCTCCCCCAACGCCAGCGCAGTGGCGAAGGTGAACAACTGGTTCGAGAACCGGTTCCCGTTCGCGTACACCATGTACCGCGACCACATGTCGGAGTACTACGCGCCGAAGAACTTCAACTTCTGGTACTTCTTCGGCTCGCTGGCGATGCTGGTGCTCGTCATCCAGATCGTGTCGGGCATCTTCCTCACCATGAACTACAAGCCCGACGCCAACCTCGCGTTCGGCTCCGTCGAGTACATCATGCGCGATGTGCCGGGCGGCTGGATCATCCGCTACATCCACTCGACCGGCGCCTCCGCCTTCTTCATCGTGGTGTACCTGCACATGTTCCGCGCGCTCCTCGACGGGTCGCACAAGGAGCCGCGCGAGCTCGTGTGGATCTTCGGCGTGCTGATCTACCTCACGCTGATGGGCGAGGCCTTTTTCGGCTATCTGCTTCCCTGGGGTCAGATGTCGTACTGGGGCGCGCAGGTGA
>DATLBJ010000061.1:0-34642 GCA_035526975.1 Ramlibacter sp.
GCAATCCGGCTTCACGCTGATCGAACTGATGATCGTCGTGGCGATCATCGGCATCCTCGCCGCCGTCGCATTGCCGGCGTACCAGGACTACGCGAAGAAAGCGAAGGTCTCCGAACTGCTGCTGGCCGCTTCGTCGTGCCGCACGACGGTGAGCCACGTGTACCAGTCGGGCAATGCGTCCTCGCCCCCTGCGGCGAACACCTGGGGCTGCGAAGCCGGCGCGGGCACGTCATCGCCCAGCGTGACGAACAAGTACGTCGCCTCGATCACGACCGACGTGAACGGTGTCGTCTCGGTGACGGCGCAAGGCTTCAGCGACGCGGCGCTCGATGGCAAGGTGGTGACGCTGGTGCCATTGGCCGCCGCGAACACGCCGGCAACGTTCGCCGCGGGCGCGGGCCAGCCGCTCCACGGTTGGCGCTGCGGGAACTCCGGCGATGGGACCACGATCCCGATCAAGTTTCTCCCGGGTTCCTGCCACGACTGACGCTCCCCGGCGCAGCTGAGCCGCGCAGTCCTACGCACCCCAACGGCCCGGCCTGACCCGGGAAGCCTTGATGTGCGGAACATCATGACCATATCGTGCTCAAAGGAAGAGCCATGCCCAAAATCAAATCCGGTTTTCTCGCGGCCCTCGCCGCATTCGCCCTGGCGCTCGTTGCGTTCGGCGCGTCCGCGCAGGACTCGCGCATCGCGTCGAACGAGCCCACCGTCGCGCAGATCTACCAGGCCGCCAACAGCGGCAATCTCGATCGCGCCGACGCCATGGTGGACGAGGTGCTCAAGTCTCACCCGAATAGCGCCAAGGCGCACTACGTGAAGGCCGAGATTTCCGCGCGCCAGGGAAAAACGGACGCAGCGAAGCAGGAGCTGGCGAAGGCCGAGCAGATCGCGCCGGGACTGCCTTTCGTCAAGCCCGAATCCGCGCAGGCGCTGCGCAACCAGCTGGCGAGGCCGGCTACGGCTGCAACCGCCGCGCCGGCGCAGCCCCGCACCCGCCAGATGGGCGCACCGGCAGACGCGCCTCGCGCAGCGGAGCAACGCAGCTTCCCGTGGGGAACGCTCGCGATCGTCGCCGGCATCGTGCTGATCGGCATCGCAGTGCTGCGCCGTCGCAATGCGGCGGTCGCGCCTGCCGGTGACGGCGGCGCATACGGCAACACCAGCGCCGTGCCTTACGGCCAACCCGGCTACGGCCCCGGGTACCCGCCCAATGCCGGTGTGCCACCCGGGTATCCGCCGCAGCAGGCGTCGATGGGGTCATCGATCGCGCGCGGCGTCGGGACCGGCCTGGCGATGGGCGCGGGCATGGTCGCCGCGCAGGAAATCGGACACCGCATGTTCGGTCATGGCGATGCGCACGCGGCGGGCCTCGATTCCAATGCCGGTAACGTGAACACGCCCTCGCTCGACCAGATCGACGACGGCATGCGGCATAACCTCAACTCCGATATGGGCGGCGCCGAATTCGGCGTCAACGATGGCGGCGGCTGGGATGGCGGCGGAGGCGACATCGGCGGCGGCGGTGGCGACTGGGATACCTGAACGGGAGCGATCCATGCCGGAAGACAAGACCCCCTTGGGCGATGCGATGGCGCATCGCTTTCCCGAGCAGAAGATCCCGGAGCAGAAACCGGGTGCGGTCGAAGACAAGCGCATCGACCGCGACACCAGTGACGCCGACATGACGCAGCCTGCGGCGGAGCGCGAAAGCGAAGCGCGCAAGGGAGAGTAGCAATGCCCGGCGATGTCCCCGCGCCCGACAACGTTCCCCCGGTGAACAACCCCGATCCGCAACCGGGTGACGACAAGCCCAAGGCGCCGCCTGCCGACGACGAGCCGGGGCGCCGCTCCATCCCGATCGAGTTGCCCGGCCGCGAGCATGCGCCCGAGCGCGTCGACTGACGCGCATTCCCCTGTCAGGTCCTGACACACAGCGCGTGCACAGTCGCTGCCGATGGACAACGCCGCGCCGCTCTGGATTTTCTTCCTGATGGTTCTGGGCATCGTCGCGCTCCCTGGCATGGACATGGCGTTCATCGTCGGCAGTGCGCTGCACGGCGGCCGCAGGCGGGGTTTGCTGGCGGTGGCCGGCGTGATGGCCGGCGCGGTGTTCCACATCCTCGTCACCGGGCTGGGCATCAGCGTCGTGCTGAACTGGTGGCCCGCCTTGTTCAATGCATTGCTCGTGGGCGGGGCGGCCTACCTCGTGTGGATCGGCTTCAACCTGGTGCGCATGGATGCGAGCAACGGGTTGCCGCAAGCGCTCGTCGGTACCCGCAGCGAAGCGGCGACATTTCGCCAAGCGCTCCTGACGAACGTGCTCAACCCGAAGGCGTATGTGTTCACCCTCGCCGTGCTGCCGCAATTCCTTCGATCGGGCGATCGGCCGATGTGGCTGCAGTTCGTCGTCCTCGGCCTGATCATCTGGGCAGTGCAGGCCGGCGTGTACGGGCCGCTCGCACTGGCTGCGGGCAGCGCGCGGCAAGGGCTCGCATCGCGTCCGGGGGCACGGCTGTTCCTCGCGCGCGCGACGGGCGTCGTGTTGATTGCGGGCGCGTTGCTGACAGCCGTCCAGGGCTGGCGGGCGTAGTCACTCGCGCGTCACGCGCACCACTTCCTCGCGCGAGGTGATGCCTTCGCGCACCAGCCGGTCGCCGTCGTCGCGCATCAGCTCCATGCGGTTGGCGAGCGCGGCATCGCGGATTTCGGCCTCGGAGCCCCGGTTGTGGATCAACTCGCGGATGCGGTCGTCCACCACCATCAGTTCGAACACACCGGTGCGGCCCTGGTAGCCGGTAAAGCCGCACTGGTCGCAGCCTTTCGCGGACCATGCCCCGTTCGCCTGCACACGGCAGTGCGGGCACAGCTTGCGCACCAGCCGCTGCGCGAGCACACCGAGCAGCGAGGAGCTCAGGAGGAACGGCTCCACGCCCATGTCGATCATCCGCGTCACCGTGCTCGCGGAGTCGTTGGTGTGCACGGTCGCGAGGACCATGTGGCCGGTGAGCGAGGCCTGGATCGCGATCTGCGCCGTCTCGTAATCGCGGATTTCGCCGATCATGATGATGTCGGGGTCCTGCCGCAGGATGGCGCGCAAGGCCTTCGCGAAATCGAGGTCGATCTTGGGGTTGACCTGCGTCTGGCCGATGCCGGGCAGCTCGTACTCGATCGGGTCTTCCACGGTCATGATGTTGCTCGAGCCGGCGTCCATGCGGGACAACGCCGCGTACAGCGTCGTCGTCTTGCCCGAACCCGTCGGTCCCGTGACGAGGATGATGCCGTGCGGCTGCGTGATCAGCTGCTCGAAGCGCGTGAGCGTGTTGCCCGTCATCCCCACCGATTCGAGATTGAGCTTGCTCTCGCTCTTGTCCAACAGGCGCAGCACGGCGCGCTCGCCATGTGCGGAAGGCAGTGTGGACACCCGCACATCGACCGCGCGTGTCCCGATGCGCAGTGAAATGCGGCCGTCCTGCGGCAGACGCTTTTCCGCGATGTCGAGCTCGGCCATGATCTTCAGCCGCGAAATCAGCGCCGCGTGCAAAGCGCGATTGGGGCGCACCACTTCGCGCAGCGTCCCGTCGACGCGGAACCGCACGCTCGAATGACGCTCGTACGGCTCGATGTGGATGTCGCTCGCGCCGTCGCGCGCCGCCTGCGTGAGCAGCGCGTTGAGCATGCGGATGATGGGCGCGTCGTCGCTCGTCTCCAGCAAGTCCTCGACCGCGGGCAGCTCCTGCATCATGCGCGAGAGGTCCGCATCGTTTTGCACCTCGCTCACGATCGTGGCCGCGCTCGATTCCCCCTGCGAATAGGCGACGGAAATTCGTTGCGCCAGCGCCGCCGCATCGAGCTGCTGCAGGCTGCGAACGCCGAACTTGCGCACCACTTCGGACAACGCCTGCGGCGAAGGCGCGGCGGCGTGCAGCAGCACGAGCTGCTCGCCGTCTTCCTCCAGGAGAAGCTGGTTGCCGCGCGCGAAAGCGTAGGGCAGCGGATAGCGCATGGCGTCAGCGGCCGAGTGGCGCGGGAACCGCACGCACACCCGGGGCCGCGGGCGCGGACCCGTCCGCCGGCGCAGGGGCGGGAACCGGCGCAGGCACCGGAGCGACCAGCGGCGGCATGACCACCGCGCCATTGATTGGCGTGACGATGCTCCTGGGCGGCTGCGATTCGATCTGCTGTCCGCGCATGAGTTCGTAGCGGTCCAGCGACAGCAATTCGGTCGCGGTCGGGTCGCGCAGGACCACGGGGCGCAAGAACACCATCAGGTTCTGCTTCTGGCGGCTGCGCGTGCGCGACTTGAAGAGGTCACCGACCACCGGCACGTCGCCGAGCACCGGCACCTTCTGTTCGTTTTCGGCGTACGTGTCCGACAGCAGGCCGCCGAGCACGACGATCTGGCCGTCCTGCACGATGACGCTCGACTCGATCGAGCTCTTGTTGGTCGTGATGCCCTGCGGCGAGTTGATCGAGGACTGCACGACGCTCGAGACTTCCTGGAAGATCTGCATCTTGATCGAGCCGTTCTCGCTGACCTGCGGACGCACGCGCAGTGTGAGGCCGACGTCCTTGCGCTCGATGGTCTGGAACGGGCTGACCGATCCGTTGGTCGATCCTGTGTTCGTGAACTGGCCGGTCACGAAGGGAACGTTCTGCCCGACCACGATCTTCGCTTCCTCGTTGTCGAGCGTGAGCAGGTTCGGCGTGGACAGCACATTGCCCGCGTCGTTCGTCTGCAGGAAGTTGACGATCGACGTGAGCACGAAGTGTCCGGCGATCTTGCTCACCGTGCCGAAGTTGATGCCCGCGCCCGGCAGCGTCGGCGCGGTTGCCGCCGTACCCGAAGTGGCGCCCTGCGCGGCGAGGCCGATGATGTTCGGCCCGCCGGTGTTGAAGTTGGTGCCCAGCACGCCGACCGTGCCGCTGTTCGTGCTGTTCAACGGCGTTTGCCACTGGATGCCGAATTGCGCGGCCTTGTCGTCGTTGACCTGCGCGATCAGCCCTTCGATGTAGACCTGCGCGCGGCGCGTGTCGAGGCGATCGATCACGGCGCGCATCTGCCGGTACTGCGGCTCGGGGGCGGTGATGATCAGCGCGTTGGTCGCGGGGTCGGCCTGGATCTGTCCGCCGGTCTGCACCTGCGCGGCGGGCGTCGTCGGCGCTGTGGCCGCGGAAGAACCGCCCGTGGCGGACGACGAATTGGCGGCAGTCACCGGAACGGCAGCGCCGGAGCTCGAGCTGCCCCCGACGCTGGCTGCGCCCGTGGGCGTCAACGCCGCCATCGCCGCGCGCAGCGTGACGGCCAGGCGCGTGGCATCCGCGTTCTTCAGGTAGACCACCCAGATGTTGCCGGTGCTCGTGCTCCCGCCGGGCTGGTCGAGCTTCTGCACCAGCGAACGCACGAGCGCAAGGCGCGCGGGGTTCGCCGCGCGCACGAGAAGCGCATTGCTCCGCGTTTCGGCCAGGATCGTCGTTCGCGCCGACGTGTCGCCGGGCACCGCGATTCCGGGTTGGCCCGGTGCGCCCACGCCGCCAGTGCCGCCGCTCGCGTCGAGGAGGCGCTGCACGATCGGCGCGACGTCCGCGGCCACGGTGTGCTGCAGCGGGATGACGTCGACGTCGGTCGCGTTCGACACGTCGAGCGTTGCGATGATCCGGCCGATGCGCTGCAGGTTGTCGGCGTAGTCGGTGATGACGAGCGAATTGGTCGCGGGGTCGACGTTGATCGTGTTGTTCGGCGTGATCAGCGGCCGCAGGATCGGCACCAGGTTGCCCGCAGGCTCGTAGTTGAGCCGGAAGATCTGCGTGACGATCTGGCCGCCGCCCTGGGGCGCGGGCCCCGCGTGCACCGCGCCGCCTTGCAACTTCGCGTCGGCCTCCGGGACGAGCTTGAGGATGCCGCCGGAATCGACCATCGTGAAACCCGACAGCCGCAGTGCGGCCAGGAACTGGTTGTACGCAGCCTGCGGCGACACCGGGCGATCCGTGCTCAGGTTGAGCGTGCCTTTCACGCGCGGGTCGACCACGATGTTGCGGCCCGTGATCGCGGCCATCGTGCGTGCGACCGCCTCGATGTCCGCATTGACGAAGTTCAGCGTCACCGGTTCGCGCGATCCGCGCGCGCGCTGTTGCTGTTGCTGCTGCGCGTGGCCCGCGGGGGCCACGAGCGCGCACACCAGGGCAAGTGCGATCGATCGCGAGGCCAGGGGGTGGGTCATGTTATCCAATCGAGATGATCGAGCGCGTGCCGTTGCGTCGCCCGATGATGTTCAGGAGATTCGCCAGCGCTTCTTCGCGCCCCGGCTCCGCGGTGGCGGCGCCATTGAAATGCAGTCGCGCGCCGACCCACTGGCCGGAGCCGTTCAGCTGCAACGCGCCTTCGAGCGTGTCGAGCTGCAGTGTCGGTGTCGCGCCGCCCGTGACGGTGATGCGATAGCTGCCCATGGGCCTCAAGGTCGAAAGGCGCGACGCCATGCGCTGCGCCTGGAGTTCGGCCCGTCCGGCCAGGGCCAGCCGGCCTTCGGCCCATTCTACTGAAAGGCCCTGCGTCGAAAGGACCAGGTCACCGTCGAGCTGGAGCGTGTTCCAGGGCGTGCCGAGGCCCGCGAGCAGGGCCGCCGGCCAGTGCGTCTGGCTGTCTTCGACATCGATGTCCAGGGTGCGCAAGCCGGGATGCAGGCGCACCGCGATCGGCTGCGGCGTGCAGCACGCGGACGAAACTTCCATGCGCACTCCGGCCAGGTGCGGGCGCATGTGCCACTCCACCCGCGTCGGCAACGCGAGCATGTCCGTGCTGCCGGCGCCGCCTGTGAGTTGCAGGTTCGCCGTTCCATTCCACAGCGAGCCGCGCGCGTCCGTGAGCAGGACGCGCCCCGCGGTGGCGCTTTCGACGCGCGATGCAAGCCAGCTTGCGGGGATGAACAGGACGATGGCCACGAGCAGCCCGAGGGCGATGCCCGCCGCGGCCCAGGCCCAACTGCCCCGTGGCGGCGCGATGGCGGCGGGCGTGGCCAATTCAGCTGCGCGGCAGGATGAGCACGATGTTGCCCTCCCACAGGCCGCTCGCGTTGCGGGTCAGATGCGCTTCGCCGGGCAGCGAGTGCGCCGCCGTGCGCGCCTGTGCCAGCCACTGCGCGAGGGCATCGGCCTGCGTGCCGGTCAGCGTCACCGTGACGCGGTCGCCTGCGATCATCACGCGCCCGGACGTGCCCAGCCGCTGCTGCACCGATTGTTCGAGCTGTCGCATCGCCTCGTCGCGGCTTTGCTTGGGCTGCGACTGCATGGCCTGCGCCTGCGTGCGCATCGTGGCCATGCGTTGCAGCTGCGCATCGATCGAACGCCGCTGCTGCTCGGCCGTGCCGAGCGTCGACAGGGCGGGGCCGATGGCGATCAGCCAGGCGAGTGCAAGCGCAATCACGACCGCCGCGGCGATCACCATCAGCTTTTCGCGCGCCGCAAGGCCGTTGAAACGCGCACGCAAGGCTTGCAGCTGCGCGTTCATTGCGGCGTTCCTTGCGTGACCACGAATGTTTCGCCGCTCACGGTCGCGTTGTAGCCATAAGCGCGCATCGCTCCCGCCACCATCCGGGTTTCGTCGGGGTTGAGTGCAAGGCCGCGCATGCGCAGTTCGCCATTCGAGAAATCGAAACCCGATGCGACCCGCTGGGGGGGCAATGCAAGCGCAAGCGCGGCGAGCATGGCCTCGAGGTCGCGGCCCGAAGCCACGCCCGTGGCTTGCTGGAGCGCGGCGAGTTCACGCTCCATCTGCACCGGTGCGTCGACGACGACCTTCACGCCGGGAAAGGTTTCCGTCAGTGCGCGCCGCATCGCTTCGCGCTTCGTGTCGAGCACCGAGCGCTCGCGCCACGCCCATGCGTTCAGGCCGGCCAGGTTGATCACGACCAGCGCGATCGCGCCCCAGCGCGCGGGGCGCCATTGGGGGGAAGACACGACATCGCCCCACATCGCGCCCATGCGCTTCATCGCCTGCCCCGAGCTCGAGAGATCGAACTGCGCGAGGTCCCACTCCGACTGCGCGGCGCGCAGCCAGCGCTCGGCGGACTGCTGCAGGACGGGGCGGTGTTGCAACACCTGCTCGGCGAGCGCGGCAACTGCCGGTTCGGCAATGCACGCAGTGTCCTCGGGCAGCGATGGCAACAACGCCACTGCCGCGGGCGTCAGCGGCAGCGCGGTCACGCCTTCGCTCGTTACGGCAACCAGCATCGCGTCGTCGGGGTCGCCCAGCGCATAAAGCGCGGCTTCATCGCGCGGCGCGAATTCCGGGACGATTCGCGAAACCGGCCGCCCCGCTTCTTCCAGCATCTGCACCGCGCCGCGCAGCCATTCGCGGTTGCACGTCGCGACCCAGGCTGGAGTCTCGGCACGGGCATGCGGCTGGAGTGCGAAGTGCAAGGTCTCCGGCTCGTCGAGCAGGCGGTCCTCGAGTAACCCTTCGAGCACCGCGCGCAGGCGCGGCGAACGCGCCGTGGTGCCCTTGGGCAATTCGACGCGGTGCCACGACAGCATGGTGGCCGGCACCACCGCGACCACCTCGCTTCCGGCGCGCACGGCGGCCGGCAGGAGCTGGGCTTGCGCCGCGCCATTGCGCGCGGCAGTCACGCCGTCATTCGTCACGACGTGCGCGAACTCGGTCGCGGGGCTGACCGGATGCGGCGGAAGGACGATGACGAGGGCGCTCATGGGATGGCCGAGTATAGGAAGGCTCGAGCTCAGCGTTGCGACATCGCGATGCGCGACAGCGCGGTGGGGTCGCCGGTGCCGCGCTCGCGCGTGAGGACGAGCACCTTGTCGCCGGCACGGCGCAGCACCGAGCGCTCTTCCACGGACAGTTTGTCCAGCCGCAGGCGGGAGCGGACCTCGAAGAAATCGCTGCTCACGCCCAGTTCATTCGGCTGGCCTTGCGGCATGGCAGGGGCGCCCCCCGCGAGGTGCGACTGGATGTCCTGGATGTTGCGGAAGTAGGACGAGTTGCGGACTTGCACAAGCCTTTGTGCCTCCGACAGGTCGAGATCACCGTACGCGGCAATCACTTCGGCGCTCGCGGTGTTGACATTGACTTTGGTGATTGCAGGCAGCAAGGTGACGTACGGTTCCAGTACCGCCACGGTCTGCGGGCTGACTCCGAGCCAAACCAGTTCGGACGCGCGCCGGGGCGGCAGCGGCGCCTGCGTCGGACTTTGCGTGATCATGCCCGCCGCGACCGAGAAGCGTAGGTTCTCGGCGAGCTTGACGAGTTCGGTGTGCGGCAGGCTGAGGATCTCGAACAGCCGCTCGAACGCTTCGAACTGGGGCTTGTCGATGGAGCCGTTCACGACCATGTTGTTCAAGTTCATCGTGGACTGCATGTCGACGATCTGCCCCGACAGGAACGCCTCCATCACTTCGGGGCCGAGGTCGGTCGTGGTGTTGTTGTTGTCGGCGGCGAGAAAACTCGACAAGCGCGCTTCCTGCAAAGGCACCGCCCACGGCTCGCCCAGGTGATCGACCGGCTGGTTGCGCGAGGCGAGGAAGTCTTCGCGCAGCAGCAGCCGCGCCCAATCGAGCGCACCGGTGAGGATCCATCCCGACTGGATCCGTGCGCGTTCCGCCGTTTCGACTTCGACGGTGCGCCACTGTTGCCACAGCGAAGCCGCGGCGAATGTCGCCACCAACACGACAACGAGCATCGCCATCAACAGCGCGGCGCCGCGTTGCACGTGCTTCTTCACGGGGTCACCTGCGGACGCACCCAGTCGCGCGTGAGCGTGCCGCTCACCGCCTGGTTCGGCGCAAGGATGAGGACGAGCCTGACGCCATCCGGCGGCGTCCACAACGTGCCCGGCACGCCCGGCGCGCCAGGCGCTGCCGCTGTTGCCGTGGCGAAGATGCTGATCCCGCTGGACTGCGGGTTGGTCCACGCGTTGTCACGGAAGAAGAAGACCTGCCAGTCCTCGATCGGCGTCACGGCGACTTCGCGCGCCGCGTCTGCTCCGGCCTGGTTCTGCGACCACAGGTCGGCGCGTTGCCACGCCGCGTCGAGGTCCCCGCGCGTCGTGACCGGGGTTGATTGCCAGCGCAACCACATCGCGCGGTCGCCGACGATGCGCCGTGTCCAGCCGACGACGAGGACGCCTTCCGTCGACTGCGTGGTGCTGCGGCGTGTCAGGCGCAGCACACGCCCGTTCCATTCGATCGCCTTGATGCCGGGCGCCACCTGGTCCATCGCGTCGAGGTCGGCGCCCCACTGCGCAAGGCCCGTCTGCAAGGCGAGCGTCTCGTCCGAGCGCGCTTCGGTGATGCTTTGCGCGCGCGTCATGCCGTCGAGGCCGCGCCACGACAGTACCGCGAGGATGCTCAATGCGAATAGCGCAATCAGCAGTTCGACGAGGGTGAAGCCGCCTTGCCTGCGCATCAATACCGCCCGATCACGGTCGAAATGCGCAGCACCGACGTGTTGCCGTCGAACACCTGCGCGTCGATGCGCCGGAAGTTCGGGTTCGGCGTCGGCCGCACGGCGACGGCCACGGCGAAGTCCCGGTTCGCTTGCGGGCAGGCGACCGTGGAATCGCCGACGTCGGGCAGGCTGCGCGCAAGCCGCGCCTTGACGAGTTCGTTCTCCGCGCAGATGTGCGCCAGCAGCACGGTCGATTGCCGCATCGCGTTGTTCGTCAATGCATTCGTTGCCTGCAGGCCCGCGGCCAACGCAATCGCAACGATGGCCAGTGCGACCAGCACTTCGATGAGCGTGAAGCCCCCCTGTTTCATGAGCCTGCGTCCGCGGCCGTGATGCGGAACGGCCGCAGGCCGTCGGTGGCGATGCGCAGCTGCCGGCCCGGCACGCCCGCTTGTGCGATCACCACTTCCTGGCGGCCGATGATCGGGTCGGGCCCGAGCACGAGCGCCGTGTTGCCCATGACCTGCGTCGAGGGTGACAGCCATTGCTCCGGGAGTGCGCCGGCTTGCAGCCCCTCGAAGCGGAAGCCGCCTTCGGCCGCGCGCCAGCGCACGGGCACGCCGGTTGCGCGCGATTGCGCCCGCGCGGATTCGAGCAGGGCCGCTAGCCGCTGGCCTTCGCGTTCGAGCTGCGTCGATTGCGAATCGCGCAGTGCGAAGCTCACGCCCGCCGTGGCAATCGCGATGATCGCGACCACCACGAGCAGTTCGATCAGCGTGAAGCCGCGCGCACGGCGCGCAACCTCATTGCCAGCTGCCGATGTCCGCATTCTTGCCCTCGCCGCCGGGCTGGCCGTCGGCGCCGTACGACATCACGTCGACTTCGCCCTTCACGCCCGGGTTGAGGTACTGGTAAGGGTGCCCCCAGGGATCGTTTGGAAGCTTCTCGAGGTACGGCTTCCAATTCGGCGGCGTCGGCCCGGAGGCGGGCTTCGTGATCAGCGACTGCAAGCCTTGCTCCGTCGTCGGATAGCGGTTGTTGTCCAGGCGATAGAGCTTGAGCGCCTGCATGACGTTGCTCACGTCGGTGTGCGCCGCGGTGACCTTCGCGTCGTCGGCGCGTTCGAGCACGTTGGGCACGATGAGCGCGGCGAGCACGCCGATGATCACCAGCACCACCATCAATTCGATCAGCGTGAAACCGGCTTGGGCTGCTCGGCGCAGCGGGGTCTTGTGTTCGTTCATGTCGCATCAATGATAATTCGCCGCATGGTGAGCAATCCGGGCAATCGCTGGGCTGTCGCGGCGAGCACCTTCCTCGTGTGGGGCGGGGTCGCGGCGAGCGCGGTTTACTGGGGCATGAAGCTCAGCAGCGGCGCCGACACGTCATCCGTCGCGCCCGCCGTCCGCACGGCACCGCCCCCCGACCCCGCGGCCATCGCACGCCTGCTCGGCTCTTCGCCCGTCGCTGCGGCGGCCGCGCCCGTCGCCAGCCTGTCGAGCCGTTTCCAGTTGCTGGGCGTGGTGGCGGGGCCCGAAGGCGCAGGGGCCGCATTGATTGCCGTCGACGGCAAGCCGCCGAAGCCCTATCGCGTCGGGGCGCAGGTGGACGAGAGCTTCGTGCTGCAGTCGGTCGACCCGCGCCACGCGTCGATCGGCCCCTCGCTCAAGGCGCCCGCCGCGGTGACGCTGGAGCTGCCGCTCAAGCGCTGATCACGACTTGAGGAACAGGCGGTAGGCGGGGTTGTCCGTCTCTTCGACGTACGGATAGCCCAGCGTGTCGAGGAAGGACCGGAACGCCTTGGCGTCGCCGTCGGGCACCTGCATTCCCACGAGAATCTTGCCGTAGTCGGCGCCCTGGTTGCGGTAGTGGAAGAGCGAGATGTTCCACGTCGGCCGCATGTGCGCGAGGAACTTGGTGAGCGCCCCGGGGCGTTCCGGAAACACGAACCGCAGCAGGCGCTCGTCGTGCGCAAGGGGCGACACGCCGCCCACCATGTAGCGCACGTGCTCTTTCGCCAGGTCGTCATGCGTGAGGTCGACGGTGGCGAAGCCGTGCTTGATGAAGTTCGAGGCAATGCGCGCGGATTCGCCCTTGCCATGCGTCGTCAAGCCGACGAAGACGTGCGCCTGCGCTGAATCGCTGATGCGGTAGTTGAACTCCGTGACGTTGCGCGCCCCGCCGGGTAACGCGCCGATCACATCCAGGAAGCGGCGGAAACTGCCGCGCGCCTCGGGCATCGTGACCGCGAACAAGGCTTCGCGTTCTTCTCCGACCTCGGCGCGTTCGGCGACGAAGCGCAGCCGGTCGAAATTCATGTTGGCGCCGCACAGGATCGCCGCGTAGGTTTCGCCCTTGGTCTTGTGTTGGGCGACGTACTGCTTGATCGCCGCGACCGCGAGCGCGCCGGCGGGCTCGACGATGCTGCGCGTGTCGATGAAGACGTCCTTGATCGCGGCGCAGACGGCATCGGTGTCGACGGTGATGAACTCGTCGACCAGCTCGCGGGCGATTCGAAACGTCTCTTCGCCCACGAGCTTGACGGCGGTGCCGTCGGAGAACAGCCCCACGTCCGGCAGCGTCACGCGTTTGTTCGCGGCGATCGATTGCACCATCGCATCCGAGTCGCTCATCTGCACGCCGATCACCTTGACTTCGGGGCGCACCGCCTTGATGTAGTTGGCCACACCCGCGATCAACCCGCCGCCGCCGATGGCGACGAACACCGCGTCCAGCGAACCCTGGTGCTGCCGCAGGATTTCCATCGCGATCGTGCCCTGGCCCGCGATGACTTCCGGGTCGTCGAACGGGTGGACGAAAGTCAGGCCCTGCTTGCGCTCGACCTCGATCGCATGGCCGTAGGCGTCGGAATAGCTGTCGCCGTGCAGGACGACTTCGCCGCCGAACCCCTTGACCGCGTCGACCTTCACTTGCGGGGTCGTCACCGGCATCACGATCACCGCACGCGCGCCGAGCCGGTGCGCCGACATCGCGACACCTTGCGCGTGGTTGCCCGCCGAGGCGCAGATGACGCCGCGCTTCAACTGCTCGGGCGTCAGGTGCGCCATCTTGTTGTATGCACCACGCAGCTTGAAGGAGAAAACCGGCTGCTGGTCTTCACGCTTGAGCAGCACCTTGTTGTGCAGGCGCCGGCTCAGGTTCCTGGCTGGCTCCAGCGCCGACTCCACCGCCACGTCGTACACGCGCGCGGTGAGGATCTTCTTCAGGTAGTCGGCGGGCTGCAGGTGCTTTTTCATCGGGAAAAAAGCCCCCGGGCCTTGGCGGCCTGGGGGCTGAATCCACCAAGGGAGGTGGAGGAGACAATCACAGTTGAAAATCAGTATAGCCCGATCGATGTTGCGATGCAGCAGTCAGGCAAGGGGAAATCGACATGGAATGCACGGTGAGTTGGACGGGCGCGACGGGCGCACGCTCGGGGATGGGTTTCGTCGCGGAGACCGGCAGCGGGCACGTGCTGGCGATCGATGGCGCGCCCGATGCCGACAAGCCGGCCAACGGCGGGCAGAACCTCGCGCCACGCCCGATGGAAGTGGTGCTCGCGGGGACCGGAGGGTGCACCGCCTACGACGTGGTCCTGATCCTCAAACGCGGGCGGCATGACGTGCGCGGATGCTCCGTCAAGCTCACGTCCGAGCGCGCTCCGGTCGACCCGAAGGTCTTCACCAAGATCCACATGCACTTCACCGTGATGGGCAACGTGCCGGCAGACGCGGTCGCACGTGCGATCGCCCTGAGCCACGAGAAGTACTGCTCCGCAAGCATCATGCTGGCCAAGACGGCCGAAATGACAACCAGCTTCGAGGTCGTCGCCGCCTAGATGTAGTGCGCGGTGGTGGTCATCACCTTTGCAGCCGCGCGCATCAACCCCTTCACCGGCGGCGGCAGCTCGAGGCCGCCCGCATCGAGCGCAGCCGCGGCGTGCGACGCTTCGTCTTCCTTCATTTGCGCCACGATCGCGCGCGAAGCGTGGTCCCGCGCCGGAAGGCGCTCGAGGTGGCCTTGCAGGTGCTGCTCCACCTGGCGCTCGGTTTCCACGACGAATCCCAGGCTCACGCGATCGCCGAAGCGCGCGGCCACCAGGCCCATGCCGAAGGCTCCCGCATACCAGAGTGGATTGAGCAACGAAGGCCGGTCACCCAGCTCCTTGAGGCGCTGCGCCGTCCAGGCGAGATGGTCGGTCTCCTCGTCGGCCGCTATTTCGAAGTGGCGCCGCAGGTCGGGGTTCTTCGTGGCCAGGGCCTGCGCGGTGTAGAGGGCCTGCGCGCAGACCTCCCCGACATGGTTCACGCGCATCAACGCCGCCGCCTCGCGCTTTTCGTGGGGCTGCAGCTTGGTCTCGTCGGCCGGCAAAACCGGGCACGCGCGCGTCGCATGCGGCTTGGCGAAAAGCGTGCGCAAGGCGCTGTCGGCCGCGGCGAGGATGAGGTCCATTCGCCCAGTGTACGAACGGCGCCGCCGCTAACACGTCGGCGCCGTTCCCGTCAGCAATGCTTCAGCCTTCTTTTCGCGATCCGAAACCCGGTCCGGGGGTGTTGCGTGGCTTCCACTGAGCGGTTTCCGCCTGTTGTCCATGTGCAACGAAAGCGGGGCGCGAACCCTAAATACTTTGCGCGCGAAAAGCGCCTCTGGTGCAATAAAGCCAACTTCCCAAAAGGAGGTTGGCCCGGGGATCCGGCGGGAGCACTCGATGCTGCCCATCGTTCGTGACCCCACCTCACCGGAGCCCTTCGTTTAACCTTGGAGAAACTTGCATGAAAAAGACCCTGATTGCTTTGGCTGCGCTGGCTGCCAGCGGCGCAGTCTTTGCCCAATCGTCCGTGACGCTGTTCGGCGTTCTGGACGCGAGCTATGAGCGTGTGAAGTCCAATGCCGGCACCATCAGCGGCATCGGCAACTCGGCCAACTCGTCCAGCCGCCTCGGCTTCCGCGGCGTCGAAGACCTCGGCGGTGGCATGTCCGCCAGCTTCTGGCTCGAAGCGCAGACGATCATCCAGAACGGCACGAGCAACGCCTCGAGCGCGAACAACCAGGTCGGCACCACGAACGCCGGTGGCCTCGTGTTCGCCCGCCGTTCGACGGTCAGCCTGTCGGGTGGCTTCGGTGAAATCCGCGTCGGCCGCGATTACACGCCGACGTTCTGGAACTACACGATCTACGATCCGTTCGGCACGAACTCGGTCGGCGCGACGATGGGCGGCTACACGGGCGCTGGCTTTGCCAACACCTTCGTGCGCGCTTCCAACTCGGTCGGCTACTTCCTGCCGGGCAACATGGGCGGCTTCTTCGGCCAGGCCATGTACGCCTTCGGCAACCGTGCCAGCACGGAAACGGCAACGGGCTACGCCGTCGTGCGCAGCACGCAGGACAACGGCCGTTACGTCGGCTTCCGCGTCGGTTACGGCCAGGGCCCGATCAACACGGCAGTTTCCTATGGCCGCACGACGTACGCGTCGGGCACCAACACTGCTGCGCTGCTCGGTCTCGCCGCGATCCCGATCGGCAACTTCACCGACTTCAGCTGGGGCGGTTCGTACACCTTCGGTTCGATCAAGGCCATGGCCCAGATCTTCCGCCAGAAGGCCGACGACGCCGTCGCACTGGGCAACACGGTCAAGTCGACCGGCTGGGGCCTGGGTGGCGACTGGGGCGTGGGCGCCGGCGACGTGCTGTTCAGCTACAGCCGTGCCAAGCTCTCGGGCATCCCGACGGCACCGGACGCGCGCACGACCAAGTGGGCGCTCGGCTACGTGCACAACCTGAGCAAGCGCACCGCGGTGTACGGCTACTTCTCGCACGTCGGCAACTCCGGCGGCGCGGC
The DNA here is from genome assembly GCA_035526975.1 of Ramlibacter sp. Lineage (GTDB taxonomy): Bacteria > Pseudomonadota > Gammaproteobacteria > Burkholderiales > Burkholderiaceae_C > Ramlibacter. Next base: position 16,236 of record DATLBJ010000061.1, read on the forward strand.
GCAGACGGCCGTTTCGTTCAGCTCCGGCGCCATCGGTGCCGTGGCCGGTGCCGTGAACGCCAATGGCGGTTCGACCGGTATCGACATCGGCATTCGCCACTCGTTCTGATAACGCAGCCAGCCTCGTGCTGGCGCGACATGAAGAAACTTGAAAGCCGCCCCACGGGGCGGCTTTTTTTATTGGCGCTTGTTATTGCCGTAACCCCTCAGTCGGCACATTTCTCGCTCTGATAGCATGCCTCGTCGCCTCCAGCGCGCGCTTTCCGTCGCATGTTCGCTTTCATCCTCCGCCGCCTGTTCCAGGCCGCGATCGTCATGGTCGCGGTTGCGTTCATCGCGTTCCTGTTGTTCCAGTATGTGGGCGACCCCGTCACGTTGTTGCTCGGGCAGGACGCCACGCCGCAGCAGCGCATCGACCTGGCCCGGGACCTCGGCCTCGACCAGCCGTTCTATGTGCAGTTCATGCATTTTCTCGGCAACGCGGTGCAAGGCGAGTTCGGCCTGTCGCTGCGACAGGGGGCGAAAGTCTCGCGCCTGATCGGCGAGCGCTTCCCCGCCACGCTCGAACTCGCCATCGTTGCCGGCATCCTTGCAGTGGCGATCGGCATCCCGATGGGTGTGTATTCCGCGTTGAGGCGCGGCACGTTCCTGTCGCAGGTGTTCCTCACGCTGTCGCTGCTCGGCGTGTCGCTGCCCACGTTCCTGATCGGCATCCTGCTGATTTTGGTGTTCGCCGTGTTGCTGGGCATCGCCCCGAGTTTCGGGCGCGGCGACGTGGTGAAGCTCGGGTGGTGGACCAGCGGCCTGCTCACGCGCGACGGCTGGTACCACATCATCCTGCCGTCGGTGACGCTCGCGATCTTCCAGCTCACGCTGATCATGCGGCTGGTGCGCGCCGAGATGCTCGAGGTGCTGCGCACCGATTACATCAAGTTCGCGCGCGCCCGCGGCCTGCCCGACCGCGCGATCCATTTCGGCCACGCGCTGAAGAACACCCTGGTGCCGGTGATGACGATCATCGGCCTGCAGCTTGGCACGCTCATTGCGTTTTCAATCATCACGGAGACGGTGTTCCAGTGGCCCGGGATGGGCCTGCTGTTCATCCAGGCCGTGACGTTCGCGGACATCCCCGTGATGGCCGCGTACCTGTGCCTGATCGCACTGATCTTCGTGATCATCAACCTGATCGTGGACATGCTTTATTTCGCCGTCGACCCGCGCCTGCGCGTCGAGGGCTCACGAGGACACTGATGCTTGCCCCGCGCCTGAAAGCCAATGGCCGCGCGTTCGCGCACATTGCGCAATTCATACCCGACTTGCAGGCGCTGCGCCGCGACCTGCACGCGCATCCGGAACTCGGCTTCGAAGAGGTCTATACGTCGGCACGCGTCGTCGAAGCGCTGAAGGTGTGCGGCGTCGACGAGATCCATACCGGCATCGGCAAGACGGGCGTCGTGGCCATCGTCCGCGGCAAGCAGAACTCCGGCAAACGCATGCTCGGCCTGCGCGCCGACATGGATGCATTGCCGATGACCGAGCAGAACGACTTCGCGTGGAAGTCGGCGAAGAGCGGCATGATGCACGGTTGCGGGCACGACGGCCACACCACGATGCTCGTCGGCGCCGCACGTTACCTCGCCGAGACGCGCAACTTCGACGGCACGGCGGTGCTCGTGTTCCAGCCGGGCGAAGAAGGTTTCGCGGGCGCGAAGGCCATGGTCGAAGACGGCCTGTTCGACCGCTTCCCCGTCGAGGCAATCTTCGCGATGCACAACTGGCCGTCGATGAAGCCGGGCACCATCGGCATCAACATGGGCGCGATGATGGCCGCGGCCGACCGCGTGACGATCGAGGTCACGGGCAAGGGCGGCCATGGCGCGCATCCTTATCTTGCGATCGACCCCGTGCTCGTGGCTGCGCACATCATCACGTCGGCCCAAAGCATCGTGTCGCGCAACGTGCGGCCGATCGACAGCGCCGTGGTGAGCTTGTGCGCGATCAACGCCGGCGACCTGCATGCGATGAGCGTGATCCCCGGCACCGCGACGATCGTCGGCACCATCCGCACGTTCAGCAGCGACGTCCAGGCGCTGGTGGAAAGGCGCCTGCAGGAGATGGCCTCGGCGGTCGCGCTCGGCTTCGGCGCGACGGCGTCGGTGAAATACGAACGCTCGTATCCCGCCACGATCAATACGCCCGACGAAGCGTCGTTCGCCGCCGACGTGGCCGAAAGCCTGGTCGGCACCGAACATGTCGACCGCGACATGGAGCCGAGCATGGGCGCCGAGGACTTCTCGTTCATGCTGCAGAACAAGCCCGGGGCCTACCTGCGCATCGGCCAGGGCTCGGAGAACTGCTTCCTGCACAACGCCCGCTACGATTTCAACGACGACATCCTGCCCCTGGGGTCCGCGCTCCACGCGAGCCTCGTCGAGCAAGGGATGCCACTTGCCGGATAAACAAAAGGAGACGACATGAAACTGAAATCCTCGCTGCTTGCCATCGCTGCCGCTGCCGCGGTCTATGCGCTGCCGGTGCACGCCGTCACGGTGAAGATCGGCAACCAGGGCGATGCGCTGTCGATGGACCCGCACTCGCTCAACGAATCGCTGCAGTTGACGGTGACCGAAAATGTCTACGAGCCGCTCGTCACGCGCGACCGCAACTACAAGCTCGCGCCGTCGCTCGCCACGTCGTGGAAGCAGACGTCCCCGACGGTCTGGCACTTCGAACTGCGCAAGGGCGTGCAGTTCCACGACGGCACGCCGTTCACGGCCGACGACGTGATCTTCAGCTACGAGCGCGCCAAGGGCGAAGGCTCCGACATGAAGACCTACGTGGGCCCGATCAAGGAGATCAAGAAGGTCAACGACCACGCGATCGACATCGTCACGACGTCGCCGAACCCCATCCTGCCCGACCTGTTCTACCGCTGGTTCATCATGAGCAAGAAGTGGTGCGAGCAGAACCAGGCGACCACGCCGGTCGACCGCCGCAAGGGCATCGAGAACGCCGCGTCGTTCCGCGCCAACGGCACGGGCCCCTTCCGCCTGCGCGAGCGCCAGCCGAACGTGCGCACCACCTTTGTCCGCAACGGCAACTACTGGGGCAAGATCGACGGCAACGTCGACGAGGTGGTGTTCAACGTCATCGGCAACGACGCCACGCGCGTCGCGGCGCTGGTCTCCGGCGAGATCGACATCATGGAGCCGGTGCCGGTGCAGGACGTCGAGCGCCTCAAGTCGGACTCGAAGCTGAAGGTGATGCAGGGCCCCGAGCTGCGCATCATCTTCCTGGGCATGGACCAGAAGCGCGACGAGCTGCTGTTCTCGAACATCAAGGGCAAGAACCCGTTCAAGGACAAGCGCGTGCGCCAGGCCTTCTACCAGGCCATCGACATCGAAGGGATCAAGCGCACCGTGATGCGCGGCGCGTCGAACCCGATCGCCGAGATGTGGCCGCAGCAGGTCAATGGCTTCGCGGCCGACCTCAACAAGCGCCTGCCGTTCGATCCGGAAGCGTCGAAGAAGCTCCTGGCCGATGCCGGCTACCCCAGCGGCTTCGAAGTGACGATGAACTGCCCGAACGACCGATACGTCAACGACGCCGCGATCTGCCAGGCCGTGACGGCGAACCTTGCGCGCGTCGGTGTGAAGGTGAACCTCGCAGCCGAAACAAAGGGCACGTACTTCCCGAAGATCCTGCGCCGCGACACCAGCTTCTACATGCTGGGCTGGACCTCGAGCACGATCGACGCGCACAACGTGCTGTACTCGATCATGTCGACGCCGGGCGAAGGCGGCCGCGGCCAGTTCAACCTGGGCGCGTACAGCAACCCGAAGCTGGATGAACTGACCGACAAGATCGTGCAGGAAACCGACGCGAAGAAGCGCACCGAGATGATCCACGAGACCATCAAGATCCATGAAGACGACGTCGGCCACATCCCGCTGCACCAGCAGTACCTGAACTGGGCGATGAAGAAGAACGTCGACATGGTGCAGTTCCCCGGCAACGAGATGCCCTGGAAGTTCATCAGCGTCAAGTGACGACGCAGGCTTCTTCCGGGTTGTTCGCCCGCGCCTGGCACAGCGACGTCGGCTACAGCTTCCGCACTTCACCGGTGGCGGTGGGTGCGGCCGTCGTCGCTTTCCTGTGCATCTTCTGCGCGATCTTCGCCAACTGGGTCGCGCCGCATCACCCCTTCGACCTTGCCACGCTGGAGCTCGGCGACGCGTTCCTGCCACCGCGCTGGATCGAAGGCGGCAACCCGAAGTACCTGCTGGGCACCGACGACCAGGGCCGCGACATCTTCTCGGCGCTGATGTTCGGCGCGCGCATCTCGCTGCTCGTCGGCGTCGCATCCGTGATCGTGTCGATCGTGATCGGCGTGAGCCTTGGCCTGCTCGCCGGGTTCATCGGCGGGCGCATCGATGCCTTCATCATGCGCGTGTGCGACGTGGTGCTCTCGTTTCCTGCGATCCTGGTCGCGCTGCTCATCGCGGGCGTCGGGCGCGCGCTGTTCCCGAACGCGAACGACGTCGTCGCGTTCGGCGTGCTCATCATGTCGATCTCGCTGGCAGGGGGCGGCGGCTGGGTGCAGTACGCACGCACCGTGCGCGGCTCGACGATGGTCGAGCGCAATCGCGAATACGTGCAGGCCGCGCGCGTGACGGGCGTTTCTTCGCTTCGCATCATGCGCAGGCACGTGCTGCCCAACATCATGGGGCCGGTGATGGTGCTCTCCACCATCCAGGTCGCCACCGCAATCATCACCGAGGCAACGCTGTCGTTCCTCGGTGTGGGCGTGCCGCCGAATTCGCCTTCGCTCGGAACGCTGATCCAGGTGGGCAACAAATTCCTTTTCTCGGGCAACTGGTGGATCACCGTGTTTCCCGGCATGGCGCTCGTGTTGATCGCGCTGTCCGTCAACCTGCTGGGCGACTGGCTGCGCGACGCACTGAACCCCCGTTTGCGCTGATGACGACCCCCGGCCTTCTTTCCGTCCAGAACCTCGTCGTCGAGTTTCCCTACCGCCGCGGCACGCTGCGCGCGCTCGACGACATCTCCTTCGACATTGCGCCGGGCGAGATCCTCGGCGTGGTCGGCGAATCCGGCGCGGGCAAGTCGCTCACCGGCGCCGCGATCATCGGCCTGCTCGAGCAGCCGGGGCGGATCGCCTCGGGCGAAATCCATCTCGAAGGCGAGCGCATCGACAACCTGCGCGGCGAGCAGATGCGATTGGTCCGCGGCCGCAAGATCGGCGCGATCTTCCAGGACCCGCTGACGTCGCTCAATCCGCTGTACACGATCGGCCGGCAACTGACGGAGACGATCCAGGCGCACCTTCCGGTCAATGGCGATGAGGCAAGGCGCCGCGCCATCGGCCTGCTCGAAGACACCGGCATCCCCGCGGCGAAAGAGCGCATCGATCATTACCCGCACCAGTTCTCTGGCGGCATGCGCCAGCGAGTGGTGATTGCGCTCGCGCTCGCGGCCGAGCCGAAGCTGATCGTCGCGGACGAGCCGACGACGGCGCTCGACGTGTCGATCCAGGCGCAGATCATTTCGCTGCTCAAGCGCGTGTGCAAGGATCGTGGCGCGGCCGTCATGCTGATCACGCACGACATGGGCGTGATCGCCGAAACCTGCGATCGCGTCGCGGTGATGTATGCGGGCCGCGTTGCAGAGATCGGCCCGGTGCACGAGGTCATCAACCAACCCGCGCATCCGTACACGATGGGCCTGATGGCCGCGATCCCCGACATCACGCAGGATCGGGAAAGGCTCTACCAGATCGACGGCACCATGCCGCGGCTCAACGCGATTCCGCAGGGCTGCGCCTACAACCCGCGCTGCCCGCGGGTGTTCGACCGCTGCCTCGTCGAGCGGCCGAACCTGCTTGCCGCGGGCGCGACGCGCGCCGCATGCTGGCTGCACGATGCAACCGCCGGCGTCCCGGTGAAGGCGGCTGCATGACACAGACGCTGGTGCAGGCGCGCGACTTGGCGCGCACGTTCGACGTGTCGCCGCCGCTGCTCAATCGTCTGATCGAGCGCAAAGGCCGCCTGCTGTTGCACGCGGTCGACGGCGTGAGCTTCGAGATCGAGAAAGGCCAGACGCTCGCGCTGGTCGGCGAGTCCGGTTGCGGCAAGAGCACGGTGGCGAAGTTGCTCGTGGGCTTGTACGAGCCGAGCCGCGGCAGCTTCAGCTTCGACGGGGCCGACGCACACACTGCGTATCGCGCCGGCGACCGGCAACTGCGCCGCCGCATCCAGATGATCTTCCAGGACCCGTACGCGAGCCTCAATCCGCGCTGGACGGTCGAGAAGATCGTGGGCGAGCCGCTCACCGAGCACGGCATCATCAAGGACGAAGCCGAGCTGAAGGACAAGGTCGCTTCGCTGCTGAAGTCGGTCGGCCTGGCCGCGCCCGACATGGACAAGTACCCGCACCAGTTCTCGGGCGGGCAGCGCCAGCGCATCTCGATCGCGCGCGCGCTGGCGACGGAGCCCGAGTTCCTGGTGTGCGACGAGCCGACGTCCGCTCTCGATGTGTCGGTGCAGGCGCAGGTCCTGAACATCATGAAGGACCTGCAGCGCGAACGCGGGCTCACCTACCTGTTCATCTCGCACAACCTCGCGGTGGTGCGCCACGTGAGCGACCAGGTCGGCGTGATGTACCTCGGTCGCATCGTCGAACTGGCCGGCAAGAACCAGCTGTTCGGCAACCCGCAGCATCCGTACACGAAGATGCTGCTCGAGGCGATCCCCAAGATGCACGCGACGGGCAAGTCACGCACGCCGGTGCAAGGCGAGGTGCCGAACCCGCTGAATCCGCCGGGCGGCTGCGCATTCAATCCGCGCTGCCCCTTCGCCAACGAACGCTGCCGCGTCGAGCGGCCCGCGCTGCTGGAACTGCGCGGCGTGCGAGTGGCTTGTCATGCAGTCGAGGAAGGAAGGATCTGAGATGCGGAAGTTGTGCATCGCGTTGATGGCGTTCGGTTGGATGGCGGCGCACGCGCAAGACGTGCCGTACCCTCCGGACGACATCAAGGCCAAGTGGGTCGGCAAGAAGATCTTCGCGCGTGCCTCGAATGGCCAGCTGGTGGATCTCACGCTCGATGCCGACGGGAATGCGACGGTCGCCGTGGGCAACCTCGTCGATTCGGGCCGGTGGCGCCTCTGGGAGAAGGGCTATTGCGCCAAGTGGCAGAAGATTCGTGCCGGCCAGGAAGCGTGCCTGACGGTCGTGCGCCGCGGATCGGACATCTACGTGCTCAATGCCGACGGCTCGGTCAACGCGCAGGTCCTGCGCAACCCCGAGTGATGAATCTTGCCGTCCGCCGCGGCGAGATGCGCGATGCGGACACCATCGCAAGATTCAACGCTGCGATGGCGCTCGAGACCGAAGGCAAGGCGCTGGTCGAGGAAGTGATCGGCGCGGGCGTCCGGCGCCTGGTCGAGACACCGTCGCTCGGCTTCTATCTCGTCGCTGAACACCAGGGCCGCGTCATCGCATGCCTGATGATCACCAACGAGTGGAGCGATTGGCGCAACGGCCTGTTCTGGTGGATCCAGAGCGTGTATGTCGACAAGGAGTACCGCCGCCAGGGCGTATACCGGCGCATGTACGAGGAGGTGCGCGCGCTCGCGAAGGCCGACCCCGGCGTTTGCGGCTTCCGCCTGTATGTCGAGAAGGAGAACGAAGTGGCGCACGCCACGTACGCCTCGCTCGGCATGAAGGAGACGGATTACCTGCTGTACGAAGAGCTCAAGCCGGGCACCCGCTTCCTGAAGTAGCCCTCAGGTCTCTTCCCACCACGAATGCCCGTCGCGCGCGATCATCGCGCTCGATGCGCTGGGGCCCCACGTGCCGGGGGCATAACTGCGCGGCTCGGTGGCGTCGCCCTCCCAGCTTTCGATCAGCGGCTCGACCCAGCGCCAGGCTTCTTCCTGCTCGTCGGCGCGCACGAAGAGGTTCAGGCGGCCATCGATCACGTCCAGCAGCAGGCGCTCGTACGCACCGACGCGCTCCGAACCGAAGCGTTTGTCGAAATCGAGGTCCAGGTGGACGGGGGCCAGCAGCTGACGCGCCGCGCGCCCGTCCTGCGCCTGCGCAAGCAGGTGCAGCTCGAGGCCGTCCTTCGGCTGCAGGTGGATCACCAGCCGGTTCGCGCTGCCGATCGGCGAGTTGTAGATCGCATGCGGGGTCGGACGGAAGCTCACGACGATGCGCGCATCGCGTTCCGCAAGGCGCTTGCCCGTGCGGATATAGAACGGCACGCCGGCCCAGCGCCAGTTGGCGATTTCCGCGCGCAAAGCGACGAATGTCTCGGTCGTGCTCTCGGCGTTCACGCCAGGCTCTTCGCGAAACCCCGCGTACTGCCCGCGGACGACATGCTGCGACATCGACTCGGGCGTCCACGCCTTGAGCGAGCGCAGCACTTTCAGTTTTTCGTCGCGGATGGCATCGGCGTGCGCATTGATCGGCGGCTCCATCGCCAGCGCGCACAGCATTTGCAGCGCGTGGTTCTGCACCATGTCGCGCAGCGCGCCGGTCTGGTCGTAGAAAGCGCCGCGCTTTTCGACGCCAAGGTCTTCGGCGATCGTGATCTGGATGTGCGAAATGGTCTCGCGCCGCCACACGGGTTCGAACAGCGCATTGCCGAAGCGCAGCGCGAACAGGTTCTGCACCGATGGCTTGCCGAGGTAGTGGTCGATGCGGAAGATCTGCCGTTCCGCGAGCACGCTGCGCACCGTCTCGTTGATCTCGCGATTGGAAGCAAGGTCGTGGCCGAGCGGCTTTTCGAGCACGAGCCGCGTGTTGGGCGTGTTCAGCCCGGCGGCGGCGAGCTGCTGGACCGTACACGCGAAGAGCGCGGGCGCGGTGGCGAGGTACATCACCACGACATCGGAGTTGCGTTCGCGCAGCGTCGCCTTCAAGCGCTCGAAATCGGCGGGCTTGGACAGGTCCATCCGCAGGTAGTGAAGCAACTGCGCGAAGCGCCCGAACTCCTCGTCGCTGGGGCGCTTCGCCCCGTCGACGCCTTCGAAGCGCGAGCGGATGAGGTCCCGGTACTGCGCGTCCGTCAGGTTGTCGCGCGCAACGCCGATGATGCGGCCGCCCTCGGGCAAGGTGCCGTGGCGAAACGCCTGGAACAGCGCGGGCATCAGCTTGCGCCAGGCGAGGTCGCCGGTGCCGCCGAAAAGGACGAGATCGAAGCTCATTGCAGCTACTTTAGCGAATGGACGCGGAAGAGGTGCGAGCGCCGGATAATGCAGACATGCCCCAAATCGACGCGCTGAAGCAGTTCACCACCGTGGTGGCGGACACCGGCGACTTCAAGCAGCTCGCGCAATACAAGCCGCAGGACGCCACCACCAATCCGTCGCTGATTCTCAAGGCAGTGCAAAAGCCGGAGTACGCACCGCTTTTGAGCGACACGATCGCGCGCTTCAAGACGAAGCCCGTCGACGAGCAGATGGACCGGCTCATCGTGCGCTTCGGCTGCGAGATCCTGTCGCTCATTCCCGGGCGCGTGTCCACGGAAGTCGACGCGCGCTTGAGCTTCGACACGATGGCTTCGTATACGCGCGCGGAGCGGATCGTCGATCTGTACGAGGCCGAAGGCGTGCCCGTCGATCGCGTGTTGATCAAGGTCGCAGCGACGTGGGAAGGCATCCGCGCGGCGGAGATGCTGGAAAAGCGCGGCATCCACACCAACCTCACGCTGCTGTTCTCCTTTGTGCAGGCCGTGGCGTGCGGCGAAGCGAAAGTGCAACTCATCTCGCCCTTCGTCGGCCGCATCTACGACTGGTACAAGAAGGAAGCCGGTGCGAGGTGGGACGAGGCCGCGAACGCCGGCCCGATGGATCCCGGCGTGCAGTCGGTGCACCGCATCTACAACTACTACAAGCACTTCGACATCCCCACCGAAGTCATGGGCGCGAGCTTTCGCAACAAGGCGCAGATCGTCGCGCTGGCCGGCTGCGACCTGCTCACGATCAGCCCCGAATTGCTCGGCGAGCTCGCGGCGTCGAACGACCCGCTGCCGCGCGCGCTCGACCCCGCGGCGGCCAGGAAAGCCGATCTGGTGCACGTGCACTACGAGGAGCCGCACTTCCGCTTCGCGCTCAACGAAGACGTGATGGCGACGACCAAATTGTCGGAAGGCATCCGCACCTTCGTGGCCGACGCGATCAAGCTGCAGACATTGATGCAGGAGCGCGCGGCATGATCGCCGGCATCTCGCGGCCGCATTGCGATCACACCCAGGCCTGGGCGCTGCTCAAGCAGCACCACCAAAGGTCCGGCGGCGCGTTCGACATCTGCGATGCGTTCGTGAAGGCCCCGGACCGGTTCGATGCATTCAGCCAGCAAGCGCCGCATGTCTTTGCCGACCTGTCGAAGAACCTGGTCGACGGCCATGCCCGGTCGCTGATGTACGAGCTCGCGCGCGAGTGCATGCTGGAGCGCCATCGCGATGCGATGTTCGCCGGCGAGGCGGTGAACAACACCGAAGGACGCGCTGTGAAGCATTGGCTGTTGCGCGCGCCGAAGGGCGCGAGCAGCGACCCGGATGCGCGCGCGGTGCACGAGACGCTTGACGCCATGCTCGCGTACGCGGAAAAGGTGCGCGGCGACGGGGCCATCACCGACGTGATCAACATCGGCATCGGCGGCTCCGACCTCGGCCCGCAGATGGCGGTGATCGCGCTGCAGGAGTTCGCGGCGCCCGGCAAGCGCTTCCACTTCGTCTCGAATGTCGACGGCCACGAACTTGCCGGCGTGCTCGCGCAAGTCAAGCCGGAGAGCACGCTGTTCCTCATCGCGTCGAAGACCTTCACGACGATCGAGACGATGACGAATGCGCGCTCGGCGAAAGAGTGGTTCGAGCAGCAGGGCGGCAAGGAAATCTCGCGTCACTTCGCCGCGCTCACGACGAATGTCGGGGCCGCCAGCGAATTCGGCATCAAGGCGACTTTCGGTTTCTGGGACTGGGTCGGCGGGCGCTATTCGATGTGGTCGGCGATCGGTTTGCCGATTGCCATCGCCATCGGCGCGGAGAATTTCCGCGCGATGCTCGCGGGCGCCCATGCGATGGACGAGCACTTCCGCAACGCGCCGGTCGACGCGAATCTTCCGGTGCGCCTCGGCCTGCTCGATGTCTGGTACCGCGACTTCTTCGGCTTTGCCTCGCGCAGCGTGGCGCCGTATCACAGCAACCTCAGGCGTCTTCCCGCGTACCTGCAGCAGCTCGAGATGGAGAGCAACGGCAAGCGTGTCGATGCGATGGGCCGCCCGCTCACCGTGGCGACATCGCCCGTGGTGTGGGGCGAGCCCGGCACCAATGGGCAGCACGCCTATTTCCAGATGCTGCACCAGGGCACCGATGTCGTCCCGGTGGAATTCATCGCGGTGAAGGATGCGGCCCATTCGCTCAAGGGCCATCACGAGCAGCTGCTCGCGAACGCGCTCGCGCAGGCGCAGGCGTTGATGCAAGGCAAGCGCGATGCGGGCGGTCACAAGGATTTTCCCGGCAACCGGCCCAGCACGTTCTTCATCCTTGACCGCCTCGACCCTGCCTCATTTGGCGCACTGGTCGCGATGTACGAGCATCGCGTGTTCACGAGCGGCTCGATCTGGGGCATCAACAGTTTCGACCAGTGGGGCGTGGAGCTGGGCAAGGTGCTTGCCAAGGACATCGCGCCGCGCCTGGCGAGCGGCGACAGTGCGGGGCTGAACCCTTCAACGGCGGGCTTGATCAAGCGCCTGCGCTAGCGCATCATCCGGGCGCACCCACAACGAGGAGACGCGCCATGGATTTCGTGACTTCGATCCGGACCTGCCTGCTGGAAAAATACGCCGACTTCAACGGCCGCGCCACGCGGCCCGAGTTCTGGTGGTTCGTGCTGGCCTGCGTGGTCGTCAACGTGGTGGGCGACGCGATCTTCCGCCACTGGATCATGTCGCTGGTGAGCCTGGCGCTTTTCGTGCCCAGCATCGCGGCAGGCTCGCGCCGGCTGCACGACATCGGCAAGAGCGGCTGGCTGCAGCTGCTGTGGATCATCCCGGTGATCGGCTGGGCGATCCTGATCTACTGGGCTGCGCAGCCGGGGCAACCCGAGAGCAACCAATACGGCCCCCCGCCCGCCGACACCCCGCCTGCACCGCCCGAGATGGCGCCCGGCCAGCAATAACAACCGCGCACGATGGCAGAAGCAATCAGCGGCGCCGCACCGCAGCGCCGCGCCGTCGCGGCCGGTCGCGGCAAGGCCTGGTGGACTGAGTCCTGGGCCTTGTTCAAGAAAAGCCCCGGCATGTGGGTGCTGTACGCGGCGATCTTCCTGGCGGGAAGCGTGATCCTCAGCCACATCGCGATCGTCGGCAGCTTGGTCGGCACTGTGCTGACCGTGGTGATCATGGGCAGCTGGATGCTCGCTGCACGCAAGCTCGAAGCGGGGGAAGCACTGGAGGTTGCCGACCTGTTTGCGGGCTTCAAGGACAAGGTCAAGCCGCTGTTGATCCTGGGCTTCTACGCTGCGGGCGCCAGCGTCGCCATCTTCTTCGTGATGGTCGTCATCGGCGGCGGCGCAATGCTCACCATGGTCTCCGGCATGGGCAATGCAAGCATGGACGGCATGATGCCGTCGTTCGGTGTCGGCGCGCTTTCGGTGCTCGTCGCGCTGGCGCTGACGTTCCTCATGTCGATGGCGCTCTGGTTTGCACCACCGCTCATCGTGTTCGACGGCCTCACTGCGCAACAGGCGGTCAAAGCGAGCTGGTCCGCGTCGCGGGCCAACATCGCGCCGTTCACGATTCATGGCTTGCTGTGGATCGTCGCGGCGATCGTCGCGTCGATCCTGCTCATGCTCGGCTGGCTGGTGCTGGTGCCGTTGACGATGCTCGCCATGTACTTCTCGTACCGGGATATTTTCTCCAGCGGTAAATGAAATGAAGGTGCTACTCGCACTGCCGGCGGCCTTCATGGTCGCCGCGTGCGCCGGCCAGCCCGCGGCGGATGTTTGGGGCGACTATTCATTGATGGGCCGTGCGGCAAGCGGCGTGATTTGGGACGAGCGCGCTCCCGCGTCGCTCTACCAGTGGGACACGGTTTCAGCCAATGAAGCGCACATTCATTGGGGCTCGCCGAAGAATTGGCCTACCGAGCACCGTGAGCGTTTCATTCACTCGGGCGACTGGGTGTTGTTGGACGGATGGTGGGGCAACGGAACCTATTACACGCAGCGCGTCACGAAAGAGATGCTGTGCGATGCAGCCTGCAATTCATGCAAGCCCCTCGAAGGTGACGTGCAGCACTACGCAATGTGGCGCGTTCCTGCGCATGCATATTGCCTGCAGGCCGAAGGCACGATCACCGAGCGCTCCAGCGGCAAGGTGCTGCACTTCAAGCACGTGCAGGTATACACGCCGCCGGCCCCGTGCTCGAACACGAGCTTTGCACACGCCACATGCATCACGCAGCACGAGACTTGGTGGGACGACAACCGTACGCAGTTCGAGAAGAAGCTCGACCGCACGGAGTACCTTGGCAAAGGGCTCGGCCACGGGTTCAGGATCGACCAGACTTTCCCGAAACCCTGGCACGCCGAGCTGCACGAAGTGCCAAAGCAATAAGCAAAAGGGCCCCGAAGGGCCCTTTTCATTTCGCTGGGAAGCGAGCGGACATTACATGTCCATGCCGCCCATTCCACCCATGCCGCCCATGCCCCCGCCCATCGCGGGGGCCTCTTCCTTCGGCGCTTCGGCGACCATCGCTTCGGTTGTCAGCATCAGCGACGCGACGGACGCGGCGTTCTGCAGCGCGGTGCGCGTGACCTTCGTCGGGTCCAGGATGCCCATCTCGATCATGTCGCCGTACGTGTCGTTCGCAGCGTTGAAGCCGTAGTTGCCCTTGCCGCCCAGCACCGCGTTGATCACCACGCTGGCTTCGCCGCCGGCGTTGTAGACGATCTCGCGCAGGGGCGACTCGACGGCCTTCAGCACCAGCTTGATGCCGGCGTCCTGGTCGGGGTTGGAGCCCTTCAGGTCGCCGATCGCCTGGCGCGCGCGCAGCAGCGCAACACCGCCGCCGGCCACGATGCCTTCTTCCACCGCAGCGCGCGTGGCGTGCAGGGCGTCTTCGACGCGGGCCTTCTTTTCCTTCATCTCGACTTCGGTCGCGGCACCGACCTTGATCACCGCAACACCGCCGGCCAGCTTGGCCACGCGCTCTTGCAGCTTTTCACGGTCGTAGTCGCTCGTGGCTTCTTCGATCTGCACGCGCACCTGCTTGACGCGCGCTTCGATGTCCTCGCCCTTGCCGGCGCCGTCGATGATCGTGGTGTTTTCCTTGCCCACTTCGACGCGCTTGGCCTGGCCCAGGTCGGCCAGCGTGACCTTCTCGAGCGTCAGGCCGACTTCTTCGCTGATCACATTGCCGCCCGTGAGGATGGCGATGTCTTCCAGCATGGCCTTGCGGCGGTCACCGAAGCCCGGCGCCTTGACGGCCACGACCTTGAGGATGCCGCGGATGGTGTTGACCACCAGCGTGGCGAGCGCTTCGCCTTCGACTTCTTCCGCGATGATCAGCAGCGGGCGCGAAGCCTTGGCCACTTGTTCCAGCACGGGCAGCAGGTCGCGGATCGACGAAACCTTCTTGTCGTACAGCAGCACGAACGGGTTGTCGAGCAGGGCGCTTTGCTTCTCGGGGTTGTTGATGAAGTAGGGGCTGAGGTAGCCGCGGTCGAACTGCATGCCTTCGACGACGTCGAGTTCGTTGTCGAGCGACTTGCCGTCTTCAACCGTGATCACGCCTTCCTTGCCGACCTTGTCCATCGCGTCGGCAATGATCTTGCCGATCGATTCGTCGCTGTTGGCCGAGATGGAACCGACCTGCGCGATTTCCTTCGACGTGGTCGTCGGCTTGGAAGCCTTCTTCAGCTGCTCGGTCAGGGCCACGACGGCCTTGTCGATGCCGCGCTTCAGGTCCATCGGGTTCATGCCCGCGGCCACGTACTTCATGCCTTCGCGGATGATCGATTGCGCGAGCACCGTGGCGGTGGTCGTGCCGTCACCGGCGTTGTCGCTGGTCTTGGAAGCGACTTCCTTGACCATCTGCGCGCCCATGTTCTGGAGCTTGTCCTTCAGCTCGATTTCCTTCGCGACCGACACACCGTCCTTGGTGACGGTGGGCGCGCCGAACGAACGTTCGAGCACGACGTTGCGGCCCTTGGGGCCCAGGGTGACCTTGACCGCGTTGGCCAGGATGTTCACGCCTTCGACCATGCGCGCACGTGCGTCGCCGCCGAAGATGACGTCTTTAGCTGCCATGTGTATGACTCCTTGAATTCGATGGGGGTTGCTGCGGATTACTTCTCGACGACCGCGAACAGGTCGTCTTCCTTCATGACAAGCAGCTCGTCGCCGTCGACCTTGACGGTCTGGCCGCTGTACTTGCCGAACAGCACGCGGTCGCCCACCTTGATGTTCAGGGCGATGAAGTCGCCGTTCTTTTCGTTGCGCTTGCCGGGGCCGACGGCCAGCACTTCACCCTGGTCGGGCTTTTCGGCGGCGTTGTCGGGAATCACGATGCCGGAAGCGGTCTTGGTTTCGTTTTCCAGGCGCTTGACGATCACGCGATCGTGCAGGGGGCGAAGTTTCATAGGGGTCTCCTTCTCAGAAACAGCGTTGGGACATCAAAAGGCGCCAACGTTCCAATGAAAGTTAGCGCCAATTAACTGGTTCGGCCCGGAGGAATGAGCAGAAGCTCGGCTGTTAGCACTCCGGAACGGCGAGTGCTAATGATAAGGCTTTTTGGCGCAGTTTCAAGAGGCCGCGGCGGGGCCGTCAGTGAAGGTTTCCGATTCGGCCGTAGTTTGAGAGGAGGACGTGCGACGACGCGGCGTCGTCCGAAGTGACGGTCACCGGTCGTGCCCCGCCTTGTAAGTGTTCGATGCGCGCGAGGACTTTCTCGACGTCGCCAGCCAGTGCGGCATTGTCGATCGGCAGCGCGAGACCCGTGCGGAAATGCGCGGTAGCTTGCGCGAAGTCGTCTTGCGCGAGTGAGGCGAAGCCGCGGACGAAGTGCGCCAGGCAATTCGATAAGGCGAGATCGAATAGAGGTGCCCAAGTGACCAGCGCCACCGCGGCGCGGCCTGAGCTGAATTGGAGAAGGCCAAGCTGGTAGCGGGCGATGTGCCAGTCGGGGGCGAGGACGACCGCCTTGGCGAATGCGAGTTCGGCCTCGTCGATGCGCCCGGATGCGGCGCACTCCGCGCCATATACGAAATGCTCCGCGGCCTCCTGCGTGAACTGACCCATCTTCGCTTCCTCCTCTGACCAATATATCTCCGCCAATGGACGGGCGTTTAGCACGTCGCGGCTAAACGATCCCGGGCAGCACCGGATGAATTGGGTAAGCGGCCACCACAGTTGGTAGGCCCGGGAACCGCAATTCCTTCGGAGAAGAAATGGTCGCATTTGTCAGCGGAAACACCTTGGGCCTGAGCAACAGTTCGCTCGCCCTGTTAGGGCGCAGCGGTGTGGTGGGCGATGCCCAGTCGGGCCGCGCCGGTGAACAGGTTTACGTCAATGCCGCGACGGGCGACCTGATCATCCAACGCCAGGACGAATGGGTCGACAGCATGGGCTTCGGCGTGCCGACGGCTCTCCTGCGCACTTACAACAGCCAGGGCAAATTTACCGACGACAACGCGGACAACTGGCAAATGAGCGTTGCGAAGACGCTTGGCGCGTACACCGCGAACGTCTCGATCACCCGAAACGACGGCGATGGAACATCGCTCGTCTACAACTACGACAGCGGCTCGGGCGCGTACGTCTGCAAGAGCGGCGCCGGTGCATTCGACACGCTCAAGCTTGCTGGCGGCACATGGACATGGACCGACGGCGCATCAGGCGCCACCGAAACCTACGATGCATCGCAGCTCAGGATTCGAACGTCCGCCGATCGCGAGAACAAGGTCACAAGCTATGGCTACACAGGCAGCCTGGTTACGACCATCACCGATGCCGCCGGCGAAATTACCGCGCTGAATTACACCGGAACGACGCTCAATTCCATCACGACCACGAACACAGACGCCAGTACCACGAACCGCGTTTCCTACGGCTACGACTCGACGACCAACAAGCTGAACTCCGTCACCGCCGTCACATCGTCCGGGAAGACGTATGTCACGACTTATGGATACAACACCAAGGGCCAGCTCAGCTCGGTGACGCAGCCGGACGGCAGCAAGCTTGGCTTCACGTACGACACGACGGCCACACCGCGCGTGACCCAGGTGACGCAGACCATGGCCGACGGAAGCACCCGCCTCACGAAGCTCACGTACAACACTGCCACGAAAACGACGATTACCGATCCGCTCTCGAACCAGACGGTGCTCAATTTCGATGGCAGCAAGCGCATCGCGAGCATTGTCGGCCCGAGCACGGCGACGGGCCAGCAGACGGTCAGTTTCAGCTACGACCCTGCGACGGGAGAGATCCAGACCCAGACGGACGCACGAAACAACGTCATCTCGTACAGCTATGACGCGATGGGCCGGCAGACCGACCAGATCAGCGGCACGGCCGCGTCGAACGGCACGGGGAACTCGATCCACCGCTCCTTCAGCAGCAGTACGGGTGTCCTCCTGTCGGAAACCGTGTACCTCACGCCGGACCCGGATGGCAGCGCGGGAGTCGGTCTGCCGTCCAACGGGCTCACCACCAACTACGTCTACAACAGTGGTGAAACGCATGTCCTGTATGCCGTTTCGCCACAGGGCCGCGTGACGCAGTATTCCTACGACGCAGTAGGTCATCTCGCCATTTGCGCCCACGCTTGGTGCGCAATCGCTGTAAAGCCCTCGCATATCCGACCAGCGGTACCCCTATTCCCGGCAGTGCGCGTAGAACAGGTTCACCCGACCACTTTCATCGGGCCGGCTACCTCCTCGTGCCTCCTAGCCGGCAAGAACGAAGCCCCGAAGCGCTTAGCTCCAAGGTCGCTCTGCAAATGCACCGCAGGAGCAAAGCCATGGACGCAACCCGCCGCACCGATTTTCCCCAGCAGGAAACAACCCGCTTGCGATTCGACGAGGGCAAGCAGGAACTCAACGACGCGCTCATTCGCATGCGGCAGACGCTCACTGACGCCCGCGGCAATTTGCGCGGGGCCTTGAGGCACCTGTACGAAGCGCGGCGCGCCGCCGAAGGCGCGCTCCACTAACCCGTTCGTCTCGCGTCAGCCGCGCAGCGTTTGCATTGCCGCAAAGTCCGGCATGGCCGCACTCGCGAAGCCCACGCAGGCCAGCGACACGATCGTGATGCGCCCGTCGCGGATCTTCAATCGCACGGCGCCGTGGCTGCGCTCATACATGTCCGAATGCGTG
>DATLBJ010000062.1:0-21787 GCA_035526975.1 Ramlibacter sp.
GATCCCGAGCTTACGCCACCACACACCCAGGCCGTTGACTACACCCGGGCGTGCGCGTTCGCACACGCTGAGCTTACAATGGTATTCGCCGCGGGGGTTGAACACGCGCACTGTATCGCCGTCTTGCAAGCCGCGCGCAGCGGCGTCGTGCGCGTGCATCTCCAAGATCGGCTCGCGCTCGATGTCGCGCAGGCTCTTGACGTTCACGAAGCTGGAGTTGAGGAAGTTGCGCGCGGGAGGCGAGATCATCGCCAGTGGGTAGTCGCGCGCGAGCTCGGGCGCGGAGCTGGCCGATTCGTAGTTGGGCAGGTGATCGGGGATGCCGAGGCCGGGGGCGTCGATCTGGCAGCGACCGCTGCGTGTCGGGAAGTTGCCTTGCGCGAACGGCGCTTCGGACACCGGCAGCTTGACCCAACCGTGTTCGCGCAGCTGATCGAAGCTCACGCCTTGCGCAAACGCGCTGCGCGCTAGCGCCTCATCGTTGTCCTGGAAACATGCATCTTCGAAGCCCATGGCTGCGGCGAGCTCGCGAAAGATCTGTGTGTTGGGTTTGGCCGCGCCGACCGGGGCGATGGCGGGTTCGTTGATCAACGCGTAGGTGTGGCCATAGCTCGTATGCACATCCAAGTGTTCGAGCTGCGTAGTCGCGGGAAGCACGTAGTCGGCGTAGTCCGCGGTGTCAGTCTGGAAGTGCTCGAGCACGACCGTGAACAGGTCATCGCGCACGAATCCGCGCACGACTTTGGGCGATTCGGGCGCGACCGCGAGCGGATTGCTGTTGTAGACGACCAGCGCTTCGATCTTGGGGCCGAACTGCGGCGACGAATCGCGCAGGAGGTCGTTGCCGATCGTCACCATGTTGATGGTGCGCGGCTTGCGGCCGCGCAACAGGTCGGGCCGCTGCAGCGCCGCCTTGTCCGCGGGAAAGTAGCCGGAGCTGGAGAGCAGCACCCCCCCGGCGCGGTGGCGCCACGCACCTGTGAGCGCGGGCAGGCACGTGACAGCGCGCACCGCGTTGCCCCCACCGTGCACGCGCTGCATGCCGTAGTTCAGGCGGATCGCGGCGGGCTTCGTGGTGCCGTAATCGCGAGCGAGCGGATCTGCTGCGCATCGATGCCGCACACCTCCGCGGCGCGCTCGGGCGCCCAGCGCAACGCGCGCTCACGCAGGGCGTCCCACCCCAGGGTGTGGCGCGCGATGTAATCGTGATCGAGCCCGTCGTTCACGACCAGTTCGTGCATCACCGCGAGCGCCAATGCCGCATCCGTGCCCGGGCGAAGCTGGATGTGCTCGTGGCACTTCTCGGCGGTATCGGTGCGGCGCGGGTCGATGCAAACGAGCTTGGCGCCATCGCGCTTCGCCTGCTGCGCGAGCTTCCAGAAATGAAGGTTGCTGGTGATCGAGTTGCTGCCCCAGATCACGATCAGCTTCGACTCGGCGAAGAATTCCACCTTCATGCCGACCTTCGCACCGAGCGTGTACACCAGCGCTTCGCCGCCCGCGTTCGAGCAAATCGTCCGGTCGAGGAATGACGCGCCGAGGCGGTGCCAGAAACGGCCGGCCATCGATTCGCCTTGCACCAGGCCCATCGTGCCGGCATAGCTGTAAGGCACGATCGCCTCCGGGTCGCGCGCGGCAATCGCCGACAGCCGCCGCGCGATGTCGTCCAGCGCTTCGTCCCAGCTGACACGCTCGAAGGCGCCCGAGCCCTTCGGGCCGGTGCGCCGCAGCGGATACAGCACGCGCTCGGGGTGGTACGTGCGCTCGGTGTAACGCGAGACCTTGGTGCAAAGGACCCCGTCCGTATGCCGGTGTTCCGGGTTGCCCTGTACCTTCACCGCGACACCATCCTGCACAGTCGTGACAAGTGCACAGGTATCGGGGCAATCGTGAGGGCACGCCCCCTTCACAACGGCAGAGCCTGTCATCACACTGACTGAGGGAATGACGCCGGTGGCACTCATTGGGTTATCCCTAGGTATTACATGAGCGGCCGAGCTATTCAATCAAGGCCGAAGGAGACAAGCCATGAAGTTCAGCAAGTCCCTGGCCGCCACCGCGATGGTAGCCGTGTTGGGAATCCTCGGTGCAGCCACGGCCCATGCGCAAGACGGGCTCAGCAAATCCGCCGTGGTGATCGGCCAGTCGATGGCCCTCACCGGTCCGGGCTCGCAGCTCGCCAACGCATTTCACGACGGCGCCAAGCTGTACTTCGACCGCCTGAACGCGGCGGGCGGGGTGAATGGCCGCAAGGTGGAACTCGTCACGCTCGACGACCGCGGCAACGCCAAGCTCACCGCGGAGAACACCAGGAAGCTCCTCGACCAGGGGGTCTTCGCCTTCTTCGGCTATTACGGCTCGCCGCAGGTGACCGCGATGTACCCGATGATCAAGGACGGCGACATCGTCCTGTTCGCGCCGATGGCGGCGGCCGACGAATTCCGCGGTGCCGCTTACCCCAACGTGTACTCGATCCGTCCGGGCTACACGGAAGAGGCCGCGGCCATCATGAAGCACGCCGACACGCTGGGCATGGGCAAGAAATTCGCCTTCCTGCACGCCGCAGACAGCGAATCGCTCGCGGCACTCGATTCGGCGACGCGCACGATGACGAGCATGGGCGCCAACGTTGTGGCCAACTCGTCGTACCAATCCGGCGCCGTCGCGAGCGCAGTCGACAAGGTCGTCGCGGCGGCTCCGCAATCGGTGCTCGTTATGGGCGACGCCAATGGCGCGGCCAGTGCGATCCGCGACCTGCGCGCGAAGAATTTCCGCGGGCCGATCTACGGCTTCTCGAACACGGGCGAAAGCCTGCTCGCCGAGGAACTCGGGCGCGACGGTGCGGGCGTGGTCGTCGTGCGCGTCGTGCCCAAGAGCGACACGGCCAAAGTCCCCGCGGTGCGCGAGCTGATGCAGGACGCGCAAGCCGCCAAGCTTGGCAAGACCAACGTCTACATGCTCGAGGGCTACCTCGCCGCACGCGCATTCACCGAAGCGCTGAAGCGTTCCGGCTCGCAACCCAGCCGCGTGAAGTTCAAGCAATCGATCGCGAAGATGGAAGACGTGAGCCTGGGCGGGTTCCGCGTGAACTTCGGCGACGAACGCACCGGGTCGAAGCTCGTCGAGCTGTCGCTCATCGACTCGCAGGGCAAGGTGCGCGAGTAGTCAGCCGATCTCGCGGGACTGGGCAAGCCCGCGCATGAATTGCTCGCAGCGTGCGAGCTGTTCCAGCGACACGAATTCATCCGGCTGGTGAGCCTGCTGGATGCTGCCCGGGCCGCACACCACGGTCGGAATTCCGGAACTCTTGAAGATGCCCGCTTCCGTGCCGAATGCGACTTCCGTCGTGCGCGATTCGCCCGCGAGGCGCTGTGCGAGCCGCGTGACGTCGTCCTGCGCCGAGCCGAGGAAGCTCGGGATCGCGCAGATCGTCTCGAAGCGGAAGCCGGCGTCGGGCGACACGCGCTTCATCTGCGGCTCGAGCGACTTTGCGTAGTCGACGACCTGCCGCTGCAGCGCTTGGACATCGGCCGTGGGCAGGTCGCGGAATTCATAGCGGAACTCCGCGTCGCGCGGCACCACGTTGTCGGCGATGCCGCCGCGGAACTGGCCGACGCTTGCCGTGGTGAACGGCACGTCGAAGCCTTCATACCGCTTCTCGCCCTTCTCCAGCGATTCGGCGACCTCGCGGATCTTCGTGACGACACGCGCCGCCATCTCGATCGCATTGACGGAGTCGGGCGTGAGCGACGAATGCGCCTCCTTGCCGCGCACGCAGCAACGCCAGCGGTACACGCCCTTGTGGGCGATGGCCGGCACCATGCTCGTCGGCTCGCCGACGATGCAGGCCAGCGGCTGGATGCCCGCTTCGCGCAAGTCGGCAATGAGATGCCGCACGCCGAAGCAGCCCACCTCTTCATCGAAACTGAATGCGAGGTGGATCGCGAACGGCGCCTTGCTGTGCAGGAAGCTTTCGGCGTTCGCCACCGCGATTGCGATGAAGCTTTTCATGTCCGCCGACCCCCGACCGTAGAGCTTGCCGTCGTCGACCTCGCCGCCCAGGGGGTCGAAGCGCCAGTCCTGTCCTTCCCACGGAACCGTGTCCGTGTGCCCGGACAGGATCACGCCGGCCGGCTTGCCCTCACCCAGCGTGGCGAACAGGTTGGCCTTCGTGCGCTCTTCATTGAAAGTCAACCGGCTTTCCACGCCCAATTGCTTCAGGTGCGAGCGCACCCGGTCGATCAGCTCCAGGTTCGAGTGATGGCTTTGCGTGTCGATGCGGACCAGGGCTTGCGCAAGCTCCAGCGCGGCGGGTGATACGAAAGGCGTCGTTGGGGCGGGCATGGCCTTGATTTTCGCGGATATCCCGCGTGGCGCGGGGCGCGCAGCGCGGCTAGACTGGCAGCTTCCCTTCCGGGCCCTGCGGCACAGCACCATGAACATCCTCGATTCCGTCGTCACACAGGCCGCGGCGATCACCGCGATCCGGCGCGATATCCACGCGCATCCCGAACTCTGCTTCGAAGAAAACCGCACCGCCGACGTCATTGCGGCGCAGCTGACCGAATGGGGCATCCCGGTCCATCGCGGGCTCGGCAAGACCGGCGTGGTCGGCATCGTCAAGAACGGCACGAGCAACCGCGCCGTCGGGTTGCGCGCCGACATGGACGCGCTGCCGATGCAGGAGTTCAACACCTTCAAGCATGCGAGCCTGAACAAGGGAAAGATGCACGCGTGCGGCCATGACGGCCACGTCGCCATGCTGCTCGCTGCCGCGCAGCACTTCGCGAAGAACCGCAACTTCGACGGCACCGTCTACCTGATCTTCCAGCCCGCCGAGGAAGGCGGCGGCGGCGCGCGCGAAATGATCAAGGACGGCCTGTTCGACAAGTTCCCGATGGAAGCGTGCTTCGGCATGCACAACTGGCCCGGTTTCGAAGTCGGCAAGTTCGCCGTGAGCCCCGGCCCGGTGATGGCGTCGAGCAATGAATTCAGGATCACGATCCGCGGCAAGGGCAGCCACGCCGCGCTGCCGCACAACGGCATCGACCCGGTGCCGATCGCCTGCGAGATGGTCAATGCCTTCCAGCTGATCATCAGCCGCAACAAGAAGCCGATCGACGCCGGGGTGATCTCCGTGACGATGATCCACGCCGGCGAGGCAACGAACGTCGTCCCGGATTCGTGCGAACTGCAAGGCACCGTGCGCACCTTCACGCTCGAAGTACTCGACCTGATCGAGAAGCGCATGAAGCATGTCGCCGAGCACATCTGCGCGGCGCACGATGCGGTGTGCGAATTCGAGTTCCATCGCAACTACCCGCCGACAGTGAACTGGGAAAAGGAAGCCGAGTTCGCCCGCCAGGTGATGGTCTCGATCGTCGGCGAGGACAACGTGTTGCGGCAGGAGCCCACGATGGGCGCCGAGGACTTCGCATACATGCTGCAGGCCAAGCCGGGCGCGTATTGCTTCATCGCCAATGGCGACGGCACGCACCGCGAGATGGGCCATGGCGGCGGGCCGTGCATGCTGCACAACCCCAGCTACGACTTCAACGACGACTTGATCCCGCTCGGCGCGACCTACTGGGTGCGGCTTGCGGAAGCCTGGCTCGCCAGGGACCGGGTGTGACATTGGCGGGGGAGGAAGCGTTCGCGGCAACGTACCGCGAAGCCCGCCAGAAGTTCATCGAAGCGGCGCAGGCCGCGGGGCTTGCCGTCGAGAGCAAGTCGCACCCGATGCGCGGGCGAGAGGGCGAAGAGCTGGCGATGGACGTGGTGCGCGACGGGCACCCCAACGCACCGGCCGTGCTGCTCCTGACCAGCGGCTGCCACGGCGTCGAAGGCTTCTGCGGAAGCGGCGTGCAGGTGGCGGCACTGCGCGATGCGAGCTGGCGGGCACGCGCACGCGAGCGCGGCGTCGCGGTCGTGTACGTGCATGCGCTCAATCCCTTCGGCTTTTCTCACGTGCGCCGCACCACGCACGAGAACATCGACCTCAATCGCAACTTCCACGACTTCGACCAGCCGCTGCCGGACAACGCCGGCTATCGTGAATTGCATCCGCTGCTGTTGCCGGAGGGATGGCCGCCCGCGCCGGAGAACGAGCTTGCGCTTGGCCGCTTCATCGCAACCCATGGCGAAGCCGCGCTGCAAGCGGTGGTCAGCCGCGGCCAGCATGAATTCCCCGACGGCCTGTTTTTCGGCGGGACCGTGCCGAGCTGGAGCAATCTCGCGATCCGCGACGTGCTGCGCACGCACGGCCATCGCTGTGCACGCCTGGCATGGATCGACTTCCACACCGGCCTCGGGCCGAACGGCATCGGCGAGCGCATCTTCGCGGGGCGCAATGACCCCATCGCCATTGCGCGAGCGAAAGCGTGGTGGGACAGCGGCGGGTCGACCCCGGTCACATCGATCTACGACGGCAGTTCGACTTCCGCATTCCTCACGGGCCTCATGTGCGGTGCGGCCGATGAAGAGTGCCCGCAGGCCGAGTTCACCAGCATCGCGCTCGAGTACGGCACGGTGCCGATGATGGAAACCACGCAAGCGCTGCGCGGCGCGCATTGGCTCGCAAACCATCCCGACGCGGATCCGCAGCTCGCGCAGCAGGTCACCCAGCGAATGCGCGATGCGTTCTACACCGACACGCCCGAGTGGAAGCAGAAGGTGCTCGCGCAGGCGCGGCAGGCGATGCGGCAAGCCGTCGACGGGCTCGCCGCGTAGCCGTCAGGCGGCCGCGAGCCGCCCCTGCTGGATCACCAGCAAGCCCTCGAAGATCAGGCTTTCGACGAGCTCGAACCCGACCAGCATGTGCGGCGTCATTTTCCAGCCGGCACCGCCGGTCATATAGCGCAGCGGCTCTTCGCCGCAACGGTCGCGCAGGTGCTGCACCATCCGCTCGATCGCGCCCGAGATCGCGAACGTTCCCCCGCTCGTAAGCGCATCCGATGTGTTCGTCGGGAATTCGCGCACCTCACCGGTCGGCACATGCAAGCCCGCGGTGCCGGATTCGAGCGCGCGCAGCATGATGCCGTGGCCGGGCACGATCAAGCCGCCAAGAAACGCACCGCTCGCATCGACGGCTTCCACCGTCACTGCGGTGCCGACCAGCACCACGACCATCGGGCGCGGGCGCCCGCTGGCCAGCATGCGGTGGCGCGCACCGATGACGGCCACCCAGCGGTCCGCGCCCAGCCGAGCGGGGTGGTCGTACCCGTTCACCACACCTGCTTCACCCGCGTTCGCGATCACCCAGTGCGCGGGGATCGGCCACAGCTCCTCCATCTGCTCTTCGACGCGGCGCTTGACGGCGTCCGCGGCGACGGCGCAACCGAGCATGCGATCGGGCGCAGGAAGGCCGGCCCACGGGCCTTCCGAAAGCTTGTCGATGTTCTCGAGGAATTCCGCGCCGTTCCCGAGCATTGCGGCGCCGGGCCGGGGCTCGTCATAGAGCGCCCACTTCAGGCGTGTGTTGCCGACGTCGACTGCAAGAAACGGCATGCAAGTGGGCTCGCGTCAGCCCGCGGCCTGCAAGTGCGGCGCGAGGCCTTCGAATGTGCCGGCGAGTTCCTTCTCGTGCGACTGCATTTGCGCGCAGTCGGCGATGGCATCCTTGATGCACAGCTGCAGGTCCCTGTGGCAATCCATCGGCGCTTCGAGGCTCAGGCCCGGCGACTCGCCGTCGCGCGCGGCATTCGCCAGCGGCGTGACGCGCGTGCGCCATTGCTTCGCGCGCTCGGCCACCGTGCCTTGAAGTGACTGCGCGATGCTGGCACGCCGGGCCGCGGTCGCTTGCGCCTGCTGCTGGCATTCGTGCGCCGCCGTGCTCAGGGCGCGCAGCTGCTTCAGCCGGGAAACGAGCACCTCACAACGCTGCGCATCCTGGCGCACTTGTGCCCTGGCTGCGTCGTCGATGGCCTCCGCTTCGCGCGTCTTGAGCTGGTTGCGCATGTCCTGCAGCCAGCGCGCACCCTGGTCGATGATCTTCTCCAGGCCGCGAAACTCCACCTCGAACTCCACGAGCGTCCTGTCGGTGATGGCGGCCTGCTCGGCCAGCTTCGCCTGCAGCGACTTGCCTTGCTTGGCCAGCTGGTCGAGCGTTTCGTCGATCGCATCGAACTGCGAAGCAAACTCGACGAACGTGTTCTTGTTCTTGCCGGACAGGCGCGCGAGCAGCCCGCCTTTTTGCTGCAGCAGGCCGAAGTCCAGTTGCGGAAGCGCGGCGGCGACGGCATCGAGGTCTTTGGCGAGCGGCGAGAAGTCGCGCTTGGTGGCCTGCGCCTGCAGGTCGGCGCGCAGTTCGGCGAGGCGCCGCACATGCTGGTGCCCCGCATCGGACGCCATCTTGTCCAGCCATGCGGCGGGCGACACCGGTGCCTTCGGCCGGCTGCCGGCCTGCGCCAGCTTCGCCGGCGTCATCAGTGATGCGGTACGGTCCTCGTCCTGTGCCATGGCCAACCCCAACAATTGGCCGGACTATAACGCTTCACTGGCTGTTTGGCCCCTAGATCGCACCGAACCAGCACGCTCTCTGGATGGCAGCCATCTTGTTGTCGACCTTCAGCTTCGCCATTGCGTTGGCGAGGTGATAGTTCACGGTGCGTTCACTGCAACGAACGACCTGCGAACTCTCGCGGGCGGTAAGGCCCTGGAATGCCAGCACGAGGCATTCGCGCTCGCGCGGGCTGAGGTTGGAGCGCTCGGCGGCGATGCACCGCTTGACCAGCGGCCAGATGTTCAATGCCGACCACGCGAGCGATGCAGCTTCGCCGCGATCGGCGAGCTCGCGCGGGCTGAACATGAAGCACTCGAACGCGCGGCCCGCCGGCAACGTGAACTCGACACGCACCACGGTCTGGAAGCCGTGCGCCAGCCACAACATGCGCCAGCGGCTCGAGGTGAGCTGGTCGGATTTCGCGATGTGCTGCCACGCGACCAGCGGCGCATCGGAATCGCGCCACGGCGCGCCGAAGTCGCGGCTTTCCGCCAGCGCATGCGCAGCATCGGCGACGATCGGAGGATGTACCGCAACCACTTCGCGGTCCTCGCTGCCGCCGAACGGATCCGGCCCCAGGACGCAGACGGCCTCGACGGAGAATTCACGCAGAGCGCCCACCCAGTCGCTCAAGAGGCCGTCAAGGCTCACACTGTCAAAGTTAACAGGTAGCTGCATCGACGTGTTCTTGTAGAACCGGGACAATAGCACGCACCGTCTTTTCGCAAACGAGGGAACCCCGCTGGAAAGAACACGCGACTCGCGCATCGCCGTCGCTGCGCCCACCGCGGCGCGGCCGGCCATGTCGCACCTCGTGCTGCAATGGCTGAAGGAGGAAGTGGTCACCGCGCCCTACGTGCCGGTGCTGCATCCGTCGCCCGTGCGCATGAAGGGGCTCGGCCTCTTCACGCTCTTCGGGCATCCGCTGTTCTGGTTCGTGTGGGCGGTGTGGCTGCCGCAGCCCTACGAGAACCTGCCGCTGCGCCTCTTCACGGCGTCGCTCGGCTTCCTGCTCATCAACGATCGCGTGTCGAAGGACCCGACGAGCCGCTTCTCGGGGCAGGTGTTCACCGCGGTGTTCTGGTTCGAGCTG
This sequence comes from Ramlibacter sp., assembly GCA_035526975.1. GTDB lineage: Bacteria > Pseudomonadota > Gammaproteobacteria > Burkholderiales > Burkholderiaceae_C > Ramlibacter. The sequence goes on from DATLBJ010000062.1 coordinate 9,594, forward strand.
CCGTTCCTTTTCACGTGGATGTACTTGTGCAACGGCGGCAACCATGCGTGGCTCGCAAGCATGGCCGCGATGATCCTGACGTATTACTTCTCCACCGACTGGCGGCTCGCGACCATCGGCATCGCGCTGGGCGGCCTGCTCGCGCGCGTGCTGTTCGAGTTCATCGGGCCGGCAACGGCGCCGTGGCCGCCCGAATTGTTCTGGACCAACACGATGGTCCTCGCGTTCTGCGTGAGCATGGGCATGTTGCTCGGCCTGTCGACTGCGAACCTGCGGCGCGAGCACTTGTCGCACACGCTGGCCACGATGGGCATCATGGCGCACGAGTTGCGCACGCCGCTCGCCACGATGGCGCTGATCGGCGATGCCGTGCGGGGCAGCGCGGCCGATTGCGAACCCGAAGCCGCGCACAAGCTCGAACAGCTCGCCAGCCGCCTGCACATGCTGGTGCGGAACATGAACCACCAGATCGACATGCAGATCGCCAATGCGCGCCTGACGCGGCTGCCGGCCCGCACCGAGTCGGTGGTTGCTTCCGATCTCGTACGCACCGCGGTGCTCAACTACCCGTTCCGCACTACGCGCGAAAAAGAGTGCGCGCGCGTGACCGTGCATGCCGACTTCATCTTCCGCGGCTCGTACCCGCTGTTCTCGCAGGTGATCGACAACCTGATCAAGAACGCATTGCGCTCGCTCGCCGCCGGCAGTTCGGCGATGAACGCGGGCGACCTGGTGATCGAGGTCGGTGTGCAACACGATCGCGGGCGCGTCGTCATTGCCGATCGCGGCATCGGCATCGATCCCGAGCTGCAGCGGCGCATCTTCGAGCCCTTCTTCTCGACCAACCGCGGCACGGGCCACGGCCTCGGCCTGGCCTTCTGCAACCAGGTGGTGCACGCCGCGCGCGGCACGCTGCGGGTGAAGTCCGCGCCGGGTCAGGGCGCCGTCTTCACCATCGAATTGCCCATCTCGAGCCGGGCCTGACACAATGACAAGGCACCTGCCGACATGAGCTTCCCCCTGTTCCAACGCCCCGGCACCGTCGTTTTCCTCGACGACGATCCCGATTACCTCGAGATGCTCGCGCTGGTGCTGCCGCGCCAATGGCACGTCAAGCTGTTCCTGCGTCCGCACGAGTGCATCAATTACCTGCAGCAGGAGCCGCCGTTCTGGGAAGCCGATGCGTGGAACCAGCAGCAGCTGGTGGAGCAATGGCGCGCGGGCAAGCCGTTGATCCCGCAGATCCTTGCGTACTGGTCCAAGTACACGGAGCGCTACGCACTCACGCGGGTGTGCGTGTTCGACTATTCGATGCCGGCGATGGACGGCCTGACGGCGCTCGGCGAGCTGGTCGACTGGCCGGGCTCGCGCGTGCTGCTCACGGGGCAGGCCGATGAACAGGTCGCGGTGCGCGCATTCAACCGCGGCTTGATCGACCAGTTTATCGCGAAGCAGACGCCCGACATCTCGCGGCGCCTGATCGAGGCCGTGGAACACCTCTTCGCCACACCGAACGCGCGGCACTCGCAGATCTGGCGCGCGACGCTCAGCCCCGAGCAGAACGCGTTGCTGCGCATCCCGTCCGTGTCGCGCGACCTCGGCGCGTTCGCGGCGAAGCGGTGGGTCGAACATGTCGCCATCGGCGATCCGTTCGGCGTGCTCGGGATGGACACGCGCGGCAACGTGAGCTGGCTGCAACTCGAAAACCGCGACGGCTTGCGCGCCGCTGCGGAGCTCGCGGAAATCGAAGGCGTGGACGCCGCGTCGCGCGAAGACATTCGCGCCGGCCGCAAGCTCGCGAACCTCGAGCTGCGCCAGGCGTTCGGCCGCACGGGGCCGGTGCTGCTCAATTCCGCATTCACGCTCGGCGAGGAGGCAAGCCTGCTTGCAGCGCTGTTCGAGGTCGACGCCGCGCATGGGCCGGATCCGGCGAACAGCTACCAGCACTGGCTCGCACGCCAGGAAAAACGCGCGGTCCAGGGCTGAGTCGGCGGCCTTCTCAATTCAGTTGGCGGGCGCGCTGGCGCCGCGCGATCGGCCACTCCCAGGGTTGCAGGATCGCGGCCGCGTCGCGCGCGACGCGTTCGACATGCTCCATCTCGCTTTCGGTGAGCGCCGAACTGAGCGTCAGGCGCAGCATCGCGCGGTTCTTGCTGGTCGCGGGCGCGCAGAAGATCGCGCCGATGACGCCGCGCTCTTCGAACACATCGCGCAAGTGCATCGCAGCGGGTTCGCTGCCCGCCTCCAGCGCGATGATCTGCTCGCTGCCGTGGTGGATCGGGTAGCCCGCGTCGGCGAGGCTGTCGCGCATGCGGCGCGTGTTCGCGTGCAGGCGCGCGCGCGCGTCGTCGGATTCGCGGACCACGTCCAGCGTTGCCGCCAGGCCCGCGATCTCGTGCGGCAGCAGCGACGAGCTGAAGATGTTCGGATAGGCCGAGATTTGCGTGTAGTGCCGCATCTGGGCGGGCGCGGTGAACAGGCCGGCCCGCCCGGCGAAAGCCTTCGCCAGGCTCGCGGTGATGAAGTGCACGCGATGCGCCAGGCCGAGTTCCGCACACAGCCCGGCACCTTTGGGGCCGTGCGTGCCCATCGAGTGCGATTCGTCGACGACGATGATGCTGCCTGTGCGCTCCACGATCTCGACGATCTCGCGCAACGGGCACAGCGCGCCCGTCGTGCTGTAAACGGAATCGACGACGACGACGCCCGGACCGTGCGCGGCGATCATGCGCTCGAGGTGCGCGGGATCGTTGTGGCGAAACGCATGCGCCGGCGCCTTCGCTGCGCGCGCACCTTCCCACAGCGACATGTGCGCGAGCGAGTCGAGGTACACCGGTGTTTGTCCGTCCGCGACGATCTGGAGCAGCCCGAGGTTGGCGGCGTAGCCCGATTGGCACAGGAACGCGTCTTCCTTTCCCAGCCAGCCGGCCATTGCTTTCTCGTACGCGCGCGCGGGATGGTGATCCAGCAGGAACACGCCCGACTGCACGACGGCCTGCGTGTCCGTACGCAGTGCATCGATCTGCGCCTGCACGATGCGGGGATGCCCCGTGACGCTCAGGTAGTCGTTGCCATCCAGGCGCACCGCACTTGCGAGCGGCGGTCGGCCGTGCAGGATGAACTTGCCGCCCCACTGCTCGCGCCAGCGCGCGGCGAACTCGCGTTCGATGCGCTGCGCGAGCACGCTTGGCATCGGCGGCTCCTTCTTGTGAGGTACTTCACGGGAAATCTCAACGACGTTCATGACGGGACACCTTGGTTTTGGGAAGCTCGGTGTCCCATTAAGGGATAAAGCACAGCCATGTGCGTCCGACCCCCTGTCAACATTGACAGGGGGTGCGTCCAGGCTTGTGAATTCAGTGGATCTCGCGCAGGCGCGCGCTTAGAACGAAAGCAAGCGCACCGTGGGGTGCGCTGTCCTCAGGCCAGCTTGCCGTGGCAGTGCTTGAACTTCTTGCCGCTGCCGCAGGGGCAGGGGTCGTTGCGGCCGACGCGGGGACCTTGCGCGACCACCGGCTCCTGGGAGCGGGCCGTGCTCTCGTCCCTGAGAGTTTCCACTTCGCCGGTCTCGGTCGGCGCCGTGTAGGTGACGTTCGAAATGCGCTCGGCACGGTCCTCCATCTCGTCGGCGGCCTGCTCGAGCTGTTCGCCCGATTGCACCTGCACCGTCATGAGCACATTGGTGACCTCGTTCTTCACGGAGTCGAGCAACTGCCCGAACAGCTCGAACGCTTCGCGCTTGTACTCCTGCTTGGGCTGCTTCTGCGCATAGCCGCGCAGGTGGATGCCCTGGCGCAGGTAGTCGAGCGCGGCAAGGTGCTCGCGCCAGTGCGTATCGATGCTTTGCAGCAGCACGATGCGCTCGAACTGCGTGAAGTTCTCGGCGCCGATCATGCGCACCTTGTCGTCGAAGGCCTCGTTCGCCGCCTTGTTCACGATTTCCGCGACGTCCTCGTCGGTGATCGAACTGGCCGACTGCACATTCTTCTGCACGTCCAGGGCCACGCCGTATTCGTCGAGCGCTTTCTCCAGCGCCGGGATGTCCCACTGTTCCTCCACCGACTCCGGCGGCACGAACTGGTGGACGATGTCGGTGAAGCAGCCTTCGCGCAGCGACGCGATCTGCGCCGAGAGGTCCTGCGCGTCGATGATGTCGTTGCGCTGCTGGTAGATCACCTTGCGCTGATCGTTCGACACGTCGTCGTATTCGAGCAGCTGCTTGCGCACGTCGAAGTTGCGCGCTTCCACCTTGCGCTGCGCGCTTTCGATCGAGCGCGTGACGATGCCGGCTTCGATCGCTTCGCCGTCGGGCATCTTCAGGCGCTCCATGATCGCCTTGACGCGGTCGCCCGCGAAGATGCGCATCAGCGGATCGTCGAGCGACAGGAAGAAGCGGGACGAGCCCGGGTCGCCCTGCCGGCCCGAACGGCCGCGCAGCTGGTTGTCGATGCGGCGCGACTCGTGGCGCTCGGTGGCGATGATGCGCAGGCCGCCCTGTGCCACGACGAACTCGTGGTCCTTCTGCCATTGCGCACGCAGCTCCGCGATGCGCGACGCCTTCGTGCCCGCGTCGAGCGCTTCGTCGGCCTCGATCGCCTCGACGGCCTTCTCGATGTTGCCGCCGAGCACGATGTCCGTGCCGCGCCCCGCCATGTTGGTGGCGATCGTGATCATCTTCGGCCGGCCGGCCTGCGCGACGATGTCGGCTTCGCGCGCGTGCTGCTTGGCGTTGAGCACCTGGTGCGGCAGCTTCGCCTTCTGCAGCAGCTCGGAGATGACTTCCGAATTCTCGATCGACGACGTGCCCACCAGCACCGGCTGGCCGCGGTCGTAGCACTCGCGGATGTCCTTGATCGCAGCTTCGTACTTCTCGCGCGACGTCTTGTAGACGCGATCGAGCTGGTCGTCGCGGCTGCTCGGCTTGTTCGGCGGGACGACGACCGTCTCGAGGCTGTAGATCTCCTGGAATTCGTAGGCTTCGGTGTCGGCGGTGCCCGTCATGCCGGCGAGCTTGCCGTACAGGCGGAAGTAGTTCTGGAACGTGATCGAGGCGAGCGTCTGGTTCTCGGCCTGGATGTTGACGCCTTCCTTCGCCTCGACGGCCTGGTGCAGTCCGTCGCTCCAGCGGCGTCCCTGCATCAGGCGGCCGGTGAATTCGTCGACGATGATCACTTCGCCTTCCTGGACGACGTAATGCTGGTCGCGGTGGTACAGGTGACGCGCGCGCAGTGCCGCGTTCAGGTGATGCATCAGCGTGATGTTCGCGGGGTCGTACAGCGAAGCGCCTTCCGGGATCAGGCCGAGGTTGAACAGGATGCGCTCGGCGTTTTCGTGTCCCTGCTCGGTGAGGTAGGCCTGGTGCGCCTTTTCATCGATGGTGAAGTCACCCGCCTCGATGACGCCTTCCCCGGTGCGGGGATCCGCTTCGCCGACCTGCTTCTTGAGCAGCGGCACGACGCGGTTCATCGCGATGTACATCTGCGTATGGTCTTCGGCCTGGCCGCTGATGATCAGCGGCGTGCGCGCCTCGTCGATCAGGATCGAGTCCACCTCGTCGACGATGGCGTAGTTCAGCCCGCGCTGCACGCGGTCGGCGGCTTCGTACACCATGTTGTCGCGCAGGTAGTCGAAGCCGTATTCGTTGTTGGTGCCGTACGTGATGTCGGACCGGTATGCAGCCTGCTTTTCATCCTTGGGCATGTTCGGCAGGTTGATGCCGACACTCAGCCCGAGGAAGTTGTAGATCTTGCCCATCCACCGCGCATCGCGATTCGCGAGGTAGTCGTTCACCGTCACGAGGTGCACGCCCTTGCCCGTGAGTGCATTGAGGTACACGGGCAGCGTCGCCGTCAGCGTCTTGCCTTCACCCGTGCGCATCTCGGCGATCTTGCCCTGGTGCAATGCGATGCCGCCCATCAGCTGCACGTCGAAGTGACGCATCTTCATGACGCGCTTCGATGCTTCGCGCACCGTCGCGAATGCTTCGGGCAGCAGGTCGTCCAGGGCCTCTCCCTTTTCGACGCGCGCCTTGAATTCGTCCGTCTTGCCGCGCAGCTGCGCGTCCGAGAGTTTCTCGAACTCCTGCTCGAGGCCATTGATGCGATCGACGACCCTGCGGTATTGCTTGAGCAACCGGTCGTTGCGCGAACCGAAGATCTGGGTGAGGATGTTCTTGGACATGGACGGGGGCGCGCGCCTGGGGCCGCACCGGGCGGCCATTGTTGTCTCTTGGCGAGATGGGGGCGGCGCGGGCCAAACCAATGGCCCACGCGGCAAAGTGCAGGATTTTACCTGCGAGCGGCGTGCGCGACGGTGGCCGGCGCCAATGTGCGCCCGGCGGTCAGGAACTTGTGCGGATCCTGCGGGACGCCCTGGACGAGCACCTCGAAATGCAGGTGCGGCCCGGTCGAGCGGCCGGTCGTGCCGACAGCGCCGATCTTCTGGCCGGCCTTGACGACGTCACCCTGCTTGACGAACACGCGCGAAGCATGGGCATACCGGGTGATGAGGTTGTTGCCATGGTCGATCTCAACCATGTTGCCGTACGCCGGATGAACCTCCTGCGTCACAACGACCCCGCCCGCGGCCGCGAGGATCGGGGTGCCCGGCTCAGCCTGGAAGTCCAGCCCCGTGTGCAGAGCCGAGTGCCCGGTGAACGGGTCGATGCGCCAGCCGAACGCCGATCCGAGGTGGCCCGCCATCACGGGCTGCTGCGTCGGGATCATCATGTTCCTGATCTTCTGGTCGATCAGGCGCGATTCGAGGACCGTGAGCAGGTCCACCTGCTGGCCTGACGACTGCTCGAGTGCAGCCAGCATCGATTGAAGTTCTTCCATCGAGAGAGGGTGGCCGTCGATCAATGCGCCGCCCTGACCCGCGGGCCCGCGCACTTCGGCAGTGTTCACGCCGGCCAATCCCGAGACGCGCTCGCCGAGCGCTTCGAGCTGCACCACCTTCGCCTGCATCTCGCCGAGCTTGCGCGCCATCGCATCGAGGTTCTCGCGCATGAAGCGGTCGCGCTGCTCGAATTCGTCCTTGACCACGAGCCTGACGAGCGAACCGACCACCGGCCAGCCTTCACGCGCACCCTTCAGGAACACCCAGTGATACAGCCCCGCGGCGCACAGCATGATTGCGAGCGACAAACCGAGGAATGCGGCAACGAGTTGCGCGCCGCTCAGGTGCAGCGCGCGGCTCCTGGCGAGCGAGGCATCCGTGATAATGAAATGCACTGCCCCTAGTCTCCTCATGACCCCGTCTTCCCCCCGCCGGTTCGTCCCGCTCCTCCAAGCTTGCGAGGAGGCGCCGACGTTGGCGAAGCTTGCGCAGCTCGCACGCGAATCGCGCGAGCGGCTGGAAGCGGTTCAGTTTCTGATCCCGGCTCCGCTGAGGTCCGCCGTCAAGGCCGGTCCCATCGATGAGACCTCCTGGTGCCTGCTGGTGGACAACAACGCCGCGGCGGCGAAGATGAGGCAGGTTGTGCCTGCTCTGACTGCTGAGCTTCGACGCCGGGGGACGCAGGTTAACTCAATTCGGCTGAAGGTCCAAATAGCCGGAAAGTAAGCAAACGTGCGCCCTGCGGCGGGTCAGGCGCCGGCGTCGCCGGGGCTCGGGACGGCCAGGAGGGACGGCTTGGGCCCGAAGTGGAGCAGCTCGTCGAGCGGCCGCTGCTGGTCGCCGATGTCGCGCAGCTGCTTCAGGTAAGCAAAACGGCGCACGCGATCCTTTTCGGCGGACATCTTCACCCGCACGGTTTCGGCTTGCGCCTGCAGCTGCGCGATCTGCGCGCGCAGCTCGCTGGCTTGCGGCTCCGGCACGGCCTGGCGGCTGCCCACAGGCGGCATGCCGTAGGTATCGAGCCATGTGCCGTACGCCCGTTCATTCAAGCGGGCGCATCCCGCAAGGGCGGCCGTCGCGGCCAGGACGATGAGGATGCTGCGGTGGGTCAAGGGATGCTCCGCTGGGAAAAGATGGTGCCGGATGTCCGATTCGAACGGACGACCTACCGCTTACAAGGCGGTTGCTCTACCCCTGAGCTAAACCGGCGGGATGAAAGCTGCGTGATTCTAGGCGCGGCCCGCTGACCGCCCGATGACCGGCGTCACTTGACTCGCTTGAGCGCGGGCCGCGGTCCGGTGGGCGGACGGGGCGGTTCGTCGGGCGCGTCGTTCTCCCCCGGCTCGGGGTTCACCAGTTGGACGACCTTGCTGTCTTCTTCATGGCCGCCCGCAGCCGGCACGCTGGAAAGCGGCGATGCCTTGGTGGGCGCATCCTGTGCGCCGCCGGGAACGGGAACGGGAAACGCCATGCCCTGCCCGTTCTCGCGCGCGTAGATCGCGATCACGCGATTGACCGGGACCATGATGTCGCGGGCGGTGCCCGCGAAGCGCGCCTTGAACTCGATGAACTCGTTGCCCAGTTTCAGCGAAGAGGTCGCATCGAAGCTGATGTTCAGCACGATCTCGCCGTTCTTCACGTACTCGCGCGGCACCATCACGGTGTCGTCCACCAGTACGGCCACGTACGGCGTGAGGCCGTTGTCCGTGCACCAGTCGTACAGGGCACGGATCAGGTAGGGGCGGGTCGACGTCGATTCCAGTGCGTTCATCTCGCCGCAGGTTTATTTGCGCATCACCTTCTCGGAAGGCGTGAGCGCTTCGATGTAGGCGGGGCGCGAGAAGATTCGCTCGGCGTACTTCAGGAGCGGCGCCGCGTTCTTGGACAGCTCGATGCCATAGTAGTCGAGGCGCCAGAGCAGGGGGGCGATCGCGACGTCGAGCATGGAGAAATTCTCGCCCAGCATGTACTTGTTCTTGAGGAACACCGGCGCGAGTTGCGTGAGGCGGTCGCGGATGTGCGAGCGGGCCTTTTCCAGCGCCTTCTCGTTCGCCTTGGCCGCGCGCGACTCGAGCGTGCTCACGTGCACGAACAGTTCCTTCTCGAAGTTGAGCAGGAACAGCCGCACGCGCGCGCGGTCGACCGGGTCGCCGGGCATCAGCTGCGGGTGCGGGAAGCGCTCGTCGATGTACTCGTTGATGATGTTCGACTCGTACAGGATCAGGTCGCGCTCGACCAGGATCGGCACTTGCCCATACGGGTTCATCACGTTGATGTCCTCGGGCTTGTTGTACAGGTCGACGTCGCGGATCTCGAAATCCATGCCCTTTTCGAACAGCACGAAGCGGCAGCGGTGCGAGAACGGGCAGGTGGTTCCGGAGTAGAGGACCATCATGGTGTTGGTTCCTTAAGAAGGGTCACGGGTGGACATGGCGTCCACCCGGCGTGAAATCAATTGGGGAAGGCCGCGGCTTTACCGCACGTCCTTCCAGTAAGCGGCGTTCAGGCGCCACGCGATCACGGTGAAGAACAGCAGGAAGATGAGCACCCACACGCCCACGCGCACGCGCGAGCTCTGGGCCGGTTCGGACATCCACTGCATGTAATTCACGAGGTCGCCGACCGCATGGTCGTATTCGACACTGGAGAGCTGGCCCGGGGTCACCTGCTTCCAGCCGGTGAACACCTTTTCCTTCTGGCCGTGGACTTCGCGTTCCTCGAACTGCGGCTCGCGCTCGCCCTGCAACTGCCACAACGCGTGCGGCATGCCCACATTGGGGAACACGAGGTTGTTCCAGCCCGTCGGCCGCGCCGGGTCGCGGTAGAAGGTGCGCATGTACGTGTACAGGTAATCCGCACCCGAGCCGCCGTGGCCGGCGCGCGAACGCGCCACCAGCGTCAGGTCGGGCGGCACCGCGCCGAACCAGTCCTTGGCCTGCTTCGGGTCGATCGCGGACTTCATCGTCTCGCCGACCTTCGCACTGCCGAACACCAGGTTGTCCTTGATCTGCTGCTCCGACAGCCCGAGGTCGCGCAGGCGGTTGTAGCGCATGAACGCGGCCGAGTGGCAATTGAGGCAGTAGTTGACGAACAGCTTCGCGCCGTTTTGCAGCGACGACAGGTCGTTCTGGTTGTTGGGCGCCTTGTCCCAGGCCACTTCGCCGCCTTCGTTGGCGAGTGCACCGCCCGCGAAGGCGAACGAGGCGATCAGCGCAATGAGGATCTTCTTCATTTGTGTTGTCTCCCGCTCAATGCGCCACGAAGTTGATGCGCTCGGGCGGTGTCGCGAATTCGCCCAGGCGCGTCCACCACGGCATCAGCAGGAAGAAGCCGAAGTAGAACAGCGTGCCGATCTGCGAGATGAGCTGGCCCGTGGGCGACGGCGGCTGCGTGCCGAGGTAGCCGAGCACGACGAAGTCGACGACGAACACGCCGTAGGCCCACTTGTGCCAGCCCGGACGGTAGCGGATCGACTTGACGGGACTCGAATCGAGCCAGGGCAGGAAGAACAGGATGATCACGGCGGCGCCCATCACGACGACGCCCCAGAACTTCGGGTCGATGCCGTCGATGCCGATGAACGAGAAGGCACCGAAGAGCCAGAGGACCCCCAGCGCGATCACCGCGAGCACGATCTTCACCACCGACGGCGCGCGGCTCTTGACGAACACCCACGCGACCGAGGCCACGACGATGATCGACAGCACGTACATCATCTGCGTCGTGATGGCACGCAGCATCGAGTAGTAGGGCGTGAAGTACCAGACGGGCGCGATATGCGCCGGTGTCTTCAGCGGGTCGGCCGGGATGAAGTTGTTGTACTCGAGGAAGTAGCCGCCGCCTTCCGGCGCGAAGAAGATGATCGCGGTGAAGACCAGCAGGAACACGCCCACGCCGAACGTGTCGTGCACCGAGTAGTACGGATGGAACGGGATGCCGTCGACCGGATGGCCGTTCGCGTCCTTCGGGCCCGACTTGATCTCGACGCCATCGGGGTTGTTGGAGCCGACGTCGTGCAGCGCGAGGATGTGCGCCGCCACCAGGCCGAGCAGCACCAGCGGCACCGCGATCACGTGGAACGAGAAGAAGCGGTTCAGCGTCGCATCACCCACCACGAAGTCGCCGCGGATCCAGGTGGACAGCTCGGGGCCGATGAAGGGAATCGCGGAGAACAAATTGATGATGACCTGCGCGCCCCAGTAGGACATCTGGCCCCACGGCAGCAGGTAGCCCATGAACGCTTCGGCCATGAGCACGAGAAAGATCGCGCAGCCGAACAGCCACACCAGTTCGCGCGGCTTGCGGAAGCTGCCGTAGATCAGCCCGCGGTACATGTGCAGGTACACGACGATGAAGAACGCCGAAGCGCCCGTCGAGTGCATGTAGCGGATCAACCAGCCCCACGGCACGTCGCGCATGATGTACTCGACCGAGTCGAACGCCTTCGCGGCATCCGGCTTGTAGTGCATCACCAGGAAGATGCCGGTGACGATCTGGATCACCAGCACCAGCAGCGCGAGCGAGCCGAAGAAGTACCAGAAGTTGAAATTCTTCGGGGCGTAGTACGCCGACATGTGGTCCTTGTAGAAGGACCCGGCCGACGGAAAACGGTTGTCAAACCAGTTGGCGAGCTTGGCGGTCGCCGTGGCGTTGGGGGAGATTTCCTTGAATTCAGCCATGATCGGATCAAGCCTTCTTGTCTTCGCCGATCAGCAACCGGCTGTCGGAGAGGTACATGTGGGGCGGCACTTCCAAATTGTCGGGCGCGGGCTTGTTCTTGAACACGCGGCCGGCCACGTCGAAGGTGGAGCCGTGGCACGGGCACAGGAAACCGCCCTGCCAGTCGTCCGGCAGCGAGGGCTGCGCGCCGGGCGTGAACTTGTCGGAGGGCGAGCAGCCCAGGTGCGAGCAGATGCCGACGCCGACCCAGATCTCGGGCTTGATCGAACGGTATTCGTTCTTCGCGTAGTCAGGGGTCGGATAGGTCTTGCGGTCCGAGCTGGGGTCGGCCACCTGGCCGTCGGTTTTCTTGAGGGACGCGAGCTGCTCGGGCGTGCGCTTCATGATCCACACCGGCTTGCCGCGCCATTCCACCGTCATTTTTTCGCCCGGCTTGAGCGCCGAGATATCCACTTCCACCGCCGCACCGGCGGCTTTGGCCTTTTCGGAGGGCTGGAAGCTGCTGACGAAGGGAACGGCAACGAAGCCGGCGCCCACCGCGCCGGCGCAACTGGACGCGATCAGCCACGTCCGTTTGCTGGCGTCCACTGGGGTGTCACTCATGGGGGTCCTCGAGGATGTCGCTTACTAGGGTCAACCGGCGATTGTAGCTGACCGTGTCAGGCCAATTCAATGCT
>DATLBJ010000063.1:0-5141 GCA_035526975.1 Ramlibacter sp.
GTTCACGGCTGATTGCCAGGCCCAGGCCGGTACCGCCGTACTTGCGCGAGGTACCGGCGTCGGCCTGCTGGAACGCCTCGAAGATCAAGCGCTGCTTCTCCGGCGCCACGCCGATACCCGTATCCTCCACCGCGAAGGCCACGACATGCTGGGCCTGGCTCAGCACCGGATGGTCGGGCGACCAGCCTTGCGCTACCAGGCCGACGCGCACTTCCACCTGCCCGTGCGACGTGAACTTCACCGCGTTGGACAGCAGGTTCTTCAGCACCTGCTGCAGGCGCGCCAGATCGAGCTGGAAAACGCCAACGAGGAGCTGGGCACCAAGGCACGGCTGCTCGCGCAGCAGAACGCCGAGGTCGAGCGCAAGAACGCGGAGGTCGAGCAGGCCCGCCGCGCGCTGGAGGAGAAGGCTTCCGAACTCGCGCTCACGTCCAAGTACAAGTCCGAGTTTCTGGCCAACATGTCGCACGAGCTGCGCACGCCGCTCAATTCGATCCTGATCCTGTCGCAGCAGCTGGCCGAGAACGCCTCCGGCGCGCTGAGCAACAAGCAGGTGGAGTTCGCGCGCAACATCAACTCGTCGGGCTCCGACCTGCTGAACCTGATCAACGACATCCTGGACCTGTCGAAGATCGAATCCGGCACGGTGACGGTGGATGTCGAGGAGATCGCATTCCACTGGCTGCGCGAGTCGATCGACCGCAACTTCCGCCACATCGCCGAGGCAAAGAGCCTGCCGCTGCTGGTGAAGTTCGGCGACAACCTGCCGCGCGCGATGGACAGCGACCCGAAGCGGCTGCAGCAGATCCTGAAGAACCTGCTGTCCAACGCGATGAAGTTCACGTCGCACGGCCACGTCGAAGTGCGTGTGTCGCTGGCGGAAGGCGGCTGGTCGCACGACCACCCGGTGCTGTCGCAGTCGCAGCACGTCATTGCCTTCGAGGTGGAGGACACCGGGATCGGCGTGCCCCCCGAGAAGCAGCGCCTGATCTTCGAGGCGTTCCAGCAGGCCGATGCGGGCACCTCGCGCAAGTACGGCGGTACGGGCCTGGGCTTGGCGATCTCGCGCGAACTGGCCATCCTGCTGGGCGGCGAAATCCGGCTGCGCAGCGTGCCGGGCCAAGGCTCCACGTTCACGCTGTACATGCCGCTGCACTATTCGGGTCCCGACCCGTCCACGGTCATGCGCCCGAAGACGGCGCCGGAGGTTCCCGTCCTCGCACTGCCGGTGGCACGCGATGAACACATTACCGACGACCGCGAACTGATCGAGCCCGGCGACCCGGTGGTGCTGATCGTCGAAGACGACCCGCACTACGCGCGCATCCTGCTCGGCCTCGCCCGCGACAAGGGCTTCAAGGGCCTGGTGGCGATGAAGGGCGCCGTGGGCCTGTCGCTCGCTCGCCAGTACAAGCCCACCGCGATCTCGCTGGACATCTTCCTGCCCGACATGCTCGGATGGACGGTGTTGAACCAGCTCAAGCTCGATCCCGAGCTGCGGCACATCCCGGTGCAGATCCTCACGCTGGAAGAAGAGCGCCAGCACGGCTTGGCGCACGGGGCGTTCTCTTACCTGCTCAAGGAGCCGACCACGTCGAACCTCGAGCAGGCCTTCGACAAGCTCAAGGACTTCACGGTGCCGCGCACGCGCCGCCTGCTGGTGATCGAGGACAACGAGATCGAGCGCGACGCCGTCGTCGAGCTCCTGGGCTACGACGACATCGACATCACTTCCGCGGGCAGCGGCGAGAAGGCGCTGGACCTGCTGGGCAATCACCACTTCGATTGCGTGGTGCTCGACCTGCGACTGCCGGACATGACCGGCTTCGACCTGCTCGAACGCATGAAGGAAAACCCGCAGCTTGCCACGGTGCCGGTGGTCGTCTTCACCGGCAAGGACCTGTCGCAGGACGAGCAGCAGCGCCTGAACACGATGGCCAAGTCGATCGTGCTGAAGGACGTGCAGTCGCCCGAGCGGCTGCTGGACGAAACCGCCCTGTTCCTGCACCGGATCGTCACGGGGCTGCCGGCCGAAAAGCAGGCCATGCTCGAGCGCCTGCACAATTCGACCGAAGTGCTGCGCGGCCGCAAGGTGCTGGTGGTCGACGACGACGCGCGCAACATCTTCGCGCTCACCTCGGTGCTGGAGAACCACGAAGTCGAGGTGGTCAGCGCGACCAACGGCCGGCAGGCCATCGAGATCATGGAGAACACGCCCGACCTGTCGATGGTGCTGATGGACATCATGATGCCCGAGATGGACGGCTACGAGACGATGCGCGAGATCCGCAGGCAGCAGCAGTTCCGCACGCTGCCGATCCTTGCCCTCACGGCCAAGGCGATGAAGGGCGACCGCGAGAAATGCCTCGATGCCGGCGCCAGCGACTACATCGCCAAGCCCGTGAATACCAACCAGCTGCTCTCGCTGATGCGCGTGTGGTTGTTCCGTTGATGGAGAAAGGTGCGCCATGAATTCCGACACCGCCGACATCACCACGCCGCCCGATGCCGCGAGCGTGCCCGTCAACATCCTGATCGTCGACGACGAGCCGAAGAACCTCGCCGCCCTCGAATCGATCCTCGACGACCCCGGCTACAACCTCGTGCGCGCGACATCGGGCGAGGAGGCGCTGCTGGCGATGATGGCCGACGAGTTCGCGCTGCTGGTGCTCGACGTGCGCATGACCGGCATGTCGGGCTTCGAAGTGGCGCAGCTCGTGAAGGAGCGCAGGAAGACGGCGCGCATCCCGATCATCTTCCTGACCGCTTACTACAACGAGGACCAGCACATCCTCGAAGGCTATGTGAGCGGCGCGGTCGATTACCTGCACAAGCCCGTCAACTCGGCGGTCCTGCGCAGCAAGGTTGCCGTCTTCGCCGAACTGCACCGCAAGGGCCGTGCGCTCGAGGCGTCGAACCGCCTGCTGCTCAACGAGGTGTCCGAGCGCCGCAACGCGGAGGAAAAACTCGGTGACCTCAATCGCACGCTCGACCGACGCGTGCGCGAACGCACCGGCGAGTTGCTGCAAAGCGAGACGCGCCTGAAGGAAGCCAACCGGCGCAAGGACGAATTCCTGGCAACGCTCGCGCACGAGTTGCGCAACCCGCTGGCGCCCGTGCGCAACGCGGTGGAGCTGCTCAAGCGGCAGAGCGATCTGGAGCGCGATCGCGTGGTGTGGGCCACCGAGCTGATCGACCGCCAGGTCACGCAGTTCTCGCGCCTGATCGACGACCTGATGGACGTCAGCCGCATCAACCAGGGACGCATCGAGTTGCGGCGCGACGTGATCACGCTGGGCGACGTGCTGTCGGATGCGATCGAGACGGTGCGGCCGCATGTGGAAACCGCCGGCCATGAACTCGTCGTGCTGCTGCCCGACCAGCAACTGGCGGTCGACGCGGACCGCACGCGGCTGGCGCAGGCTTTCGTCAACCTCCTGCATAACGCGACCAAGTACACCGATCCGGGTGGCCGGATCGAAGTCGCGGTGCTGGTCGAACGCGGCGACGCCGTCGTTTCGATCCGCGACACCGGCATCGGCATCCCGTCGGAGCGGCTCGAGTCGGTGTTCGAGATGTTCTCGCAGGTCGAGTCCGCGCTTTCGCGCTCGCGCGGCGGGCTGGGCATCGGCCTGTCGCTGACACAGCGCCTCGTGCAGCTGCACGGCGGCACGGTCAAGGCCCACAGCGACGGGGCGGGCAAGGGCAGCCGCTTCCTGGTGCAGTTGCCGTTGGTGCAACCGGCCGACACGGCGGCGCGGCCGCCGCGCAGCGCACCGGTGCATCACGCCACGCCGCAATCGCTGAAGATTCTCGTCGCGGACGACAACGTCGACGCTGCCGAGACGCTCGCGGCGTTGCTGCGCGTGATCGGCCACGAAGTGCATACGGTGAATGACGGAGAGGCGGCCGTGGCCGCGGCGGCGAAGTTGTCGCCGCACGTCGTCATCCTGGACATCGGCATGCCGCGGATGAACGGGCTTGATGCGTGCCGCCGCATCCGCGCCCAGCACCACGCCCAGCGGCCGCTGATGGTCGCGCTGACCGGTTGGGGCCAGGATCAGGACGTCGCGCAGTCGCAGGCGGCGGGATTCGACCGCCACCTGGTCAAGCCGATCGACGCGCACGCGCTCGAGCAGTTGCTCGACGCGAAAGCACTCGCGGCAATGCGCAGCGAAGGAAAGAAGGGCAGCGCCTAACAGGGCTCGTGCGCTGGCCGCGATTCGCGCCTCGCGAACGTGATCGCGAGTGCGAGCCAGGCCGCAACGAACAAGGCGGTGCCGTAGGTGACACCGCGCACGACGACTCCGGCAACCGTCTCGCGCATCGGGCTGGTGAACATCGACACCGCGAAGCCGCAAGCTGTCGCGAGGATCGCACTCGATGCCACCGCCGCGATCCGGGGGCGGTCTTCGCCGCCCGGGCTGTGCCGGGACGGGTTCCCGTTCAACCAACGCCGATAAGCCGCGGCGAGGAACGCCAGGCCGGCGAGCGTACTCGCGTACTGGACGAGGTTGTGCACGTAGAACGTATGCCCGCCCAGGGCGAGCGCGTTTCGCCCGAGGAAGGCGAACGAGTGCGTCGTCGTGCCCGGCGCATGCGTGAACGCGTCCCACACGATGTGCGTTACGGCACCGAGCAGCGCCGCGGCGGCGAGCGCGGCAAATGATCGCGGTGAGGACGGCACGAAAGGCTCGATGGCGCGCAGTGCGGAGCGGTGGGACTGCGGCAGCGGCGCAGTCAGGAGCGTGCGAAGGCGGATGACGACAAGCACCAGCGCCATCGACACGGGCACGCAGAACAGCACCACGCCCACGGGGGCGTGCGCGAAGGCGCCGACGTCATAGCGGCCGAAGTAGTAGCCGATGTCCGGGGCCATGCTCCCGGCGACGAGCCCGGCGAACGGGATTCGCCGCGAACCGAAGCGGCGAAGGGGAAGCACCGCCGCGGGGTGCGCGAATGTCCAGGGCACTGTCGGTCGTTTACGCCTCCTGCGCTTCGTCCAGCCAGTCGCGCGCCTCGGTCAGGCTGAGGAAGGTGCGGATCTTCAAGCCCGATTTCTGCGCGGCGCGTTCGCTGTTGCCGCTGCGGTATTGCGCGGGGACGATGGTGGCGAACTTCGAGAGGAACCCGAGCTTCTC
>DATLBJ010000064.1:0-4894 GCA_035526975.1 Ramlibacter sp.
GACGGTATTTGTGGCGTTCCGGCTTGCGTTTTCGACGGTGAACGATGCGCTGGGCCTGGCGCCGGACTGGGAGCTGGCCAACGCGGCGCCGCCGGAAGTCAGGCGTGCCGTGGAGTACGGCCGGAGGCCCGCGACCGCGCCGCATGCCTAGGCGAGGGTGGAGTTGTTTTGCTTGGCCTTTGGATTGCGCGGTGATGACGCAATGAAAACGGCGAGCCCCTTCGGCGCGCCCATGACGCGCGAACGTTGGTCACCGGCACTTCGGTCGTGCGCTCAGTGCCGGCTTCGCGCACGCGGCAGTTAGCGTTCATGCACATCGGCATGACGGGGCTCTCGGGCTTCCTTCACGAAATCTGCCCGGTGCAAGCTCCGCGAGCATTGGAATCAGCTTGCGTTTGCTCCCGGCCCAACGGAAGATGGGCCGCACTGATTCCTCTTCTACATGTTCTTGCTTCAAGCGCATCCCCGCTTTCACTTCCCCCAACTATCCTTCATCCCCGCCACCCTGTTAAACACGGGCTTACCCGGTAACCCCGCCGCCATGTCATCCCCGACATGATCCATCCGATCCGCGACGAAGTACCCATGCCTCTCGAACTGAAACCGCTCATCCCTCTTCGCTGACGCCAACGCCGGCTCCACATACGCCGTCACCACTTTCAGCGAATCCGGATTCAGTTCCTCGAGATATTCCTTCTCCCCCGTCCCCGGCTGCGGCACCGAGAACAGCCGGTCATACAGCCGCACTTCCGCTTTCACCGCGTCCGCCGCAGCAACCCACGTAATCACGCCTTTCACTTTCACCGCATCGCTGCCCGGCGTGCCGCTCTTCGTGTTGGGCACGAGCGTGGCGTGCACTTCCTTGACCTGGCCGTTGTCGTCGGTCACGGCGCCGAGGCAATCGACGACGTGGCCGTACTTCAATCGCACCTTGTTGCCCGGGTACAGGCGGTTGTAGCCCTTGGGCGGAACTTCCTCGTAGTCGGTGCGCTCGATCCACAGCTCGTTGCCGAACGTGAACTCGCGCCGCCCCAATTCTGGGTTGTGCGGGTGCACGGGCGCGCTGCACTTGTCGAGGAAGTCGTCGCTGCCCATCACCTCGGCCCAGTTCGTGATCACGAGCTTCACCGGGTCCAACACGGCCATCGCGCGCGGCGCCTTGGGGTCCAGGTCGTCGCGCAGCGCCTGGTCGAGCGAGCTGTAGTCGATCCAGCTGTCGCTCTTGCTCACGCCGATGCGCTCGCAGAACAACTGGATCGATTCAGGCGTGTAGCCGCGCCTTCTCATGCCCACGATGGTGGGCATGCGCGGGTCGTCCCAGCCTTCCACATGCTTCTCGTCGACCAGTTGCTTCAGCTTGCGCTTGCTCGTGATCACGTATGTGAGGTTGAGCCGCGCGAATTCGTACTGGCGCGGGTGCGGCGGCTCGATCAGGCCGCCTTCCTGCAACTTGTCCAGCAGCCAGTCGTAGAAGGGCCGCTGGTCTTCGAACTCCAGCGTGCACAGGCTGTGCGTGATGTTCTCCAGCGCGTCCTCGATCGGGTGCGCGTAGGTGTACATCGGGTAGATGCACCACTTGTTGCCCGTGTTGTGGTGCTCGGCATGCTTGATGCGGTAGATGGTCGGGTCCCGCATGTTGATGTTGGGGCTGGCCATGTCGATCTTCGCGCGCAGCACCATCGCGCCGTCGGCATGCTTGCCGTCGCGCATCTCGCGAAAGCGCGCAAGGTTCTGCTGCGCGGTGCGGCTGCGGTACGGGCTGTCGGTGCCGGGCTTGCCGAAGTCGCCACGGTGCGCGCGCATCTCGTCGGCGCTTTGTTCGTCGACGTAGGCGTTGCCCGTTTCGATCAGGTACTCCGCCGCGCGGTACATGAAGTCGAAGTAGTTGCTGGCGTGATAAAGGTGCTCGGTGCCGTTGGCCTCCCAGCCGAATCCGAGCCAGTGCACGGCGTCGAGGATGCCGTCGACGTACTCCTGTTCTTCCTTCTCGGGGTTCGTGTCGTCGAACCGCATGTGGCACACGCCGTTGTAATCGCGCGCCAAACCGAAGTTCAGGCAGATGCTTTTCGCATGGCCCACATGTAAGTAACCGTTGGGCTCGGGCGGGAAGCGCGTGCGGATCTTCGCGGGGTCGGCCGCGCCCGCATCGTGCGTTGCAGCATCGGCCGGTTGGCCCGCCCATTTGCGTTGTGCGTACGTGCCTTGCTCCAGGTCGCGCTCAATGATGTGCCGCAGGAAGTTCGTCGGCTTCGTGGAATCGGTCGCTGGCGGGGAAGACATATCGACTCGATTCTAGAGGGCGACGCACTACAGCCGGGCTCAAGCGTGATCTGCCTCACGAAACGGGCGCATTTGGAGAGGGATCGTTACCTCCCTTCACGGCTTTGACCGTGCGTGGGGTATTCCGCGCAGCCCCCGGTGCGTTTAATAAGGGCATGAACCAAGCAGGAGTGACTGAAATGAAATTGAGCCGTTCCCTCATCACCAAGGCAGCCGCTGCCGCGCTGGTGCTGGCGGCCGCAGGCACTGCGTCCGTGGCCCAGGCCCGCGACAACGTCTACTTCTCGATCGGCGCCAACGTGGCCCCGGGCGTTGTGATCGGCGCGAGCAACGGGCCGCGCTACTACGGCTACGGCCCGCGCTACTACGCGCCGGCGCCGGTGTACTACGCCCCCGCGCCCGTGTACTACGAGCCCACGCCCGTCGCCTACTACGGGCCCACGTATTACGACCCCGCCGTGCGCGTCACGTACGTCTGGCACCCGCAATACCACCGCTATTACTACATGCACCGCGGCCAGCGCCACTGGCGTTAAGCCTTTGCCATGTAGTTGCCAAGAGGTTCTCCAAGCTGGCCCCGCACTCGCGGGGCCTTTTTTATTGGCCGACGCAGGAGCAAACCGACATCTCATGGTGGAGCAGGATGACTGCGCCGGCGCACTGGGCCGTATTCAATGCACGAATGGCGAACGAGCGCACGCAGCAGCACCAGCAGCAGCAGAAAACCGACAAGCCGGTGAACCAGCCGAAGGCCCAGACGGGCCGCACCGGCGAGGGTTCCCGCAGCGTGCTGCCGCACCTGAAGTCGGACCAGAAGGCCCGCGCAGTGGCTCGCATCCCCAAGCGGCTCGACCGCGAGTGGTCCTAAGGGTTCTTGTCGCCGCCCGCGTTGGTCGAGTCGCGCAGGAACTTCAGCTCGATCTCGATCAGCTTTTCGATGCTTTCGAACTCACGGTCGCTTCCTTTGGCTTCTTCACGCGCGCGCTGAAGCAACGCGATGCGTTGCAGCGCCGCTTTCTGTTGGTCCGTGAAGTTGTAGTCGGCCACCGTGCTCGTCGTGAGTTGATGACGGCAGGTTAGTGCCGGACGAGCAGCGCGAATGTCGGCTTGCGCCGCACGCGGGCGTCTTACTTTTTAGTCGTCCATCGATTTCCCGAGATGCGTGATGTACCGCTGCAGCAAGTCGTCGGCGAGCTGCTGTTTTTTCGCGGCATCGGCGCGCGCGGCGACCAGCGCCTCGGGGTCGAGCACTTCGGCCACACGCTTTTCAAGTTCAGCCAGTGCCTTCTGCAAATCGGCCTGGGCGCGTTGCCACGCCAGCCTTGCTTCACCCGTCCGGTCCATGAGTCATTCTGCGCTTGCAGCCAAAAAAAGAGGCCCCAGTCATCGACTGGGGCCAACATGCTAGTCGCGGGACGGAGGGCCGGACCAGCTCACCCCGGAGGAGGAGGGGACTCAGAGGAGTCGGGGTGATTGAGGAGGAGTGTGCAATTGCCGTTATCGCTGAGCGTGTAGGACAAGACCGACACGCTCTGCCAGACAAGACTGAAGGCGCCTTCCCCGGCGTGGGTATTTCCTCCAGAATGCCCTCAACAGTTTTCAAAGGGGGCCAGTCGTATGCCGATGTTCATGGACATCCACGAAGTTCGCGGCGTAAAAGCGGCGGATGTCGCTAGTGCGCACCTGGCCGACATGAACGTGCAGGGGCGCTACGGCGTTGAGTACCACAAGTACTGGCTCAACGAAGCCACCGGCAAGATCTTCTGCCTGTGCTCCGCGCCGAATGCAGAGGTCGCCTCGCGCGTGCACCAGGAGGCGCACGGCTTGGTCGCATCCAAGATCATCGAGGTCGATCCCGACGTGGCCGACAACTTTCTCGGTGGGACGGAAATCAACTCTGCCGGTGCTGCGGTGTTCCCCGGCGGGTCAGACCAGGGCGATCCGGGCATCCGGTCGGTGCTCTTCACCGACATCGTCGATTCCACCGGCATCACGCAGCGCCACGGCGACGACGTCGCAATGCAGTGTGTGCGGCTGCACGACAGCATCGTGCGCGCCGCGCTGGCAGAGTTTCACGGCCGCGAAGTGAAGCACACCGGCGACGGGATCATGGCGTCGTTCGTGTCCGCGGCCAACGCGGTGCGCTGCGCCGCGCAAGTCCACTCTCGCCTGGCCGCACACGGGCCGGCACCGGTGCCGCTGCAGCTTCGCATCGGAATCGCCGCAGGCGAGCCGGTCGAAAGCAACAACGACCTGTTCGGCTCCACGGTCCAGCTTGCCGCGCGGCTGTGCGCGTCGGCCGATCCGTCGCAAAGCCTCGTGTCGAGCGCCGTGGCCGACCTGTGCAACGGCAAGGGCCTGGCGTTCCAGTTCGTCGGTGAGCGCGAGCTGAAAGGCTTTACGGAGCCGGTGCGCGTGCACGCAGTGGCGGTGCAATAGGCATCACATCGCCTTGAACAGGTGTGCGTAGAGGCGGCTGACGGCCAGCTTGTCCTTGCGCCCCCGCAGCGTGAGCTGCATCTTTCCCGCTTCGTCGCGCGAGACGGTCTCGATCGCATTCGCCCGCACGACGGTGGCGCGATGGATCTGCCAGAAGCGCTTCGCATCGAGCTGC
>DATLBJ010000065.1:0-61854 GCA_035526975.1 Ramlibacter sp.
TCGCTCGGCGGCGGCATGGCGGTGCAAAGCGCTGTCGCGAAGACCTGGCTCGAGAAGACCGGCTGCCCGATCTGCGAAGGCTACGGCCTGTCGGAGACGTCGCCTTCGGCCAGCTGCAACCCGACCACTTCCACTGAATTCACCGGCACGATCGGCGTGCCGCTGCCCTCGACGTATTTCAAGCTGCTCGACGACGACGGCAAGGAAGTGCCGATGGGCACGCCCGGCGAGATCGCGATCAAGGGGCCGCAGGTCATGGCGGGTTACTGGCAGCGTCCCGATGAAACCGCGAAGGTCATGACGCCCGACGGCTTTTTCAAGACCGGCGACATCGGCACGGTGGACGAGCGCGGCTACTACAAGATCGTCGACCGCAAGAAGGACATGGTGCTGGTCTCGGGCTTCAACGTCTACCCGAACGAAGTGGAAGAGGTCGTTGCGAAACTTCCCGGCGTGATGGAGTGCGCGGTGGTCGGCGTCCCCGACGACAAGACCGGCGAAGCCGTCAAGCTCGTGGTCGTCAAGAAGGACCCCAACCTCACCGAGCAACAGGTGCGCGATTTCTGCCGCGCCAACCTCACCGGCTACAAGCAGCCGAAGGTGGTGGAGTTCCGCACCGACCTGCCGAAAACACCGGTGGGCAAGATCCTGCGCCGCGAGTTGCGCGACAAGAAATAGAATCCGCGCGCCTTGCTCCGTTTCCTCCTTACCCGCATCACGCTGATCATCCCGACCTTCATCGGGATGACGCTGCTCGCGTTCTTCCTGGTGCGGCTCGTGCCCGGCGACCCGATCGAGACGATGGCGGGCGAACGCGGCATCGACGAAGCGCGCCACCAGGTGCTGGTCAAGGAGTACGGCCTGGACAAGCCGATCCTCGTGCAGTACGGCATCTACATCACGCGCGTCCTGCATGCAGACCTGGGCAAGTCGATGATCACGCAGGCGCCGGTGATGAGCGAGTTCGCGCAGGTTTTCCCCGCGACGATCGAACTCGCGGTGTGCGCGATCATCTTCGCGCTCGCCATCGGCATCCCGGCGGGCATCATCGCCGCGGTCAAGCGCAATTCGGTGTTCGACCATGGCGTCATGGCCACGTCGCTCACCGGTTATTCGATGCCGATCTTCTGGTGGGGACTGCTGCTGATCCTGCTGTTCTCGGTGCAGCTCGGGTGGACGCCGGTGTCGGGGCGGATGTCGGTGCAGTACTTCGTCGAGACGAAGACGGGCTTCCTGCTGGTCGACTCGCTCCTCTCGGATGACAAGGGCGCGTTCAGGTCGGCGCTGCAGCACCTGATCCTGCCCACCATCGTGCTCGGAACAAACCCGCTCGCCGTGGTCGCGCGCATGACGCGCTCCGCCATGCTCGAAGTGCTGGGGGAGGACTACATCCGTACCGCGCGCGCAAAGGGCCTGTCGCGGCTGCGCGTCGTCGGCATCCACGCGCTGCGCAATGCACTCATCCCCGTGATCACGGTCATCGGCCTGCAGGTCGGCGTGCTGTTCACCGGCGCCATCCTCACCGAGACGATCTTCTCGTGGCCCGGCGTCGGCAAGTGGCTGATCGAGGCGATCAGCCGCCGCGACTATCCGGTGCTGCAAGGCGGCATGCTGTTGCTCGGCACCGTGGTGATGGTGGTCAACCTGCTGGTCGATGTGGCGTACGGCGTCATCAACCCGCGCATCCGGGCCTCGCGATGAGCGCAGTGCTCGAACAAACCCGGCGCGCGGCCCCTCCCGGCCCGTTCCGCGAATTCTGGATTTCGTTCTCTGCCAACCGCGGCGCGGTCATCGGCATGGCGGCCGTGATTGCGCTGATGCTGGTCGCCGTGCT
Source organism: Ramlibacter sp. (assembly GCA_035526975.1). GTDB lineage: Bacteria > Pseudomonadota > Gammaproteobacteria > Burkholderiales > Burkholderiaceae_C > Ramlibacter. The sequence continues at coordinate 1,835 of DATLBJ010000065.1, forward strand.
CGCGCCCGTGATCGCGCCGCATACGCCCGATACGACGAACAGCGCCGCGTTTCTCAAGCCGCCGGCGTGGCAGCAAGGCGGCTCGACCCAATTCCTGCTCGGCACCGACGCGATCGGCCGCGACATCCTGTCGCGCCTGATCTGGGGCTCGCGCCTGTCGCTGTCGATCGGCCTCGGTGTGGTCGCGCTCTCGCTCGTGGCCGGCATCGCGCTCGGGCTCATAGCGGGTTTCGCGCGCGGCATCGTCGAGATCGCGATCATGCGCCTGATGGACATCATCCTCACGCTGCCCAGCCTGCTGCTTGCGATCGTGATCGTCGCGATCCTCGGGCCCGGCCTGATGAACGCGATGCTGGCGGTCGCCATTGTGCTGTTGCCGCATTACGTGCGCTTGACGCGCGGCGCGGTGATCACCGAAGTGTCGAAGGACTACGTCACCGCCGCACGCGTGAGCGGTGCCGGCACCGTGCGCCTGATGTTCTCCGAGGTGCTGCCCAATTGCGCCGCACCGCTGATCGTGCAGGCATCGCTGGGCGTGTCGACCGGCATCCTCGATGCGGCGGCACTCGGCTTCCTCGGCCTCGGGGCGCAGCCGCCGTCGCCCGAATGGGGAACGATGCTTGCGGACGCGCGCGAGTTCGTGCTGCGCGCGTGGTGGGTCGTCACCTTCCCGGGCCTGATGATCCTGATCGCCGTGCTGGCATTCAATTTGATGGGCGATGGCCTGCGCGATGCTTTGGATCCGAAGTTGAAGAGATGATTCGGCTGTTGAATTGATGTCCACTCCGCTCCTCGAAATCGAAGACCTCCACGTCGAGTTTCCGACGCAGGGCTCGGTCATGCATGCGGTCGAAGGCGTGAGCCTCACCGTCGACGAAGGCGAAGTGCTCGGCATCGTCGGCGAGTCGGGCTCGGGCAAGAGCGTGACGATGATGGCCGTGGTGGGCCTGATCGGCTATCCCGGAAAGGTGCGCGCGAAGACGCTGCGCTTCGCGGGCAACGACCTGCTCGGCCTGTCGGACAAGGAACGCCGCCGCCTCGTCGGCAAGGACATGGCGATGATCTTCCAGGAGCCGACCACCAGCCTGAACCCGTGCTTCACGATCGGCTGGCAACTGGTGGAGCAACTGCGCCAGCATTCGCCGCTGGACCGCAAGAGCGCCGAGAAGCGCGCGGTTGAATTGCTCGAGCAGGTCGGCATTCCGGCCGCGGCGTCGCGCCTGAACGACTACCCGCACCAGATGTCCGGCGGCATGAACCAGCGCGTCATGATCGCGATGGCAATCTCGTGCAACCCGCGCCTGCTGATCGCGGACGAGCCGACCACCGCGCTCGACGTCACGATCCAGGCGCAGATCCTCGACCTGCTGCGCGACCTGCAAAAGGAGCGCGGCATGGCGCTGGTGCTGATCACGCACAACATGGGCGTGGTCAGCGAGATGGCCCGGCGCGTCGCCGTGATGTACGCGGGGCAGGTGATGGAAGAGCGCGGCGTGCAGGAGCTGTTCGCCGATCCGCAGCATCCGTACACCGAGGCGCTGCTTGCGGCGCTGCCGGAGCGCGGGCCGGCGGGCCACCGGCTCGCGACGATTCCCGGCGTCGTGCCGGGTGTGTTCGATCGCCCGGACGGATGCCTGTTTGCGCCGCGCTGCGCGTATGCCACGCAGCATTCGATGAACGTGCGGCCCGGGCTGCGCGAGTGGGAAGGCGGCCGCGTGCGCTGCCACTACCCGCTGGGCGATGCGTCACGCACGTCGCGAATCGAAGGCGATGGGCCGATCAGGATCGAGGCGGCCGCATGACAGTGGTCGTCGAAGCGAAGAGCCTGCGCCAGGTCTACACGATCAAGCGCGGAATGTTCCGCGATCCGGCGCACCTGCAGGCGGTCGGCGGCATCTCGTTCGCGATCGACGAAGGCAAGACGCTGGCCGTCGTCGGCGAATCGGGATGCGGGAAATCGACGCTGGCGCGCATGGTGGCGCTGATCGAGAAGCCCACCGAAGGCACGTTGACGCTCGATGGCATCGATGCGATCGACCCGCCGCGCGAACAGAAGCGTCACCTGCGCCAGGCCGTGCAGCTCGTGTTCCAGAACCCGTACGGGTCGCTCAACCCGCGCAAGAAAGTCGGCACGATGCTCGAGGACCCGCTGGCGATCAACACGCAGGCAGCAAAGGCCGAACGCGCCGGGAAGGCGCGCGCGATGCTCGCGCAGGTGGGCTTGCGTCCCGAGCACGCCGACCGCTATCCGCACATGTTCTCCGGCGGCCAGCGCCAGCGCATCGCGATCGCGCGCGCGCTGATGCTGAACCCGAAACTGCTGGTCGCCGACGAGCCGGTGTCCGCGCTCGACGTGTCGATCCAGGCGCAGGTGCTCAACCTCCTGATGGACCTGCAGCAGCAGTTCCGCCTGGCTTACCTGTTCATCTCGCACGACCTTGCGGTGGTGCGCCACATCGCGCACGACGTGCTGGTGATGTACCTCGGACACGTGATGGAGCAAGGGCCCAAGGAGGCGATCTTCTCGCGCCCCGCGCATCCGTACACGCAGGCGCTGCTTGCATCGACGCCCGGCATCGGCGAGCGCACGGTGCAGAAGATCGTGCTCAAGGGCGAATTGCCGTCGCCGCTGGACCCGCCGCCCGGCTGCGTGTTCTCCAGCCGCTGCCCTTACGCAACCGACCTGTGCCGCAACGACCGCCCGCTGCCGCGCGTGTGCGAGGACCGCATCGTCGCGTGCCATTACGCGGGGCAGGCAGGGGTCACGGTGCAGGCCGCCTGAGGGTCGCACCGGGTTTACCCGGGCCGCGCGATGCCGATAATGCGCCTCTTAAGATTCCCTGAAGGAGAAGCCCTTGAAACCCATCCTGCGCACCCGATCGCTCGCGCTCGCCGTCGCCGCGGCGGCCGCCATGAGCGGCGCCGCCGCGAAGACGCTGGTGTACTGCTCCGAAGGCAGCCCCGAGAACTTCTATCCCGGCGTGAACACGACGGGCACGTCGTTCGATGCCAACGAGCCCATCTACAACCGCCTCGTCGAGTTCGAGCGCGGCGGCACGAAGGTGGTGCCCGGCCTCGCCGAGAAGTGGGACATCTCGCCGGACGGCAAGACCTACACGTTCCACCTGCGCAAGGGCGTGAAGTGGCACGACACGCGCTCGTTCAAGCCCACGCGCGACATGAACGCCGACGACATCGTCTTCACGTTCGACCGCCAGTGGCACGACACGAACCCGTTCTACAAGGTCACGAGCTCGAACCACACGTACTTCAACGACATGGGCCTGAGCAAGACGCTCAAGTCCGTCGAGAAGAAGGACGACTCCACGGTGGTCATCACGCTGAACCAGGCCGAGGCGCCGTTCCTGTCGAACCTCGCGATGCCGTACGCGTCGGTGCAGTCGAAGGAATATGCGGACGCGATGATGAAGGCGGGCACGCCCGAGAAGATCGACCAGGACCCGATCGGCACCGGCCCGTTCTACCTGGTGCAGTACCAGAAGGACGCCGTCATCCGCTACAAGGCGTGGCCGAAGTTCTGGGGCGCGAAGGCCAAGGTCGATGACCTGGTGTACGCGATCACGCCGGACGCGTCGGTGCGCTGGGCCAAGCTGCAAAAAGGTGAGTGCCACGTGATGCCGTACCCGAACCCGGCGGACCTCGAAGCGATGAAGAAGGACGCCAACGTGACGGTGCTCGAGCAGCCCGGCCTGAACGTCGGCTACCTCGCGTACAACGTGCTGAAGAAGCCGTTCGACGACGTGCGCGTGCGCCACGCGGTGAACATGGCGATCAACAAGAAGGCCATCCTCGACGGCGTGTACCTGGGCACCGGCATCGCCGCGAAGAACCCGCTGCCGCCGTCGATGTCCGCGTACAACGACGCGGTCAAGGACGATCCGTACGATCCGGAAGGCGCGAAGAAACTGCTCGCGCAGGCCGGCCACCCGAACGGCTTCGAGATGGACCTGTGGGCCATGCCCGTGCAGCGCCCGTACAACCCGAACGCGAAGCGCATTGCGGAACTGATGCAGGCGGACCTGGCGAAGGTCGGCATCAAGGCCGAGATCAAGACGTTCGAGTGGGGCGACTACCGCAAGCGCATGCAGAACGGCGAGCACATGGCCGGCATGCTGGGCTGGACCGGCGACAACGGCGACCCGGACAACTTCCTCGCGGTGCTGCTCGGATGCGACGCGAGCAAGAACAACGGCGGCAACGTGTCGAAGTGGTGCTACCAGCCGTTCGAGGACCTGGTCCAGAAGGGCAAGATCGAGACGAAGCCGGCCGAGCGCGACAAGCTGTACAAGCAGGCGCAGGTGATCTTCAAGGAGCAGGCGCCGTGGTTCACCATCGCGCATGCCGTGCAACTGAAGCCGGTGCGCAAGGAAGTGGTCGACTTCAAGCTGTCGCCCTTCGGCCGCCACGTGTTCTACGGGGTGGACATCAAGGAGTAAGGCACTCGCGTGCCTGCAGGAGCCCGGCCGCGCGCCGGGTTCTTTGTTTTGGAGCCCGACTTGGACGACCTCATCCGCGATTTCTATTCCGTCTTCGACAACCGAGACGGCCGAAAGCCCACCGTCGACGACGTGACGAGGTTCTTCTTGGACGGCGCCGTCATCGCGAAGAAGACATCATCCGGGCTGGAAATTTCGAACGCCGTGCAATTCGCCGTGCCGCGCATCGCGTTGCTTGGCGGTGCCGAACTCAAGGACTTCCACGAATGGGAAGCGGCGTCGGAGACGAAGACGGCCGGCGATCTCGCCACGCGCGTGTCGCGTTACGCGAAGTCCGGCACGTACAACGGTGCGCCCTGGAACGGCGCCGGCACGAAAATCTTCCAGCTGGTTCGCGTCGACGCGCGCTGGAAGATCCTGTCGCTGGCGTGGGCCGACGACGAATGATCAGCGCGACGCCGTCGTGAACGAGAAGTTGCGCGTGCCCGCAGTGCCGCCCGTCGTGTAGGCGATGTTCACGCTGTAAGTCGTATTGGCCTGCAGCGTTGCGGGGATGATGGCGAAGAAACCCTGCGTGAAGTCGCCGGTGGTGTTCGGGTCGGCTTGTTGGCCATCCCCATAGACGGCCTGCAGCTGCACGGAACCAAGCGGGCCGGTGATCGAGACCGAATTCAGCCTGAGGTCGGCTGGGCCGCGGACGGTGACAGGCTGGCCCCACCTTGCCGACGCATTCGCCGGGAATGGCGAAGGACTCTCCGCACCGGCCACGGGCACGGCGTCGTTGATGCCGCTGCACGGATATGTCGCCACGCCGGACACGGACGGGTTCGATTGGCCAAGGCGCGTGCCGAGGTCGAGCGTCAGCACCGGCAAGCCCCCCACGGGACTCCAGCCGATGCCGGCATCACGAAAGCCGTTGAGAAGCAGGGCCGCGTGGTACGGCGCCGCGAGCAATCCGCGCACCGCATCAGCGCCGGTGTCGCTGCTGTTCACCTGCGCGAGCGCCTCGCCGGAAAACCCCCAGCGATAACCGGCGGCGGTCGCGCGATCCGGCGGCGCTGCACCGGTGAAGCCGGGCAGCCCTTGCGTTTCGATATGGCCGTACGCGTTGTTCGCGCTCATGTACTTCGCATGCGCGGCGGCGGCGACATCGAGTTCGACCGCCTGAGAAAGCGCACCGAAACCGCATTGCGTGCGCGCCGCGTTCAGGCGCTGGAACGCGCTGGCCTGTGCGGAGTTCGCAGCGTACGTCGAAGTCGAACCGTTCGATACGGTTGAGCCGTCGCTGCTGCTGGCTGCGGCCGCCGTGCTGGCGGCGGACGAATCGGAGCCGCCGCCACCGCAAGCGGACAGCAACGCGGAGGCAGCCAGACAAGACAGGAAGGCGTGGGGACGGGTCATGCAGCCGGCAGAGTGCCATCCGCGCGCACGGGTTCCGGCGCCCGCGCGCAATTGCGCATGCAAAGCCCGGAAGCAGGAACTTTCACACGACAATGCGCCATGCGAACGGCCATCGTCTCCGCCATGCACGAGGAACTCGCTTCAGTCCTTGCGCTGATGCCGGACGAGCAGAAGGTGACGCTCGCCGGCCGCGATTTCTACGATGGGCACTTGCACGGCCGCGCCGTCGTGGCAGTGCTCTCGCGCATCGGCAAGGTGGCGGCCGCGACGACCGCCGCCGTGCTCATCGAGCGGTTCAAGGTGGATCGCATCGTGTTCACAGGGGTGGCCGGGGGCCTTGCGACCGGTGTCAACCGCGGGGACGTCGTCATCGCCGACGATTTCCTGCAGCATGACCTCGATGCGTCCCCGATCTTCCCGAAGTACGAAGTGCCGCTGTACGGCACCGACCGCTTCGGCACGGACGCCGCTCTCACCGATGAACTGGCAGCCGCGGTGCGCCGCGCGCTGCCGGGCACGCGCGTGCATCGCGGCCTGGTCGTGAGCGGGGACCGCTTCGTGTCGACCACGGCGGAAAGTCGCGCGTTGCAGGCCGCGCTGCCCGATGCCCTTGCGGTGGAGATGGAAGGCGCGGCGATTGCGCAGGTGTGCCGCGACTTCGGCGTGACCTTCGCCGCCGTGCGCACGATCTCGGATCGCGCCGACGACGCAGCGCACGGCGACTTCGTGAGCTTCATTCGCGACGTGGCGAGCCGGCATTCGGCCGCGATCGTGGCAGCGTTGCTCGCCTAGTCGGGCAGCAGCAGGGCGGCGCGAGCGCCGCCGCCCTGGACGTTGGCCATCGTGAAGCGCGCCCCGAGCAATTCGGCATATCGCGAGACGATGGCCAGGCCCAGCCCGGCGCCCTGGCCGACGTGCTTGCCTTTGTCGCCTTGCACCCAACGGCGCGTCAACAGCTCGATGTCGCCGGACGGAACGCCTTCGCCGTTGTCGGTGACGGACAGTTCGACGCCTGCGCCCCCGCGTGCGATCGCAACGGTAATTCGGGGGTCGCTGCACCCGGTGCCGTAACGCAAAGCGTTGTCGACCAGGTTGTTGAGGATGCCTTCGAGGAGCGCGCGATCGCTGTGGACGGTGACGGATTCGTCGAGCCCTTCGCCGCCGAGGTCGACGCCCGCACCGCGTGCACGGGGCATGAATCGCAAGAGCGCCTCGCGTGCGAGAGCGTCCAGCGCAATCGGTTCGCTGCCGACTCCCGTCTGACCTTCGCCGGCCCGCGCGAGCGCGAGCAACTGGTCGACGAGGCGGCTGGCGCGTTGTTCGGCCTGCGCGATGCCTTCGAGCTGCTGCCGCCACACGGCACTGTCCTGCTGCGACAGCGCGAACGCGGCCTGCGCGCGGATGCCGGCCAGCGGTGTTCGCAACTCGTGCGCCACGGTGCCCGCGAACTCCCGCTGCGCCTGCAGCCCTTCCTGCAGGCGCAGCAGCATCGAATCGATCGCCACGGCGATGCGCTCCACGTCGCGCGTGCTGGCGCCCGCCTTGATTTCATCCGACAGCGGCGTGAGGTCCGCGGCGTGGCGGCTTTCGATGGCGCCGTGCAGCTGCGCCAGGGGCTGGAGGTCGTCCTGCATGCGGCGCCGCAGCCACCAGGCAAGCACCACCAGCAGCAACGCCTGGGGCAGCGCCGAATAGGCGAGCAGCCGTTCGAGCAGCTTCGTGCGGCTGCGCGTGGTTTGGCCCATCACGACGACGAAGGAGTCGGGCGCATCGGTGCGCAGCGTGACCATGCGCACCTGGCGGCCCTCGAACACTTCGTCGGTGAACTCGTGGTCGCCCGGGGCCGGCGTGGCGGCCGTGCGCAGCGCCGGGTGGCCCGCGACCAGCGACCCGTCGGGCCGCAGCACCGCGAAGTACATGGTCTCGCTCTGGTCGAACAACAGCGTGGCCATCTCGTCGCGCGTGATGGTCAGCGACACAGCGGCGCCTTTCGCACTGACATGCGAGGCGAGCGCATAGGCGTCGTCGAGCAGCGAGCGGTCGAACGCCTGCGCGGCGAAATGTCCCGCGATGGCCACCACGGTGATGGTTCCCAGTGCCCACGTGACCACCAGCGGCACGAGCACATGCTGCGACAGGCGCCGCCGCAGGCTCGGCTTGCCGGTCACGCCTCGTCCTCCTCCAGCACGTAGCCGAGGCCGCGCAAGGTGCGGATCGCCGCACCCGAGCCGGTGAGCTTGCGGCGAAGGCGCGAGATGAACGCTTCGAGGGCGTTGTCGCCGAGCGTGTCGTCGCTGCCCGAGAGCTTGAGCGACAACTCGCGTTTGCTCACGACGCGGCCCGGCGGGGTCATGAGTTCGTGCAGTACTTCGAATTCGCGCGCGGGCAGGTCCCACGGCTGGGACGCGAGGTAGAAGCGCCGCGCGAGGCGATCGAGCAGCAGCAGCCCGAGCTCCACGCGGTCGTCGGTGCCGCGTGCGCGGCGCACGAGTGCGCGCAGGCGCGCCTCGACTTCGCCGAGATCGAAAGGCTTGCCGAGGTAGTCGTCGGCGCCGGCATCGAGGCCCGCGATGCGCTCCTCGGTGCGGTCGCGCGCGGTCAGCACGAGCACCGGCGTGCGGTCGCCGCGGGCGCGCGCGGCGCGCAGGATGGTCAGGCCGCTGCCGAGGCCGCTGCGCTCGTGCGCGCTGTGCGGCAGGTTCAGGTCGAGCAGCACCACGTCGAAGGCCTGCACGCGCCACCAGTGGCCGGCGTCCTCGAGGTTGGTGGCGAGGTCGACGCGATGCCCGGCGGCGCCGAGGCTTCGCACCATCAAGTCACTGAGAACGGCGTCGTCTTCGACCAGCAGGATGCGCATGGGGCGTGAGCCTACTACGGCCGATGGCGGTCAGTCGCAGGTCAGGCTAGCGCAGCCACCCACGCTTGCGGAAGTACCACATGGGCACCAGCGCGCTTGCGATCATGAGCGCGAGCACGTACGGATACGCTGCCGGGCCGAACGCCTCGAGCTCCGGGAACTTCATGTTCATGCCGTAGATGCTGGCCACCAGCGTCGGCGGCAACAGGGCGACACTGGCCACGGAAAAGATCTTGATGATCTTGTTCTGGTTGATGTTGATGAAACCGACGGTGGCATCCATCAGGAAGTTGATCTTGTCGAACAGGAACGCGGTGTGGTTGTCCAGCGATTCGATGTCGCGCAGGATCTGCCGCGCATCCTCGAACTGCTCCGAGTCGAGCATGCGGATGCGCATCATGAACGACAGCGCGCGGCGCGTGTCCATGACGTTGCGCCGGATCCGCCCGTTCAAGTCTTCCTGGCGGGCGATGTCCCCGAGTACCGCGCCCGAAAGTTCGTCGGTGACGGTCGCCGACAGCACCTGCTTGCTGACTTTTTCCAGCTCGTCGTAGATGCCTTCGAGCGTGTCGGCCGAATATTCGGCATCGGCATCGAACAGCTTGAGCAGCACGTCCTTCGCATCCTCGATGAGCCCCGGCGCACGGCGGGCGCGCAGCCGCAGCAGCCGGAACACCGGCACGTCCTCGTCGTGGATCGAGAACAGCACGCCCTTGCTGCGCAGCTGGTCGTTCTTCTGGTTCAGGATGAAGGCGACCCGCACCGTGCGCGGCTCTTCATCGTCGGCGATGAGGAAGTCGCTGCGGATGTGGAGTTCGCCGTTGTCCTCTTCGTAGAAGCGCGCGGACTCCTCGATGTCCTCGTCCATCACGTCTTCCGGGATGGACAGGCCGAAGTACTGCTTGACCCAGCGCTTTTCCTCGAGGCTGGGCGACTCCAGGTCGACCCAGATCGGCTGGAACTTCGAGAGCTCCTCGAGCGATTCGATCTCTTCCTGGAAGAGCCGCCCGTTGGCGAGCGTGAAGATGTTGAGCATCCTGGTGGCTCCGTGATCATTGATGTGGCGTTGCAGGCAAGGTTGCTTTCAACGCTGCCGCCAGTCACGGGCGCTGAAAGCTACCGACTCGGGTAGGTTTCCAAGGAGCTCTCTCCTGAAAATGAAGATGGCCGCGATTATGCCGCCATCACGAGGCAAAAAATGCGAGCAGTTCCTCTTTTCGCGCGTATGCGTCCTGCTCGCCGAGGGCGGTGAGCGCCTGCACGAACGGCGGCTCGAACAGCAGGTAGCTCGCCAGCGCGCCACCGCCTCCGCCCTTGAGCGCGCCAAGCCCGCCGAGCGCGCGGCGCACGGATTTCGGGAGCAGCTGCGCGTGCTGCTGCGCGAGCGCATCGAGCGACTGCGTCGGCTGGATCGCCAGCACGTCGACGCTGCGATAGGGCAGCACGCCGGCCACTTCGCGCGGCAGCTGGTGCAAGGTCTTGGTCACGCGTTGCGCCTGTTCGACGTCGGCCTGCAGCGTGTCGTGGAAGACGCTCGCCATCGCATGCCCCGCGATGCCGCCCAGCGACGGCCCGCGGGTCGGGCCGTTGGCCGGCGCGCCGACGATGCCCGAGCGCTCGGGCTGGCCCACGCCGACGACAAGGATCTTGTTGGCGCCCAGGTGCATTGCCGGCGACAGGGGCGAAACCTGGCGCATCGAGCCGTCGCCGAAATATTCGGGATGCCCGTCGACCCACAACGCGGTGGCGGGAAAGAGAAACGGGATGGCGCTCGAGGCCATCAGGTGCTCGATCGTGAGCGGCTGGAATTCCGCGCGGCGGCCCGGGCGCATCCAGGGCTCGTGCTTCTGGTCGCGTGCGGTGTGGCAGAACGTCCAGTGCACCCCGCTGGTGTAGCTCGATGCCGTCACCGCCACGGCGTCAATGGCCTTCTTCGCGAGCGACTCGTCGATCGCCGCCAGCGAGATCGCGTGGTGCAAGGTGTCGACCAGCGGCATGTTGTCGAGCAACGCCCCCTGCATCCGCGTATGGCGCCACAAGGCCAGTGCCGTGGCGAGGCGGCTGATGCGCACCCAGCGCGGCACGTCGAGGTCGTACACATCGCCGCACCGCAGCTTGGCCCAGAACAGCGACAGGTCGCCGAACGCGTCGAGCCCGCGATGCGCGGCGCTGGCGAGGTAGGCGACGTTGAGGGCGCCGGCGGACGTGCCGACAAGGACAGGGAAGGGAAACTTCGAGGCGCCGCCGGCCTGCAGCTGCAGCATCGCGGCGAGCGCCTGCAGCACACCGACCTGGTAGGCCGTGCGCGCGCCGCCGCCCATCAGCACCAGTGCATTCACCGGGTGCTTCGGGCGCACCAGCCCTGCGTGGATGATGGTCCCCAGGCTCATGGCCGCTCTTGTTTCCGGCCATCGTAGGGCAGAGTGCGCGCGACTACAAATCGCGCTTTCCGCGCCGCTTCGGGCGCGGGGCCGGCGCCGTGGAGGGACGCACGTCGCACTTGAGGACGCTGGCCATGTAGGCGATCGACGCTTCCTTGGCTTCGTCGCTTTCGGCCGCGTTGCAGTCCGCCGGCACCCAGCACGGAAATTCACGCAGGAACGCTTCGGCGGCGGTCAGCTGCACGCACATGTCCGTGGCCAGGCCGCAGATCACGAGCTCCTTCGCTTCCATCTCGGTGAGCAGCAGTTCGAGCGGTGACGCAAAGAATGCGGAATGCCGCGGCTTGAGGATCGTGATGTCGTGCGCCTGCGGATACAGCAGCTTCGCGATTTCGCCGGGCGGGCCGTCCATGCCCAGGCAGGTGGACACGAGGCTGTGGAAGTCCGATTGCCAGACCCCGTAGTTGTCGTTGGCGTAGATCGTGGGCACGCCCTTGCCGGCCAGCCGCTCCTTCAGTTTCGCGGTGGCGCGGGCGGCGGCGACCGCGGCGGGCGCCAGCGCTTCGCTCCCGGGGAAATTCAGGGGATTGATGAAGTCCACGAGCAGGAGCACGCGCGCGGCTTGGGGCAGGCGCGGCGAGGCCATGCCGTTCGGGGCGGGGGTACTGCGGGGCATGAGCCATTCTGGCGGGCCTGTCCCGGTTGGTGGGCACCAACCTCCCATGGCTGAGGCAGGACCAGTCCTACAAGGTTGGGCCACAACGTCCGACACGCCCGCTCATCCGGCGCCCCTAAAGTCCCCCTGTCTCCCCGGCAAGGCAGTCACGCCGGGGCCCACAGGAGTTTTTGATGATCGAGCTGGCGAACGACCCCAATGCGAGCCGTTCTTTCCAACGCGCTGCCGCCAACGACAGCGACGGGAAGGACGCCGGTGCCGACGGCCGTCGCGGCCGCAGCGCCCATGCATGGCCTTTCCTCAGCCCCTGCGCGGCGCGTCCGGCGCGCCAGGAAAGCTCCGACAAGCCCGCTGCCAATGACAGTGGCAGCTGACCGCCTGACAGAATATTTGGAGAACACGATGCCCACGGAACCCAAGATGCCCAACCGCTACAACGACGCGCCGCGCGACAAGCCGTTCGCCGAGCGCACGGAGCACGCCAACCTCGAGCGCCCCGGTGCGCAAGCCCATCCGAAGGCCGCACGCGGCTGGGGCGACTACGTCGATCCCGCGACGGCCTGGCGCATGCGCTGAGTCACCCGCGCTGTCAACAAGGAAAGCACCCGCGAGGGTGCTTTTTGTTTTTTCGTTGGGCCCTTCAACGCGACTTCGTTTCGCGCCGCGCACTTAGCCGAACCCAGCCACTTCAAACCGTTGCACTCGCATCTTCGCCAGTGACGGAAATCAATTGCAATCGGAGAAAGGCCACGGCATAGTGGATTCGACCGCCCGCTCTCCACGGGCGGCTCCACGAAGCGAATGTCGGTTTGCAGCAAGGAGGCTCATCCATGAACCTGACGATCAGCGGTCACCATCTCGAAGTCACCCCCGCCCTCCGGAATTACGTGACCACCAAGCTCGATCGAATCACGAGGCACTTTGACCAGGTCGTCGACGTCAAGGTGCTGCTCACAGTGGAGAAGCTCAAGGAGAAGGAGCGACGACAGCGCGCCGAATGCAAGATCCACGTGAAGGGCAACGACATGTTCGCCGAAAGCTCGCACGAGGACCTCTACGCCGCGCTCGACGAACTGGTCGACAAGCTCGATCGCCAGGTCGGCAAGCACAAGGCGCGGGTCCAGGACCATCACTGCGCAGTCAAGCGGGTGATGTAGCGGCCCAACGGGGGCGCGACGGGCGCAAGGCCCCGCTTCGTGTTGCAGTGCATAATTTGCGCCGCAATCATGAATCGCCTTGCGTCCATCCTGCCCGCCGCCCAGGTCCTGGTCGGCGTCGACGCCACCAGCAAGAAGCGCGCGTTCGAGGAAGCGGGACTCCTGTTCGAAAACCTGCACGGCTTGTCGCGCGCGCTGATCACCGACAGCCTGTTCGCCCGTGAGCGGCTGGGCTCGACGGGACTCGGCCACGGCGTGGCGATCCCGCATGGCCGCATCAAGGGGCTGAAGGCCCCGATGGCGGCGCTGTTCCAGCTCGGCTCGCCGATCGGCTTCGATGCGCCCGATGAACAGCCCGTGGTGCTGCTGATCTTCCTGCTCGTGCCCGAAGCCGCGACGCAGAAGCACCTCGAGATCCTGTCGGAGATCGCGGAGCTGCTGTCGGACGCGCCGCTGCGCGAGAAGCTCAAGGGCTGCAACGACGCGGCCGAACTGCATCGCCTGATCTCCACGTGGCAGTCGGCGCAGCCAGCCTGACGTGAAGCCCACCGTCGTCAGCGCCGACGTCCTGTTCGAGGATCATCGCGCGCAGCTGAAGTGGGAGTGGGTTGCAGGCCTCGGCGCGTCGGAGCGCCGCTTCGACGAAGTGGCGGTGCGCGCAGCGCGCTCCGGTGCGGACCTGGTCGGTTACCTCAATTACATCCACCCCTATCGCGTGCAGATCCTCGGTGAACGCGAAGTGGCGTACCTCACGAACGCCACGGCCGAAGACTGTGCGCGCCGCATCGCTCGCATCGTCACGCTCGAGCCGCCGGTGCTCGTGCTGACCGACGGCCAGACCGCGCCGGAATCGCTCCTGCAGATGTGCGAGCGCGCGCAGATCCCGATGTTCGCCACGCACGAGCCGTCCGCGTTCGTGATCGACGTGATGCGCGCGTATTTGTCCAAGCACTTCGCCGAGCGCACGTCGATGCACGGCGTGTTCATGGACATCCTCGGACTGGGCGTGCTGATCACGGGCGAATCGGGACTGGGCAAGAGCGAACTCGGCCTCGAACTGATCACGCGCGGCAACGGCCTCGTCGCCGACGATGCGGTCGACCTGTATCGCGTCAACCAGACGACGATCGAAGGCCGCTGTCCCGAGCTGCTCCAGAACCTCCTTGAAGTGCGCGGCATCGGCCTGCTGGACATCCGCGCGATCTTCGGCGAGACGGCCGTGCGCCGGAAGATGCGCTTGCGCTTGATCGTGCACCTCGTGCGCCGCGAAACGCTCGAGCGCGAATACGAGCGGCTGCCCTACGAGCCGCTGACACAGGACGTGCTCGGCGTGCCGGTGCGCAAGGCGGTGATCCAGGTGGTGGCCGGCCGCAACATCGCGGTGCTGGTGGAAGCGGCCGTGCGCAACACGATCCTGCAGCTGCGCGGCGTCGACACCTACCAGGAGTTCGTCGAGCGGCATCGCCGCGCGATGGAGAGCGGCGGCTGACGGTGCCTCACCGCTTCGGGCGGTGCGGGCAGTCTTCCTTCGTGCAGTGCGCGTACAGGCTGAGCGCGTGGTCGGCGATCTCGAAGCCCTTGATCTTCGCGACGGCGTTCTGGCGCTTCTCGATCTCGGCGTCGTAGAACTCCTCGACCCGGCCGCAATCGAGGCACACGAGATGGTCGTGGTGCGTGCCTTCGTTCAGCTCGTAGACCGCCTTGCCGCTTTCGAAATGGCTGCGCGTGAGGATGCCGGCCTGCTCGAATTGCTGCAGCACCCGATACACCGTGGCCAGGCCGATGTCGGAATGTTCGGTGAGCAGCACGCGGAACACGTCTTCCGCGGTCATGTGCCGCAACCCCCCGGTGTGGAACACGTCGAGGATCTTCAGGCGCGGCACCGTGGCCTTCAGGCCCGTGCTCTTGAGTTCGTCGAGGTTCTGGGTGCCCATGTCGCTACAATCGATTTGATCATATCGCCACTCGCGGACCCCATGCGCCTTACCCTTCCCATCGCCGCGTGCGTGCTGCTTGCCGGCTGCGCGGGCATCGACCGTTTCTCCTACGGCATCGCCACGGCGATCACGCCCTACAAGGTGGAGATCGTGCAAGGCAACTTCGTGTCGAAGGAGCAGGTGGCCGCGCTGCAGAAAGGCATGTCGCGCCTGCAGGTGCGCGACATCCTCGGCACGCCGCTCGTCGTCGACGCGTTCCACCGCGACCGGTGGGACTACGTGTTCACCATCCGCCGCGAAGGCGTGAAGTCGCAGGAGAGGCGCCTGACCGTCTTCTTCAGCGGCGACGCGCTCGACAAGTGGGATGGCGACGAGATGCCGACCGAGGCCGAGTTCGTCGCCACGCTCGACTCGCGGCGCCGCGGCTCGAAGGTGCCCGAGCTCGAGGCCAGCGAGGACAAGCTGCGGCAGTTCGCGGTCGACAGGAAGGCCGAGCCCGCGCCGGCCATCCAGGTGACGCAGCCCGTCACCGCCAACTACCCGCCGCTCGAGCCGCCGCAGCGCTGACGCACGATGGCCGAGGTCTCCACGCACATGGTCGCCGTCGCCGGTGCGAGCGGCCGCATGGGCCACATCCTGATCGAGGCGATCCGCGCTTCGGGCGATTGCCAGCTCGCCGGGGCTGCCGACATTGCCGCCAGTCCCGCGATCGGCAATGACGCCGCCGCTTTCCTCGGTCATGCGAGCGGGGTGCCCGTCACCGCCGACCTGCGCGAGGCGCTCGCGAACGCGCAGGTGCTGATCGACTTCACGCGGCCGGAAGGTACGTTGAAGCACCTGGCGGTGTGCCGCGACCTCAAGGTCAACATGGTGATCGGGACCACCGGATTCAGCGAAGGGCAGAAAGCACAGATCGCGGACGCCGCGCGCGACATCGCAGTGGTGATGTCGCCGAACATGAGCGTGGGCGTGAACGTCACGATGAAGCTGCTCGAGCTGGCCGCGAAGTCGCTCGCCACCGGCTTCGACATCGAGATCATCGAGGCGCACCATCGCCACAAGGTCGACGCGCCCTCCGGCACGGCGCTCAAGATGGGCGAAGTCATTGCGCAGGCACAGAACCGAGCGTTGCAGGAGGCCGCGACATGGGCGCGCCACGGCGAGACCGGCGAGCGCAAGGGCGGCACGATCGGCTTCTCGTCGATCCGCGGCGGCGACATCGTGGGCGACCACACGGTATTGTTCGCGGGCAGCGGCGAGCGCATCGAGATCACGCACAAATCCGCCAGCCGCTCGACGTACGCAGAGGGCAGCCTGCGTGCGGTTCGCTTCCTCGCCGGAAAGAAAAAGGGCCTGTTCGACATGTTCGACGTGCTCGCGCTCCGATGAACGTCTGGGACCTGCTCGCCAGCGGCGATGCGGTGACGCGGCTCGTGGCCGTGGTGCTGCTCGCGATGTCGGTGGCCAGCTGGGTGGTCATCCTGTGGAAGGCGTGGCTGCTGCAGCGCGCGCGACGCGACGTCGGGCGCAGCACGGCGGCCTTCTGGCAATCGCCCTCGATCGGCGACGCGCAACAGCGCGTCGGGGCCTTCGATCGCGAATCGCTCGTGCTGCCGCTGATCGCCGCGACGCAAGTGGCCGCGACCGGCTCGCTCGCTGCGGCGGGAGACCGCGCGCAGCAACTCACGCGCGTGCTGCGCGATGCCTTGCACGACGTGCTCGACAAGCTTCAATTCGGCCAGGTGCTGCTCGCCACCGTCGGTTCCACCGCGCCGTTCGTCGGGCTGCTGGGCACCGTCTGGGGCATCTATCACGCGCTCACCGGCATCGCCGTCGCCGGCCAGATCACGATCGACAAGATCGCGGGCCCGGTGGGGGAGTCGCTCATCATGACGGCGGCAGGCCTGGCCGTCGCGATCCCGGCGGTGCTCGGCTACAACATCTTCGGACGCTTCATCGGCCGCATCGAGGCGGACCTCGAAGGCTTCGCCCGCGACCTGCGCGAGCTCCTCACCCACCCCAGCGCGTCGAGCTGATCCGATGGCCTTCGGACGCCTCGAGCGCACGCCCGGCCCGCAGCCGATGAGCGACATCAACATGACGCCGCTGGTGGACGTCATGCTGGTGCTGGTGGTCATCCTCATCATCACCGCGCCGCTGCTCGCCAGCTCGGTGCGGCTGGACCTTCCGAGGACCGACGCGGCCAAGCCGAGCGATGCGCCATCGTTCGTGACGGTGGTCCTCGACAAGAAGGGCCAGGCGTTCGTCGACGACAAGGCGGCGACGAACGAACAGCTCGCGCAGCGGCTGGTCCAGGCCGCCAAGGCCAACCCGGACACCGAGATCCAGCTGCGCGCGGATACCGGCGTGCCGTACGGGCGGGTGGTGGAAGTCATGGGCGCGGCGCAGAAGGCCGGATTGAACCGCATCGGCTTCGTGGCCGACCCCTCCGCACGCTGAAAGCGCGGGGAGGCTGCCCCGCCCCTACAATTTGGCGATGCAGGAGAGATACACCCCGAGCGACGTCGAGCGCGCCGCGCAGTCGCACTGGACTTCGCGCGATGCCTATCGCGTCACCGAAGACACGCGCAAGAAGAAGTTCTACGCGTGCTCGATGCTGCCCTATCCCAGCGGCAAGCTGCACATGGGGCACGTGCGCAACTACACGATCAACGACATGCTCACGCGCTACCTGCGCATGAAGGGCTACAACGTCCTGATGCCGATGGGGTGGGACGCGTTCGGGCTGCCGGCCGAGAACGCGGCGATGAAGAACAACGTGCCGCCGGCGAAGTGGACGTACGACAACATCGCGCACATGAAGGGCCAGATGCAGGCCATGGGCCTGGCCATCGACTGGTCGCGCGAGATCGCCACCTGCGATCCCGCCTATTACAGGTGGAACCAGTGGCTGTTCCTGAAGATGCTCGAAAAGGGCATCGCCTACCGCAAGACGCAGGTCGTCAACTGGGACCCGGTGGACCAGACGGTGCTGGCGAACGAGCAGGTGATCGACGGCCGCGGGTGGCGCACCGGCGCGCTCGTGGAAAAGCGCGAGATTCCGGGCTACTACCTGAAGATCACCGACTACGCGGACGAACTGCTCGATCACGTGCAAAACCGCCTGCCGGGCTGGCCCGAGCGCGTGAAGCTGATGCAGGAGAACTGGATCGGCAAGAGCGAAGGCGTGCGCTTTGCCTTCACGCACGACATCCGCGGCGCCGACGGCAAGCCGATCCAGGGCGGGCGCATGTACGTCTTCACGACGCGCGCCGACACGATCATGGGCGTGACGTTCGTGGCCGTGGCGCCGGAGCATCCGCTCGCGTTGCACGCGGCACGCGGCAACAAGAAGGTCGCGAAGTTCATCGAGGACACGAAAAAGGGCGGCACGACCGAGGCCGAACTCGCGCTGCGTGAGAAGGAAGGCGTGCCCACGGGCATGGTGGTGTCCCATCCCCTGACCGGCGAAGCGGTGGACGTGTGGGTCGGCAACTACGTGCTCATGGGCTATGGCGACGGCGCGGTGATGGGCGTGCCCGGCCACGACGAACGCGACTTCGCGTTCGCGCTGAAGTACAACCTGCCGATCGTGCAGGTCGTCGCCGTCGATGGCGAGACGTACGACTACAAGCAGTGGCACGACTGGTACGGCGACAAGGAAAGCGGCGTCACGATCAACTCGGACATCTACAGCGGCTTTGCCTACCAGGAAGCCGTGGACGCGGTCGCGCACGCCTTGCAGCAAAAGGGACTGGGCGAGAAGAAGACCACCTGGCGCCTGCGCGACTGGGGCGTGAGCCGCCAGCGCTACTGGGGCACGCCCATCCCGATCATCCATTGCGACGTGCATGGTGCGGTTCCGGTGCCCGAGAAGGACCTGCCTGTCATCCTGCCGCAGGACTGCGTGCCGGACGGCAGCGGCAACCCGCTGAACAAGCGCGAGGATTTCCTCAAGTGCGTTTGCCCGGCATGCGGAAAGCCCGCCCGCCGCGAGACCGACACGCTGGACACCTTCGTGGACAGCGCGTGGTACTACATGCGATATGGCGACCCGCGCAAATCCGATGCGATGGTGGGCGAAGGCGCGCAGTACTGGATGCCGATGGACCAGTACATCGGCGGCATCGAGCACGCAATCCTGCACCTGCTCTATGCGCGCTTCTGGACCAAGGTGATGCGCGACATGGGGCTGGTCAAGGTCGACGAGCCGTTCACCAAGCTGCTCACGCAGGGCATGGTGCTCAACGAGGCGTTCCATCGGGCCGGCGACAAGACCGGCAAGCGCTACTACTGGGCGCACGAACTCGACATCGAACGCGATGAGCACGCCAACGTCATTTCGGCGAAGTCGAAGGAAGACGGCGAAGCCGTGGCGTACGAGGGCTGGACGACGATGTCCAAGTCCAAGAACAACGGCGTCGACCCGCAGGAACTCATCGACAAGTACGGTGCCGATACCGCGCGGCTGTACACGATGTTCACGGCGCCCCCGGAAGCCACGCTCGAGTGGAACGACGCCGCGCTCGAAGGCTCGTTCCGGTTCCTGCGCCGCGTGTGGGCGTTCGGCCACAAGCTCGGCGCCGGCAGTGCCGCGCCCGCTGCCGCCGCAGTCGGCGCGCAGAGCAAGGCCTTGCGCCGCGATATCCACAACGTGCTGCGCCAGGTCGACTACGACTACCAGCGCATGCAATACAACACGGTGGTGTCGGGCGCGATGAAATTGCTCAACGCGCTGGAAGACTTCAAGGGGACGGCGGAAGTGAATTCCGACGCAGCCGTGCGCGAGGGCTTCGGCATCCTGCTGCGCGTGATGTATCCCGTGACACCGCACATCGCGCACGCCCTGTGGCAGGCGCTCGGTTATGCGGAGCGCATGGGCGAGGTGCTCGATGCGCCGTGGCCGCAAGTCGATGAGGAAGCATTGCTGCAGGACGAGATCGAACTCGTCCTGCAGATCAACGGCAAGATGCGCGGCTCGATCAAGGTGCCGGCGGGCGCGCCGCGCGAGGACATCGAGAAGATCGCCATTGCCAGCGAGGGTTTCGCGCAATTCGGCGGAGCCGGCGCGCATCCGATCAAGAAGGTCGTCATCGTGCCGGGCCGCCTGGTGAACGTCGTCGTCTGATGAAAAGGCGCACCTTCGCGGCGCTCGTCCCGGTGCTGTTCGCCGGCGGCTGTGGCTTCGAGCTGCGGCGCGCACCCACCTTCGCGTTCCAGAAGATCTACCTCAACGCGCCGGCGGCGTCGCCGATCGCGCGCGACCTGAAGAAGGCCATCGCTTCGGGCGGCACCGTGACGGTCGTCGCCGACCCGCTGGCCGCGGACGTCGTGCTGGACGTGCTGGCCGAGCAACGCCAGAAGGTCGTGGTCGGCCTGAGCGCGGTGGGGCAAGTCACCGAGTTCGAATTGCGCATGCGCTTTCGCTTCCGGCTGCGCACGCCGCAGGGCCGCGAGCTGATCCCCGATGCCGAGATCGCGCAGCAGCGCGATATCAGCTTCACCGAATCGGCCGCACTGGCGAAGGAATCGGAAGAGCAACTGCTGTACCGCGACATGCAGGCCGACATCGTGCTGCAGACGATGCGCCGCCTGGCCGCGGCGAAGATCGCCTGACGCGCCGCCATGCAGCTCGATCGCGCCGACCTCAAGTTGCTCGAGCTGCTGCAAAAGGATGGCCGCACGACGGTGCAGGCGCTGTCCGAGGCGATCCACCTGTCTGCGCGCGCCACGCTCAATCGCGTGCGCAAGCTCGAGACCGAAGGCGTCATCGAGAGCTACCGCGCGATGGTCAACCGCTCCGCCATGGGCGAGCAGGTGTGCGTGTTCGCGGAGATCGCGTTGAAGGACCAGCGGCAGGCATCGATCCAGCGCTTCGAAAAACGCATGGCCTCCACGTCCGAGGTGATCGGCTGCTGGGTCGTCAGCGGCCGCTACGATTACCTCGTGCGCATCGCCTGCCCGACACTCGGTCACTACCACCGGCTGATCAACGCGTGGCTTGATGAAGCCGCGCTGGGCGTCGAGAAAATCGTCACCAACATCGAGCTCCAGACGATCAAGGAATTCGAGGGCTTCCCGGTGCACAAGCCGGCGCGCGCGTAAGCGCATTCCCACGCCACTTCCGATTCGGAAGCGGATGCGCGCAGCCACTGCCGGTTTTCGAAGCGCGGCGGCACCCGATTCACGCCCTTGGCACAGCGGGCGAACCTAGACTTTCCATAGTCAAACCGGAGTTCCGACATGGAAGCCAAGAAATCCCTCACCACCGCCGAATTCATCGGCAAAGAACAACGCTGGGGTGCACGCAACTACGCGCCCGTGCCCGTCGTCGTCGACCGCGCGCAGGACTGCCTCGTGTGGGACGTCGAAGGCAAGGAATACATCGACATGATGAGTGCGTATTCCGCCATCAGCCATGGCCACCTGCATCCGCGGATCGTCGCCGCGGCGCGGCGCCAGCTCGAACGCGTCGCCGTCACCTCGCGCGCCTACCACGGCACCGCGCTCGGCCCGTTCCTCGAGAAGCTGTGCGCGATGACCGGGTTCGAGCGCGCGCTGCCGATGACTACCGGCGCCGAGGGCGTGGAGACCGCCATCAAGTGCGCGCGACGCTGGGGCTACCAGGTCAAGGGCGTTCCCGCCGGCCAGGCCCAGATCCTCGTCGCCCGCGGCAACTTCCATGGCCGCACGAGCACCATCGTCGGTTTCTCCACCGAGGAGGATTACCGCGACGGCTTCGGCCCGTTCGCGCCCGGTTTCGCGCACTTCGACTTCGGTGACATGGAAAGCGTTCGCGCCGCGGCCACGGCCAACACCTGCGCCGTGCTGGTCGAGCCGATCCAGGGCGAGGCCGGCGTAGTCGTTCCGCCGGCCGGGTTCTTCCAGGAACTTCGCGAGTGGTGCACCCGGAACAATGTGCTCCTGATCCTGGACGAAGTGCAATCCGGCCTGGGGCGTACCGGCAGGCTGTTCGCCTTCGAACACGAAGGCATCCGGCCGGACGGCCTGATTCTCGGCAAGGCGCTGGGCGGCGGCGTGATGCCCGTGAGTGCGTTCCTGGCCGACGATCGGGTGATGGGCGTGTTCAGCCCGGGCAGCCACGGCTCCACGTTCGGCGGCAACGCGCTGGCGGCCGCCGTGGGCCTCGAAGCCCTGGAGGTGATCGAGGACGAGAACCTCGTGGCGCGCAGCGCCGCGCTGGGCGCGCACCTGCACGAGCGGTTGCAATCGGTGATGCGCGAATCGGGCGGCTTGATCCGCGACGTCCGCGGCCGCGGGCTGTGGGTGGGCGTCGACCTCGACCCCGCGCACGTGAGCGGGCGCGAGATCATCGACCGCCTCGCCGCGCGCGGCGTGTTGTCGAAGGACACGCACGAGACGGTGATCCGTTTTGCACCGCCCCTGACGATCACGCAGGCGATGATCGACGCCGCGGTCGACCGCTTCCGCGAAGTCGTGATCGAGAAGTGCGAGGAGCTGCAGCTGATCACGTCGGGCCGCGCGATGCTCGGTGCGATCGACGTGTGGGAGCCGGCCACGGCCGCCGGCGGCGACGCGCCGTCGTTCCTGATGAGCCCGCCGGATCACTACGAGGTGTCGTACTCGATCAACCCGTGGATGGACCCGCAGCAGTGGCAGCTCGATGCGAAGCGCCTTGCACGCGATGCCGCGCAAGGATGGGAGTTCCTGCGCTCGACGTACGAGCAGCTCGGCGCGAAGGTGATCGTCAAGCCGCCGGTCAAGGGGCTGCCGGACCTCGTGTTCACTGCGAACTGCGCGGTCGTGCTCGATGGCAAGGCGATCCTCGCACGCTACCTGCGCGCGGAGCGCGTCGGCGAAGAGGAGCACGGCGAGCGCATGTTCGAGCAATTGAAATCGCGCGGCGCGATCGACGAGATCCATCGCACGCCCGACGGCGTCTACTTCGAAGGCGCGGGCGATGCGATCTTCGACCCGGACCGCCGCATCATGTGGATGGGATACGGCCAGCGTTCGTGCCGCGCCGCGCGCGACACGGTGGAGTCGGTGTTCGGCATTCCCACGATCTCGCTCGAGCTGGTGGACCCGCGCTACTACCACCTCGATACCGCGCTGTGCCTGCTGTCCGGCGGCGAAGCGATCTACCACCCCGGCGCGTTCACCGAAGAAGGGCGCGCGCAACTCAAGGCCGTGATCGGCGACAAGCTGATCGAGGCGCCGGCCGAAGATGCGGGTGCGCTGGCGGTCAACGGCGTGTGCATCGGCCACGAGGTGGTGATGTGCCATTGCTCCGAGGCGCTGATGCGCGAGCTGACCGCGCGCGGCTATCGCGTGCACGTCGTGCCGCTGGGCTCGTTCAACCGCTCCGGCGGCGCGGCGTACTGCCTGACGCTGGAATTGAACAACGTCTACCAGGGCCGCGCCCGCCGCGGCACGGCCATCGCGGCGTAAGCGGGCTTAAACTCGCGGCCATGCAACTGGCCGCTGCCCAACTCGCATCGCATCTGTCAAAGGGGCTTCGGCCCCTTTACACATTGCACGGCGACGAACCGCTGCTGGTGCAGGAAACCGCGGACGCGATCCGCGCCGCGGCGCGCGCGCAAGGCTATACCGAACGCACGGTGCATACCGTGGCGGGCGCGCATTTCGACTGGAGCGAAGTGCTCGCGGCGGGCGGGTCGCTCAGCCTCTTTGCCGACCGGCAGGTCGTCGAAGTGCGCATCCCCTCCGGCAAGCCGGGCAAGGATGGCAGCGTCGCGCTGCAACAGCTTGCCGAGAGCGCGCCGGGCAACGACAGCACGCTGACCCTGGTGCTGCTGCCCAAGCTCGACCGGCAGACGAAGACCGGCGCTTGGTTCGGCGCGCTGGAGGCCAATGGCGTGACGATCCAGCTCGACCCCATCGAGCGCGGCGCGCTGCCGCAGTGGATCGCGCAGCGCCTGGCGCAGCAGGGCCAGCGGGTGACCGGCGGCGACGAAGGCCAGCGCACGCTGCAGTTCTTCGCCGATCGCGTGGAGGGCAACCTGCTCGCCGCGCACCAGGAAATCCAGAAACTCGCGCTGCTCCATCCGCAAGGCGAGCTTTCGTTCGACCAGGTCGAGAACGCGGTGCTCAACGTCGCGCGCTACGACGTGTTCAAGCTGTCCGAGGCGGTGCTGGCCGGCCAGGCCGCGCGCGTGCAGCGCATGCTCGACGGGCTCAGGGCCGAAGGCGAAGCCGAGGTGCTGGTGCACTACACGCTCGCCGAAGACATCCGCGCCTTGAAGCGCGTGAAGGACGCGATGAACGCCGGCCGGCCGCTGCCGGTGGCGCTGCGCGAACAGCGCGTGTGGGGCGTGAAGGAGCGCCTGTTCGAGCGAGTGCTGCCGCGGCTGTCGTCGACCGCGCTCGACAATCTCCTGTACGCCGCGCACCTGGTCGATGGCATCGTCAAGGGACTGAAAGCGCCCGGCTGGCCCACCGACGGCTGGCAGGCGCTGCAACGGCTGGCGTTCACGCTCTGCCAGGAATGCGCGGTCCAGCCCGCGACACGACCCGCGCGATAATCGGCGCGTGAACGCGCTCAACATTGCCGAA
Source organism: Ramlibacter sp. (assembly GCA_035526975.1). Taxonomy (GTDB): domain Bacteria; phylum Pseudomonadota; class Gammaproteobacteria; order Burkholderiales; family Burkholderiaceae_C; genus Ramlibacter. The sequence continues at coordinate 26,259 of DATLBJ010000065.1, forward strand.
TACATGCAGACGCTCGGCGCCCGCGCGCGCGAGGCGTCGGCGGCGATGGCGCGCGCCGACACGGCGACCAGGAACGTCGCACTGCGCACGCTTGCCACGCTGCTTGCATCGAGCATCGATGTACTGCAAGCGGAGAACGCGCGCGACATCGAGCATGCGACGAAAGAGGGCCTGCCGGCGCCGATGGTGGACCGCCTGAGGCTCACGCCGAAGATCATCGAGACCGTGGCACACGGCTGCGAGCAGCTGGCCGCCATGCCGGACGTGATCGGCGAGGTCGTCGGCATGAAGCAGCAGCCGTCCGGCATCCGCGTCGGCCGGATGCGCGTGCCGATCGGCGTGTTCGGCATGATCTACGAGAGCCGCCCCAACGTGACGATCGAGGCCGCGAGCCTGTCGATCAAGAGCGGAAACGCCGCCATCCTGCGCGGCGGCTCCGAGGCAATCCACTCCAATCGCGCGCTCGCCGCGCTGGTGCAGGACGCGCTGCTTCGATCGGGCTTGCCCGCCGACGCGGTGCAGCTCGTGCACACCACCGATCGCGAGGCCGTGGGCCAGTTGATCGCAATGCCGCAGTTCGTCGACGTGGTCATCCCGCGCGGCGGCAAGGGCCTGATCGAGCGCATCAGCCGCGATGCGAAGGTGCCGGTGATCAAGCACCTGGATGGCAATTGCCATGTGTACGTCGATGCGCCGTGCGACATCGGCATGGCCGTGTCCATCGCGGACAACGCCAAGACACAGAAGTACAGCCCGTGCAATGCCATCGAAGGCTTGCTCGTCGCACGCGAGGTTGCGAACGAATTCCTCCCGAAGATCGGCGAGGTCTTCGGGCGCAAGGCCGTGGAGATGCGCTGCGACGCCGAAGCGCGCGCGATCCTGGAGAAGGTGCAAGGCGCAATCGTCAAGGCCGCGACCGAGCAGGACTGGTACGAGGAATATCTGGCGCCGATCATCTCGATCCGCGTGGTCGACGGCCTCGACGCCGCGATCGCGCACATCAACCAGTATTCGAGCCACCACACCGATGCGATCGTCACGCGCGATCACGTGCACGCGCAACGCTTCCTGCGTGAAGTGGATTCAGCCAGCGTGATGGTGAACGCCAGCCCGCGGTTCGCCGACGGCTTCGAATTCGGGCTGGGCGCCGAAATCGGCATCAGCACCGACAAGTTCCACGCGCGCGGCCCCGTCGGGATCGAAGGGCTGACGTCGCTGAAGTGGGTGGTGCTGGGAAACGGCGAGCTACGCACTTGACGTGCGCAGCCGCCAGCGCTTCATCAGTTGATGATGGCGAAGTCGGAAGCCGCCAGCCCGGGATGCGGGATGCCGATGACGGCGATCTGCACCGCGGCTGCGACCGTCCCGTTGCCGTCCGCGTCGTAGTACACCGCGCCGGTCGCGGTGTTGAAGATGATGCGGTCGTCCGCATCGTGCGCCGTGACCGCGGTGCCGCTCGAGTAGAACTGGGCCGCGGTGATCGCGCCCGTCACCGTGAAGCCGGTGAACACCGCCTTGCTCAGCTGCAGCTTGTCTTGGCCCGTCACGAAGTCGGTGAACGTGTCGACGTTTCCGACTCCGCCTTTCACGTCGAACACGAACGTATCCGCACCCGTGCCGCCGGCCAGTGTGTCGTTGCCGTTGCCGGAAGTGATCGTGTCATTGCCGGCGCCGCCCGTGACCTTGTCGTTGCCGGAACCCGCGGTGATCGTATCGGCGAATGCGGTGCCGGTGATCTGGTTCGCGCCTTCGTTGCCGATGATGGTCAGCGCGTTGGCCGCGAGCGTGGCATCGACGGATGCCGCGTTCTTGCCGGACGTGTCCGCCACGGCGGCGGTACCCGCTCCGATCACGAGGCGCTCGATCCCGGTGTCGCCGGCGAACATCACGAACTTGACCGTGCCCGTGCCCCCGAAACGGATCTCGTCGACGCCCGTCGCGCCGCTGTCCGTGAATTCGGCGGCGGAGTGTTCGGTGCCGTTGCGCACGAGGTAGACGTCGCTGCCGTCCATGCCGTCGATCGCGTCGAGGCCGCCGCGGCCGTCGAGCACGTTGTCGCCCGCGTTGCCGGTGATGATGTTGGCGGCGGTATTGCCCGTGCCCATCACGGCCGTGCCGGTCAACGTGAGGTTCTCGACGCCGTTGGCCAGCTGGTAGGACGCCGAAGCGAACACGCTGTCGGTGCCGGGGCCTTGCTCCGTGATCAGGTCGCCGGTGTTGTCGACCATGTACGTGTCGTTGCCCTTGCCGCCCTGCAGGATGTCCGCGCCGGCGCCGCCGTCGAGCGTGTCGTCGCCCGCGAGGCCCTGGAGGATGTCGGCCGCGCCGGTGCCGGTCAGGTTGTCGTTGCCGCTGGTGCCCACGATGGGCGCCGCCGCGATGCCGACGGACTGGGAAAGCGCGGCGTCGATGTCGGCGCGGTCGAGGAAGCTGGGGAGTGCCCGGGCAAACGAAAGATGATGCTTGGTCATGCGTTATTTCCCTATGGGGCGCACTCGCGCGGACCGATGGGCCCGGCTCTCCTCCCCCGTGCTACTAGTGCTCATCCATTGTCTCACAAATTGTCGCAATACAAGCTTTCGTCCTCAGTTTGAATGGCCGGGCCGTAGCTGACGGAAAACCAACCTTGCAAGTCCCGTCCCCGGACCCAACTTCCTAGAATCCCCGGATACCCCATGGTCCCCCACCTCGTCACTGCCCTGACCGGCCCCATCAACGAGCTCGAACAGCGCGTGCTTGAATCCATGCCCGCGATCGAGCGCTGGTTTCGCCTCGAATGGATGGAGCACACCCCGCCGTTCTATGCGTCGGTGGACTTGCGCAACGCGGGTTTCAAGCTCGCGCCGGTCGACACGAACCTGTTTCCCGGCGGCTGGAACCACCTGACGCCGGAGATGCTGCCTCTTGCCGTGCAAGCCGCGATGGCCGCGATCGAGAAGATCTGCCCGGACGCCAAGAACCTGCTGGTCATCCCCGAGAACCACACGCGCAACACGTTCTACCTGGCGAACCTGCTGCAGCTCAAACGCATCTTCACGATGGCGGGGCTGAACGTGCGTTTCGGCTCGATCGACCCGGACCTGAAGGAGGCGAAAACGATCGAGCTGCCGATGGGCGACCGCATCACGATCGAGCCGGCCGCACGCTCGCGGCGCCGGCTCGGGCTAAAGGACTTCGACCCGTGCACCATCCTGCTGAACAACGACCTGTCACCCGGCACGCCCGGCATCCTCGAAGACCTGCATGAGCAGTACCTGCTGCCGCCGCTGCATGCGGGCTGGTCGGTGCGCCGCAAGAGCAACCACTTCAAGAGCTATGAGGACGTGGCCAAGCGCTTCGGCAAACTGATCGGCATCGACCCGTGGCTGATCAACCCGATGTTCAACATGTGCGGCGAGGTCGACTTCTCCGAAGGCGCGGGCATGGATTGCCTGACCACCAACGTCGATGCGCTGCTCACGAAGGTTCGCAAGAAGTACAAGGAGTACGGCATCAACGAGAAGCCCTTCGTCGTGGTGAAGGCGGACAACGGCACGTACGGCATGGGAATCATGACCGTGCGCGACGTCAAGGACCTCGAGGACGTCACGCGCAGGACGCAGAACAAGATGGGCGTCATCAAGGACGGCCAGGAGGTGCACCAGGTGATCATCCAGGAGGGCGTGCTCACGGGCGAGCGCATGAATGACGCGGTGGCCGAGCCGGTCGTGTACATGATGGACCGCTACGTGGTCGGCGGCTTCTACCGCGTGCACTCCGAACGCGGCATCGACGAAAACCTCAACGCACCCGGCTCCCACTACGTGCCGCTCGCGTTCGCGGAGAGCACGCGCCTGCCGCAGCCGCATGAAAAGCCCGGGGCCAGCGCACCGAACCGCTTCTATATGTATGGCGTCATCGGGCGCCTGGCCATGCTGGCCGCCAGCTATGAGCTGGAAGCCACCGACCCCGAAGCCGAGAGCTACGACTAATTCCCGCCCCGCCGTTGCTGCATTGCAACATTCCAGCCTGCAGGCGGGCTGGGGGCGGCGCACAATAACGGGCTCAAAAGGAACTGAACCCCTGCCGCGTCGAGGAGGCGCGAGCCCGGGGCCCGGCTGGTGCAGAACTCGAAAACCTCGCTCGCGGCGCTGACCCTCGGCGCCATCGGTGTCGTCTATGGCGACATCGGCACCAGCGTGCTGTATGCCGTCAAGAGCGTGTTCGGCAGCGGCCTCGTGCCGTTCACCGAAGCCAACGTCTTCGGCATCCTGTCCATCTTCTTCTGGACGCTGACGGTCATCGTCTCGATCAAGTACGTCGTGCTCGTCCTGCGCGCGGACAACAACGGCGAAGGCGGCCTGATCGCGATGCTGGCCCTCGCCTCGCAGGCGGTGAAGGACAAGCCCAAGCTGAGGTCGGTGCTTCTCGCCGTCGGCATTTTCGGCACGTCGATGTTCTACGGCGACGGCGTGATCACGCCGGCCATCTCCGTGCTCTCGGCCGTCGAGGGCCTTGAAGTGCTGTCGCCGCACTTCAAGGAAACCGTCATTCCGCTCACGCTGGTGATCCTGTTCGGACTGTTCGCCTTCCAGAAACACGGCACGGCGGGCATCGGCCGTTTCTTCGGGCCGGTCACGCTGGTGTGGTTCGTCGTGATCGCGCTGCTCGGCGTGTCGCACATCGTGCAGAAGCCGCAAATCCTGCAGGCGCTCAGCCCGCACCATGCGTTGCTGTTCATGTTCCACAACCCCGTCACCGCGTTCGTGATGCTCGGTGCGGTGGTGCTGTGCGTGACCGGCGCGGAGGCGCTGTATGCGGACATGGGCCACTTCGGCAAGCGCCCGATCCGCATCGCGTGGTTCAGCGCGGTGATGCCGGCGCTCACGCTCAACTATTTCGGCCAGGGGGCGCTGCTGCTCGAGCGCGGCGCGGAAGCGGCGAAGAACCCCTTCTACCTGATGGCGCCGGAGTGGGCGCTGCTGCCGCTCGTGGTGCTCGCGACAGCGGCGACGGTCGTCGCGTCGCAAGCGTTGATAACAGGCGCGTTCTCCGTGACCAAGCAGGTGATCCAGCTGGGCTACCTGCCGCGGCTGAACGTGCAGCACACGAGCGTGCGCGACACGGGGCAGATCTACATCGCATTCGTGAACTGGGGCCTCTTCGGGGCGATCGTGCTGGCGGTCGTGTTGTTCCGCTCTTCCGAAGCGCTCGGTGCCGCGTACGGAATCGCGGTGACGATGGACATGCTGATCACCACCACGCTGACTTTTTTCGTGATCCGCTTCGGCTGGAAGTACCCGCTGGCGCTGTGCATCGCCGCAACCGGCTGGTTCTTCATCGTGGACTTCACGTTCTTCGCCTCGAACCTGCTCAAGCTGGTCGAGGGCGGCTGGTTCCCGCTGATGATCGGCGGTGCCATCTTCACGCTGATGATGACCTGGAAACACGGGCGCGAGCTGCTCAACGAGAAGCTGCGTTCGGATGCGATCCCGCTCAAGGATTTCCTCGAAGCCGTGTTCGTGAGTCCGCCGGTGCGCGTGGAAGGCACGGCGGTGTTCCTCACGGCCGAGCCCGGCACCGTGCCGAACGCAATGCTGCACAACCTCAAGCACAACAAGGTGCTGCACGAGAACAACCTGTTCGTCACCGTGCGCAGCCACGAAGTGCCGTGGATCGGCATCAACAAGCGAGTGGAAGTGGAGCAGCTGGGGCACAGCTGCTGGCAGGTGATCCTGCACTACGGCTTCAAGAACGATCCCGACGTGCCGCGCGCGCTCGAGCAGATGCGCGGGCAGGGCTGCGAACTCGAGCGGATGAAGACCAGCTACTTCCTCTCGCGCGACACCGTCATTCCGACGATGGGCGGCGGCATGGCGCCGTGGCGCGAAAAACTGTTCGCGCAGATGCACCACAACGCGAGCAATGCCGCCGACTTCCTCCACCTGCCGAACAACTCGGTGGTCGAGCTCGGCTCGAAGATTGAAATCTAGGCGCCCGGCTTCCTGGGAATCAAAAGCCCGCGCTGCACCGCGGGGCGCGCGACGAACGTGTCGAGCACGCGCTTCACGTTCGCGAACTGCGTGAACCCCACCAGATCCCCGGCGCCGTAGAAACCCACGAGGTTGCGGACCCACGGAAAGGTTGCGACGTCGGCGATCGTGTAGTCGTCGCCCATGATCCAGGACTTGCCTTCCAGGTGCTTGTCCAGCACCGCGAGCAAGCGCTTCGATTCATTCACGTAGCGATCGCGCGGACGCTTGTCTTCGAAGTCCTTGCCCGCGAACTTCACGAAGAAGCCGACCTGCCCGAAGAACGGCCCGATGCCGCCCATCTGGAACATCAGCCACTGGATCGTCTCGTAGCGGCGCGCCGGATCCTTCGGCAGCAGCTGCGCGGTCTTGTCGGCGAGGTAGATGAGGATCGCACCCGATTCGAACAGCGCGAGCGGCTTTCCGCCGGGACCCTCGGGGTCGATGATCGCGGGGATCTTGTTGTTCGGGTTGAGCGAGAGGAACTCGGGCGACGCCTGGTCGTTGGTCTCGAAGCTCACGTAGTGCGGCTCGTACGCAAGGCCCGTTTCCTCGAGGAAGATCGACACCTTGACGCCATTGGGCGTGGCGAGCGAATACAGCTGCAGCCGCTCAGGATGCTGCGCGGGCCATTTCTTCGTGATCGGGAAAGTGTCGAGCGATGTCATTCGCCGAGTATCCGGTCATTGATCCCACCGCGGGCGGCGCGGGGCTTTTTGTGCGACATTGGCGCCTCACTTGCCCTGGACCATGGACCTGCTTTTCGTTGCCGACCCGCTCGAAGTCTTCCAGACTTACAAGGACACGACCTTCTCGATGATGCGCGAAGCACAGCGGCGCGGCCACCGCGTGAGCGCGTGCGAGCCGCGTCACCTCGTATGGCAATCGGGCGGGAAGGTCAGCGCAGCCGTGCGCGACATTCACCTGACCGGTGACGCGCACGATTGGTTCGCGCAAGTTTCGACCCGCACCGCCCAGCTGCGCGAGTTCGGCGCCGTGATCATGCGCAAGGACCCGCCTTTCGATTCCGAGTATTTCTACGCCACGCATCTGCTCGAGCAGGCCGGGCGCGAAGGCGCGCGCGTGTTCAACAAGCCCGCGGCACTGCGCGACCACCCCGAGAAGCTCGCGATCATGGAGTTCGCGCAGTTCTGTTCGCCCACACTCGTCACGCGCGACGAAGGCGAAGTCAAGCGCTTCCACCAGCAGCACGGCGACATCATCCTCAAACCGCTCGACGGCATGGGCGGCATGGGCATCTTCCGGGTCGGCCAGGACGGCCTGAACCTCGGCTCCATCATCGAGACGCTCAATCGCAGCGGCGCGACGACGATCATGGTGCAGCGTTACGTGCCCGAGATCGCGCAAGGGGACAAGCGCGTCCTCGTCATCGGCGGGCAAGTGGTGCCGTTCTGCCTTGCGCGCATCCCGCAGGGCAGCGAGATCCGCGGCAATCTCGCGGCGGGCGGCAAGGGCGTGGCCCAGCCGATCTCGGCGCGGGACCGCGAAATCGCCGAAGCGCTGGGTCCCACGCTCAATGAACGCGGCCTTCTGCTCGTCGGCCTCGACGTGATCGGCGACTGGCTCACGGAGATCAACGTCACGAGCCCGACGTGCTTCCAGGAGATCACGCAGCAGGCGGGCTTCGACGTGCCGAAGATGTTCATCGACGCGCTCGAGCGCGCCACTGCCTAGGCCGCCGCCGCCTCGAACCAGTTCGCGATCAGGCGTGCGACGCTGCGCAAAGCGCTTTCGATCTCCGCATCCAGCGCCTGCCGCGTCGGCACGCGAAAGCACAAAGTGCCGTGCGCCAACCCGTCGCCGCTGACCACCGGCAAGGCCTCGAAGCGCGATGCCGTGCCCGCAGGCGCGCCACTTTCAAGGAAGCGCCGGCCGTAAAGCGTGTGCAGCGCATCGGCCTCGCACGCCAGGCGGGCCACCGGGACGCCGGACCATTCCGACACGAACGCGATCTCGATCCCGAACGCCTTGTGCACGCGCTGCAGCAGCGCCGCCAGCGGCGCGTACTCGCGGATTTCGGCGCCCGCCGCCGTCGTCACCACCAGCTCGCTGGCCAGCACTTCCACCGCGCCTGCGCTGCGTTCCCACTGATCCCAGTATTCCCGTCCCGACATGTTTGCGCTCCGTTCAACCTGGAACGAAGTAGACCTGCCGCGATGACCGGCGCGTGACGGATTCGGCCGCAGCGCCGATGTGAAAATTTCGCAGGAATTCGCTAAAGCGAAGCGCCGTCGACGAAGACGCGCAGTTCGCCGGACGGCATCTGCTTCCACTCCTCGTTCACCGTGAGCGGTGCGGTGACCACGACCGCGACCTTGTCGTCGGGCGTCGTGTTGCGCGCGAAATCGACGCTGACGTCCTCGTCCTTCAGTTGCGCGTGGGCGAAGGGGTGGCGGCGTTCGATGTGGAACAGGTTCGTCGAGCAATGCGCCCACAAGGCCTGTCCATTCGACAACAGGAAGTTGAACGTGCCGTGTTTCGCGACCGGGGCGGCGAGTTCACGCAGCGTCAGCGTGAGCTCCTTCACGTCGGGCACGCCCGCATGCGACTTCGCCATCTCCTGCATCAACCAGCAGAACGCGCGTTCGCTGTCGGTGGCCCCGACCGGCCGGAACGCCGCGTGCAGCCGCGGATGGAAGTTCTCCAGGTTGCCGTTGTGCGCGAACACCCAGTAGCGGCCCCACAGTTCGCGCACGAAGGGGTGGCAGTTCTCCAGCGCGACCGGGCCCTGCGTCGCCTTGCGGATGTGCGCAATGACGTTGCGGCTCTTGATCGGGTAGCGGCGGATCAGCTCAGCGACCGGCGACGCGCTCGCCGGCTGGTGGTCGACGAAATGCCGCAGGCCCACGCCTTCGAAAAAAGCGATGCCCCAGCCGTCGGCGTGATCGTCGGTGCGGCCGCCGCGTTGCGCGAAGCCCGTGAAGCTGAACGTCACGTCCGTCGGCGTGTTGCAGTTCATTCCGAGGAGCTGGCACATGCGGCTATTTCGCGGCGCAGGCCGGGCAGATGCACGCACGGTCGGTCGCATCCTGCGGCACGCGCGCCAGAATGTCGCGGGAGAAATCGGCCTGCGTGCACCAGCAAGGCGGCTGCTTGTCGCCCGTGACGCGCTCGATTTCCATTGCGCACTGGTTCGCCTGCCCGCACAACGGGCAGCGATCCGGCGTCGACGCGGGCACGGCGCTCATGCAGCCAGTTTATCCGGCAGCCTGATCGTGGAAGCGAGATGCTGGTAGCTTGCCGCGATGCGGCGCAGGTGCCGCGACTCCGGATGAGCGAGCAGCCACAGCTGCGACTCGCAACCATCGAGCGGCTTCGACAGCGCGACGAGTGCCTTGTCGTGCTGGAGCATGAACAGCGGAACGACACCGACCCCGAGCCCGCAGTGGATCGCATCGACCACGCCGACGATTCCGTCGACGAGCAGCGACGGGGCGAGCTTGGGCCATTGCTTGCGTCGCCAGCGGACCGAAGGGTGCTCGGGCATCGCGTCATCGGGAGCGATCCACGGCAGCGCATCGAATTCCCCGCGGCGCTTCGACGCGGGCAGCGCGCGCGAGCCGCAAATGACGAAGCGGATCGCACCGAGGTGCCGCCCCACCAGGTGCTCGGGCGGCTTCGGCGTGGCGCGCAGCGCCAGGTCCGCATCGCGGCGCGTCAGGCTCAGGAGCTCGTTGGTCGAGGTGACTTCGAACTGCAATCGCGCGTGGGCCCTCACGAGCGGCTGCAACGCCGGGAGCACGAGGCCGCGCAGGACGGAATCGGTCGTGGTGATCCGCACTCGCCCCGAAAGCTCCGCTTGGGGGCCCGCGGCGGCGGTGCGCGCGGCTTCGAGTTCGCTTTCGATGCGTTCCGCATGCCGGGCGATTTCGACCATCGTGTCGCCGGGAAGGTAGCCGCTGCGGGTGCGCTCGAACAAGCGTACCCCGAGGTTCCTTTCCACGCGCTGCACGGTGCGAAAGACAGTCGACGCATCGGCCTGCAGGCGGACGGCCGCTTCCGCGAGCGTTCCGCCGCGAACCAGTGCGAGCAGCACCTCGAGGTCGGTTGGCGAAAGCCTGTATTGCGCTGGTGCAACTGATGATTTCACAAGCGCCTATTTTAATTGCGACAGCGCAATCCTACATTCACCACCTCCCACTGCCAAGGACCATTCGAGATGAAGCTCTATTACGCCCCCGCCTACTGCTCCCTCGCCGTGCACATCGCCCTGCGCGAAGCGGGCGTCCCGTTCGAACTGAGGAAGGTCGACACCACCTCCGCGGATTTCCGTGCGATCAACCCGAGGGGGTATGTGCCGGTGCTGGAGCTCGGGGACGGCAGCCGCCACACCGAAGCCGCCGCCCTGCTGCAGCATGTCGGCGACCTCGCGCCCGCCAGGGGTCTCATGCCGGCGGCCGGCACGCGCGAGCGCTTCAAGACGATCCAGTGGCTCACCTTCGTCTCGAGCGAATTGCACAAGGTGTTCAGCCCGTGGCTGTTCCACAAGGAGACCGCCGACTCGACGCGCAAGGCCGTGAAGGAGAAGTTGGCTGCGCGCTTCATCGAGCTTGACGCCCACTTCGCCCAAAGCCGCTGGCTGGTGGGCGACACCTTCACCGTGGCGGACGCCTATGCGTTCGCGATCCTGAACTGGGCGCCGATGATGGGCATGAGCCTGGCGGCCTACCCGAACCTCGCCGCGTACATCGAGCGCCTGCGCGCGCGCGAGCACGTTCGCGCTGCGCTCGATGCGGAGGGGTTGAAGTGAAGCTCACGCTGGTCAGCTACAAGTTGTGCCCCTATGTGCAGCGGGCGGCGATCGTGCTGCATGAAAAGGGCATTGCGTTCGAGCGCCGCTGGGTCGACCTTGCCGCCAAGCCCGCGTGGTTCCATGCAATTTCGCCGCTTGGCAAGACGCCGGTGTTGCTCGTCGATGGCGAGCCGGTGTTCGAGTCGGCGGTCATCTGCGAATTCCTGGATGACGTGTACGCCCCGAAACTGCATCCTCGCGATGCGCTCGAGCGCGCGCGACATCGGGGCTGGATCGAATTCGGCTCGAGCTTGCTCAACTCGATCGCGGGGTTCTACAACGCCATCGATGCCGCGTCGCTCGACGCGCGGCGTGGCGAATTGCGCACCCGCTTCGCGCAGCTGGAAGCCGTCCTCGATGCGCACGGCCCATACTTCGCGGGCGCGGACTTCCGCATGGTCGATGCTGTCTTCGCGCCCGTGTTCCGCTACTTCGAGGTGTTCGGGGCGCTCGGCGTCGATGGCTTTTTCGACGGCCTGCCGCGCGTGCAGGCCTGGCGCGAGGCGCTGGCGCAGCGCGCCTCCGTGCGCACGGCGGTTACCGGGAACCATGCGCTGCTGCTCACGCAGTTCATCGTCGACCGCGGCTCGGAGTTGTCGCGTCGCGTCGTGGTGCCCGCGTGACCGTCAGGGCGTTGCGGCTTTCACCTTCTGCCGCCACGCGTGCAAGAGCGGCTCGGTGTAGCCGGACGGTTGCTCGCGGCCCTTGAAGACGAGGTCGCACGCGGCCTTGTACGCAGCCGAAGTGTCGAACTTCCCCGCCATCGGCTGGTAATGGGCATCGCCCGCGTTCTGCTGGTCGACGACAGCCGCCATGCGCTTGAACGTCTCTTCGACCTGCGCGCGCGTCACGACGCCGTGCTGCAGCCAGTTGGCGATGTGCTGCGACGAGATGCGCAGCGTCGCGCGATCTTCCATCAACCCGACGTTGTGGATGTCCGGCACTTTCGAGCAGCCGATGCCCTGGTCGACCCAGCGCACCACGTAGCCGAGGATGCCTTGCACGTTGTTGTCCAGCTCCTGCTGGCGTTCCTCGGCACTCCACTTTGCCTCGGCGACGATCGGCACCGTGAGCAGGCCGGTGAGCAGGTTCTCGCGCTCGGCGTTCTCGTCGACTCTCTCGAGCTCCTTCTGCACTTCCGCCACGTTCACCTGGTGGTAGTGCAGCGCGTGCAAGGTCGCAGCCGTCGGCGACGGAACCCACGCCGTGTTCGCGCCCGCTTTCGGGTGCGCGATCTTTTGTTCGACCATCGCCTTCATCAGGTCCGGCATGGCCCACATGCCCTTGCCGATCTGTGCGCGGCCGCGCAGGCCGCACGACAGGCCGACGAGCACGTTGCTGCGCTCGTAAGCCTGGATCCACGCGCTCGATTTCATGTCGCCCTTGCGATACACCGGACCGCCGTACATGGCGGTGTGGATCTCGTCGCCGGTGCGGTCGAGGAAACCCGTGTTGATGAACGCGACCCGCGCTTCGGCGGCGGCGATGCACGCCTTCAGGTTCAGGCTGGTGCGCCGCTCTTCGTCCATGATGCCGAGCTTCACGGTGTTGGGCGGCAGGCCGAGCAAGTTCTCCACGCGCAGGAACAGCTCGCTCGCGAAGGCCGTCTCGGCGGGCCCGTGCATCTTGGGCTTGACGATATAGACGCTGCCCGTGCGGGAATTGCGGATGCTGTTCGCGCCGCGCCCATTGAGGTCGTGCAGCGCGATTGTCGTCGTGACGACCGCGTCCATGATCCCTTCGGGGATCTCCTTGCCGCCGCCCCACAGGATGGCGGGATTCGTCATGAGGTGGCCGACGTTGCGCACGAACAGGAGCGAGCGGCCGTGCAGGACGACGTCGCCGCCCATCGGGCCCTTGTAGCGGCGATCCGGATTGAGGCCCCGCGTGAACGTCTTTCCGTTCTTTGCGACTTCTTCGGTCAGCGTCCCCTGCAGGATGCCGAGCCAGTTCTCATAGCCCAGCACCTTGTCATGCGTGTCGACGGCGGCGATCGAGTCCTCGAGATCGAGGATGGTCGACAGCGCGGCTTCCAGGACGACGTCGGAGACGCCCGCTGCATCCGACTTGCCGATCGGCGTGCTGCGATCGATGCGGATGTCGATGTGGATGCCGTTATGTTGCAGCAGGATGGATGAAGGCGTGCCCACATCGCCCTGGAAGCCGACGAACTGGAAAGGCGAGCGCAAACCCGTCGTCGCCCCGTTCGACAGCGACACGGAAAGGTTGCCGCCTTCCGCGCGATACGCGGTGGCCAGCACGTGCGAGCCGTGCGCCAGCGGTGCGACCTCGTCGAGGAAGTTGCGTGCATACGCAATCACCTTCGCGCCCCGCACGGGGTTGTACGCGCCGGCTTTTTCGGCGCCGCCGCTCTCGGCGATCACGTCGGTGCCGTACAGCGCGTCGTAGAGCGAGCCCCAGCGCGCATTGGCGGCATTGAGCGCATAGCGCGCATTGAGGATCGGCACGACCAGCTGCGGGCCGGCTTGTTGCGCGAGCTCGGCATCGACGTTCGCCGTCGTGGAGTTCACTGCCTCCGGTTCCGGCACCAGGTAGCCGATCTGCTCGAGGAAGCCGCGGTACGCCGCCATGTCGCGGATCGGCCCGGGGTTCGCCTTGTGCCAGACGTCGAGCTCTTTCTGCAAGCGATCGCGCTCGGCGAGCAGCGCGATGTTCTTCGGCGCGAGCTCCTTGACGATCGCGTCAAAGCCTTTCCAGAACCGCATGCTGTCGACGCCGGTGCCGGGCAGCACGCGGTCCTCGATGAAGCGGAACAGCTCGGTCGCGACTTCGAGGCCGTGCAGCCGGGTGCGCGGGATGTTCATTTCGTGTTCTCCGGAAAAAAGCCGAGGACGTCGCGCAGCGTCGAGCCGACCCGCGTGGGTTGCGTGCCGAGTTCCTCGAATGGCACGTGGTAGCGGTTGACCCACAGCGTGCGGTAGCCGTACCACGTCGCTGCCAGTGCGTCCCACGCGTTGCAGCTCACGAAGGCGATCTGCTCCACCGGCAGCCCCGTCGCCTTCGGGCCGAGTGCGTAGGCATCGGGATGGGTCTTGTACTTGCGCACGGTATCGATGCTCAGGACGTGATCGAGCAAATCGTCCAGGCCCGCGCTGCGCACGGCGACGCCGAGCATGTCCGGGTCGCCGTTGGACAGGATGCCGGTGACGACGCCGCGCCCTTTCAATGCGGTGAGCACCTCGCGGTTCTCGGGGAACGCGGAGAGATGCCGGTACTGGTTCATGAGTTGCTCTTCGCTGCCAGGCGACATCTCCAGGCCCAGGCGCTTGCAGGCGAAACGCAGGCCCGCGCGCGTCAGGTCCCAGAACGGCTGGTAGCGCGCACCGTCATCGCTGGTCGTGACCAGGCGCGTGTATTCGATCTGCTTGTCGCGCCAGATCAGCGACAACTGCGCGCCGTGGCCCGGAAACAGCTGCTCCGCCAGCAAGCCGACGCTGTACACGTCGAACAGCGTGCCGTAGGCGTCGAACAGGACGGCGCGAGGTTTCGGATCCATGCGACAGACTGTATTTGATACCTGCGCGTTGATTCATGTGCTTGTTGGTGATTCATTCATGCTCTGCAAGTACATAATCGGATGAGCATGGACAAGCTCAAGCAGCTGGAATCGTTCGTGTCGGTGGCGACGCGGGGCAGCCTCACGGCCGCGGCGCGCGCCGAAGGCGTGGCGCCGGCGATCATGGGCCGCCGCATCGACGCGCTCGAGGAGCGCCTGGGCGTCAAGCTCCTCGTGCGCACCACGCGGCGCATTGCCCTGACGCATGAAGGTTCGGCCTTCCTCGAAGACTGCCAGCGCCTGCTCTCGGATATGGCCAACGCGGAAGCGAGCGTGAGTGCAGGCGGTGTCAAGGCCAGCGGGCACCTGCGTGTCACCGCCCCCGCGGGATTCGGCCGCCGCCATGTCGCGCCGCTGGTGCCGAAGTTTCGCGACTCGCACCATGACGTGACGATCTCGCTGAACCTCAGTGACCGCGTGATCGACCTGGCCGCAGAAGGCTACGACTGCGCAGTGCGCGTCGGCGACCTTGCCGATTCGTCGCTCGTGTCGGTGCGGCTGGCCGACAACCGCCGCCTTTGCGTGGCCACGCCGGAATACCTGAAGCGCCACGGCGCGCCGAAGCACCCGAACGAACTCGTCAAGTTCGATTGCGTCACGCTGTCATCCGACGCCTCGCAGACAAGAGGATGGGCGTTCGTCGTGGAAGGCGAGGTGGTGCACCTCAAACCCGGCGGCCCGCTGGATTGTTCCGACGGGCAGGTGCTGCACGACTGGTGCCTCGCGGGGCACGGCATCGCTTGGCGCAGCACGTGGGAAGTCGAAAGCGAGATCGCATCGGGGCGCCTGGTCGAGGTGCTCGCGGAATTCGCGGCACCACCCAACGGCATCTACGCCGTGTTCCCGCAACGCAAGCACCTGCCGCTGCGCGTGCGCTTGTGGATCGACTTCCTCAAGCATCATTACGGCAGCCCGAACTTCTGGAAAACGACGCCATGACCCTCGAAGCGATCCTTGCGTATGCGCACTTCCTCGCGATCCTCACGCTCGTCGTGTTCATCTCGAGCGAAGCGGCGTTGTGCCGCGTCGATTGGCTGAATGCGAAAGTGGTGGAGCGCCTCGCGGTGGTCGATCGCATCTACGGCATCGCCGCAGGCGCGGTGCTGGTGACGGGCATTGCGCGCACCTGGTGGGGCATCAAGGGCACCAGTTGGTACTGGCACCAGCCGCTGCTGCACCTCAAGCTCGGCCTGTTCATCGCGGTAGGCCTGTTGTCGATCAAGCCGACGATCATGTTCATCCGCTGGCGCCGCGAGTTGCGCGCGAGCGGAGCGCTGCCGTCTGAAGAAGCCGTCCGCACTGCGCGCAAATGGGTGATGTTGCAGGCCCACATCATTGCCCTCATCCCGCTGGCGGCTGTGTTCCTCGCTCGCGGCGGCACTTGAGGCCGCCCACTAAAATCCCCCGATGCTCCAGGTGAAACAGGAATTGCTCGGCGCGCTTGCTGCCGGGCTGGACAAGCTCTTGCCGGGCGCGGGCGAGAAGGCGGCGTTCGAGTCGCCGAAAGTCGCGGCGCACGGGGACTACGCCTGCACGGCCGCGATGCAGCTGGCCAAGCCGCTCAGGCTGAACCCGCGCGCGGTCGCCGAGTCGCTGAAGGCCGAATTGCTGGCGGCCCCCGCTTGCCGGCAATGGGTCGACGCCATCGACATTGCCGGCCCGGGCTTCATCAACATCAAGCTCAAGCCGCAGGCCAAGCAGCAGGGGGTGCGCGAAGTGCTGGCCGCGGGCGCGTCGTTCGGCAAGAAGGCGCCGAACGGCAGCCACATGATGGTCGAGTTCGTCTCGGCCAACCCGACCGGGCCGCTGCACGTGGGGCACGGGCGGCAGGCGGCGTTGGGCGATGCGATCTGCAACATCTACGCGACGCAGGGCTGGGACGTCTGGCGCGAGTTCTACTACAACGATGCGGGCGTGCAGATCGCCACGCTGGCGACGTCGGTGCAATTGCGCGCGAAGGGCATCAGGCCGGGCGACGCCGGCTGGCCCGAAGCGGCGTACAACGGCGACTACATCCAGGACATCGCCGACGCTTTCCTCGCGAAGAAGGCCGTGAAGGCCGACGACCGCGAGTACACGGCGAGCGGCGACGCCGAGGACCTCGAGGGCATCCGCATGTTCGCGGTGGCCTACCTGCGCCACGAGCAGGACCTCGACCTCGCGGCGTTCGGCTTGCGCTTCGACCACTACTTCCTCGAGTCGGGCCTGTACACGACGCACAAGGTCGACGAAACCGTCGAGCGCATCGTCGCGCGCGGCCACACGTACGAGGAAGGCGGCGCGTTGTGGCTGCGCACCACCGACTACGGCGACGACAAGGACCGCGTGATGCGCAAGTCCGACGGCACGTACACGTATTTCGTGCCCGACGTCGCGTATCACGTGACGAAGTGGGAGCGCGGCTTCACCAAGGTGCTGAACATCCAGGGCACGGACCACTACGGCACCATCGCGCGAGTGCGCGGCGGGCTGCAGGCCGCCGACCTCGGCATCCCGCAAGGCTATCCCGACTACCTGTTGCACACGATGGTGCGCGTGATGCGCGGCGGCGAGGAGGTGAAGATCTCCAAGCGCGCGGGCAGCTACGTGACGCTGCGCGACCTGATCGAGTGGACCAGCAAGGATGCGGTGCGCTTCTTCCTGCTCTCGCGCAAGGCCGACACCGAATACACCTTCGACGTCGACCTTGCCATCGCGAAGAACAACGACAACCCCGTGTACTACGTGCAGTACGCGCACGCGCGGATCTGCTCCGTGCTCGCGGCGTGGGGCGGCGACGCCGCGACGCTCCGGGATGCCGACCTGTCGGCGCTGACGGGTCCGCAAGCGTTGACGCTGATGCTGCTGCTGGCGAAGTACCCGGACGTCCTGGCATCGGCGGCGCAGGATTTCGCGCCGCACGACGTCAGCTTCTACCTGCGCGAGCTGGCGGCGGCGTATCACAGCTACTACGACAGCGAACGGATCCTGGTGGACGACGAAACCGTGAAGAAAGCCCGCCTCGCGCTCGTCGCCGCGTGCGCGCAGGTGTTGCACAATGGCCTCGCTGTGCTGGGCGTGGGTGCCCCGCAAAAAATGTGAACATGAAACGATTCGAAAGCGGCAACGTCATCGTCGGCATCATCATCGGGGTGGTGCTGGGGCTGGCTGCCGCACTCGCGGTGGCGGTGTACGTCACCAAGGTGCCGGTGCCGTTCCTGAACAAGGGCCAGAGCCGCACGCCGGAGCAGGACGCGGCCGAGACGCGCAAGAACCGCGACTGGGACCCGAACGCGCCGCTGTACGGCAAGAATCCGGCGCGGCCAGTGCCGCCCGCGCAGGGACTCAGCCCCGACAGCACGCAGGCGGCCCCGCCGGTCGCGACCATTCCCGCGCCGTCCACGCTCGCGCCCGACAAGGCACCGCCCGCCGTCACGGGCCGCGGCGCGCGCGACCCGCTCGGCGAATTCGCTTCGGCCAAGGCGGCGGCGAACAGCAGCGACCCCTTCATTTATTTCGTGCAGGCCGGCGCGTTTCGCACGCCCGAGGACGCCGAGACGCAGCGCGCGAAGCTTTCGTTGATGGGCCTCGATGCGAAGGTGACGGAGCGTGAGCAGTCGGGCCGCCAGGTCTGGCGCGTGCGCGTCGGGCCGTTCGACAAGAAGGACGATGCCGACCGCCAGAAGGAAAAGCTCGAATCCAGCGGCGTCGAAAGCGCACTGGTGCGCGTGCAGCGCTGAAACACGGGGGACGACGGATGAAGCGACGTGAATTTGCGTTTGGGGCCGCGGGCCTCGCCATCGGCATGCCGGTGCTCCTGCGCGCGCAAACGCGCATACCCGAAGACGGCCACGATTTCCGCACGCTCGACAAGCGCGTCGCCGTCGAAGCGCCGGCCGGCAAGATCGAAATCGTCGATTTCTTCTGGTACAACTGCCCGCACTGCAACGCGTTCGAGCCGGCGCTGCAGGCGTGGAGCAAGAAGCTGCCCGAAGATGTCGTGCTGCGCCGGGTGCCCGCCGCTTTCCGCGACGACATGGTGCCGCAGCAGCGCCTGTTCTATGCGCTCGATGCGCTGGGCAAGGTGGCGGACCTGCACGTGAAGGTGTTCGACGCGATCCACAAGGAAGGCGCGGATCTCACGCGCATCGGCCCGATGGCGCAGTGGGTGGCCAAGCAGGGCATCGACCCGCAGAAGTTCACCGACATCTACAACTCGTTCACCATCTCCGCCAAGGCACGGCGCGCCGTCGAAATCCAGGACGGCTACCAGGTCGAAGGCGTGCCGGCGTTCGGCATCGCCGGGCGCTGGTACACCGACCCTACGCTGGCCGGCGACAACTCGCGCTTCATCCGCGCGGCTGAGTTCCTGATCGCCAAGGCGCGCGACACGAAGTAAGCGCGCGAGATTCCCGCCGGGCCCGAGCGCTGCGCTCGCTATACTGCGCAGCAAGATTCGTGCCTTTATGAAAAACCCCTTTGTTCCCCTCGGGCTCGCCCTCGCGCTGGCCGCGGCGGCGCTGCCCGCCGGCGCCGAGCGCGCCGACCGCAACAAGCCGATGAACGTCGAGGCTGACGCGCTGCGGTACGACGACCTGAAGCAGACCAGCGTGTTCACCGGCAAGGTCGTCGTGACCAAGGGCACGATCCTGATCCGCGGCGCCCGCATCGACGTGCGCCAGGATGCCGAGGGCTACCAGTACGGCGTGGTCACCGCCGAGCCGGGCAAGCTCGCGTTCTATCGCCAGAAGCGCGAGGGCGTCGACGAATTCATCGAAGGCGAAGGCGAGACCATCGAATACGACGGCAAGGCCGATCGCGTGAAATTCATCAAGCGCGCCGAGATGCGGCGCATTCGCGGCGGCACGCTCGGCGACGAAGTGGTGGGCAGCCTCATCACCTACGACAACACCACCGACGTGTTCGCCGTGGATGGCGGTCCCACCTCGCCGGCGATGGGCGGCCGTGTGCGCGCCGTGCTCACGCCGAAGCCCGGTGCGTCCGCACCCGCGGCCAGCGGCGGCCCGGCCGCCCCACTGCGCCAGAGCACGACGCTTGACGGGGGCAAGAAGTGATTGCAACCGCCGCGCCGGGGCGCCATGCGGCGCCCGCCGCCGGCGTGAGCCGCCTGACCGCGCGCCATCTCCAGAAGACGTACGGCAGCCGCAAGGTGGTCAAGGACGTTTCGCTCGACGTCGACAAGGGCGAAGTCGTGGGGCTGCTCGGGCCGAACGGCGCCGGCAAGACCACGTCGTTCTACATGATCGTGGGCCTCGTGCGCGCGGACGCCGGAGAAATTTCCATCGACGGGCGCTCGGTCGAACACATGCCGATCCACCGGCGCTCGCGCCTCGGCCTGTCGTACCTGCCGCAGGAAGCGTCGATCTTCCGCAAGCTCAACGTCGAAGAGAACGTCCGCGCGGTGCTCGAGCTGCAACGCGACGCCCAGGGCAATGCGCTCGATGGCGCGGAAATCGAGAAGCGCCTGACGTCGCTGCTGCAGGACCTGCGCGTGGACCACCTGCGCGATTCGCCTGCGCTTGCGCTGTCGGGCGGCGAGCGGCGCAGGGTGGAGATCGCGCGCGCTCTCGCCACGCAGCCGCGCTTCATCCTGCTGGACGAGCCCTTCGCCGGCATCGACCCGATCGCGGTGATCGAGATCCAGCGAATCATCGGCTTCCTGAAGTCGCGCGGCATCGGCGTGCTGATCACCGACCACAACGTGCGCGAGACGCTGGGCATCTGCGACCACGCCTACATCATCAGTGACGGCGCCGTGCTCGCGCAGGGCACGCCTTCCGAGATCGTCAACAACGCGGACGTGCGCCGCGTGTATCTCGGCGAGCACTTCCGGATGTAAGGCAAAGTGCCATGAAGCAGGGCCTGTCGCTTCGCGTCTCGCAGCATCTCGCGCTGACGCCGCAGCTGCAGCACTCGATCCGGCTGCTGCAGCTCTCGACGATGGAGCTGGCGCAGGAAGTCGAGCAGATGCTCGACGAGAACCCGTTCCTCGAGACCGCGGAAGAGGCGCGCGAGGAATTCGGCGCGCCCGCCGAGAACGCGCCGGCCGAAGACGAAAGCGAGTTCGCGCCGTATTCATCGCCCGCAGGAGAGGGGGGCGATCCGGAGCCGGCCGCAACCGAGGCCGAGGCTCCCGACTGGGACGGCGACGGCAGCACGGAGGTCGTGCCCGACGACAGCGAGTGGGGCGTCGAAGCCGCGCCGCGCAGCAAGGCCAGCGGCGATTCGGACGACGAGGTCGATGCGACGGAGCTCGCGCGCGGCCAGGAGTCGCTGCAGATGCACCTGCACCGCCAGGCGCTGTCCCTGCGCCTGTGCGAGGAGGACAGCTGCGCGCTGCGCTTCCTGATCGAATCGCTCAATGACGACGGCTACCTCGAGGAATCGCTCGAGTCCTTTGCCGCCGCGCTGGCGCCCGACGATGCAGAGCAGCGCGAGGAACTCGTGCACCGCTTCACGGTGGCGCTGAGCCTGCTGCAGCACCTGGACCCCACCGGGGTCGGCGCCCGGTCCCTGGGCGAGTGCCTCACCTTGCAGCTCAAGGCAATGCAATCCGCGTCGCACGCTCCCGCCGAGACAGTCGCTGCCGCGATTGCCATCTGCGCGCAGCCGATCGAACTGCTGGCCCGCCGTGACATCAAGCGCCTGTCGCAGGTCACGGGCGAGACCGACGCCAACCTGCGCGCGGCCATTGCGCTGATCACGCGGCTCGAGCCGAAACCCGGGCGCCGCTTCGTCGACACCGAGCGCAACATCATCGTGCCCGACGTGCTGGTCACCCGAAGCGGGCGCAGCGGCAACATGCGTTTTCGCGTGCAGCTCAACCCGGATGTGATGCCGCGGCTGCGCGTGCGCGACGTGTACGCCGGCGCGTTGAAGGCGCACAAGGGCGAAGGGCACCAGGCGCTCCAGCAGCGACTGCAGGAGGCGCGCTGGTTCATCAAGAACATCCAGCAGCGCTTCGACACGATCCTGCGCGTGTCCAATGCGATCGTCGAGCGGCAGAAGAATTTCTTCGTGCACGGCGAGCTCGCGATGCGCCCGCTCGTGCTGCGCGAGATCGCCGACGAGCTGGGCCTGCACGAATCGACGATCAGCCGCGTGACCACCGCGAAGTACATGTCCACGCCCTACGGCACGTTCGAATTGAAATACTTCTTCGGCTCGGCGCTGGGCACGGAGACCGGCGGCAACGCGTCGAGCACGGCGGTGCGGGCGCTGATCAAGCAGTTCGTCGCCAGCGAGAGCGACCGCAAGCCGCTGTCGGACAACCAGATCTCCGAGATGCTCAAGGAACAGGGCATCGAATGCGCGCGCCGCACGGTCGCGAAATACCGTGACGCGCTTCGCATCGCGCCGGCCAACCTGCGAAGGGCACTGTGAACGACCTCTCCCTGTTCCTGCCCTGCGCCGCCGGTGTCGAGGGCTTCCTCGCCGATGAGGTGCAGCGCGTCACGTCCGTTGCGGGCGAGTCGCACCGCGCGGGTGTGTCGCTGCGCGCGTCGTGGCGCGAGGCGATGAAGCTCAATCTGCACAGCCGGGTGGCGCAGCGCGTGCTGGTGCAGGTGGCGCACGCGCCGTATCGCACCGAGGCGGATGTGTATTCGGCCGCATCGGCCGTGGCTTGGGAGCTGTGGTTCACGCCGAAGGACAGCTTCAAGGTGGAGATCACCGCGCAGCACAGCCCGCTCAAGAGCCTGAACTTCGCGGCGCTGAAAGTGAAGGACGCGATCGCCGACCGTTTCCGCGAGAAGAAGGGCGAGCGGCCCGACGTCGACACGCAGCGTCCGCACGTGCGCATCTACGCGCACCTCACGGCTGACCACGTGACGCTGTACGTCGATACGTCGGGCGAGCCGCTGTTCAAGCGCGGCTGGCGCGAGGACAAGGGCGACGCGCCGCTGAAGGAAACGCTGGCCGCCGCGATGATCGCCGCGAGCGGCTGGAACGCGGACGTGCCCCTGTACGACCCATGCTGCGGCAGCGGCACGATCGCAATCGAGGCCGCGCATTTCGCGATGCGCGTGGCGCCCGGCATCGGGCGCCATTTCGGCTTCGAGAACCTGCTGCCGTACGAAGCGCGGGTGTGGCAGCAGTTGCGCGATGAAGCGCAAGCGCAGGAGCGCGCATCGCCGGTGCCGATTTTCGGCAGCGACGTCGCTTTTCGCATGGTCGATTTCGCACAGCGCAACGCCGAGCGTGCCGGCGTCGACGGCGCCGTCAACCTGCGCGGCGGCGACGCGCTGCAACGAATGCCTCCGGCGGACACACCGGGGGTCATGCTGGTGAATCCGCCGTATGGGGAGCGGATCGAAGCGGCCGGGGTCGCGGGACGCGAGAGCGCCCAGGCGCAGGACGGCGGCGAGTTCTTCGCGCAACTCGCGTCGCACTGGAAGGCGCACTACGCAGGCTGGAGCGCGTGGGTGCTGTCGCCCGACTTGAAGCTGCCCTCGCGCATGCGACTGAAGGAATCGCGCCGCGTGCCGATGTGGAACGGCCCGATCGAATGCCGCCTGTTCCGCTTCGACATGGTCAAGGGCTCGGCCCGGGGGAAAGATGCGCCTCGTCCTTGACACGAACATCGTGCTCGACCTGTTCGTGTTCAGGGACGTGGCGGTCGACGGGTTGAACCGCGCACTTGCCAACAAGGAAGTGACCTGGCTCGCGACTGCTGCCATGCGTGACGAGTTGGCCTCGGTACTCTCCTATGAGCAGATCAGCGCCCGCATGACAACGCCGGGCCATTCGGCGCCGCTCGTGCTCGCGGCCTTCGACGCCCATGCCGAACTCGTTGACGCACCGCCGGCATCGTCCATCAAGTGCCGCGACACAGACGACCAGAAGTTCGTCGACCTCGCCGCCGCGCACGACGCGTTGCTGCTGTCGAAGGACGCGCACCTGCTCACGCTGCGCCGCAAGCTGCGCGTGGCGCGCGCGTTCAGTGCACCAGCGCCGCCGTGAACGCGTCGGGCTGCGCCATCGGCCAGTACATCTTGAACACGTTGTGCTGGTTCGACATGTCACCCGAGAGCAGCGAGCCCGGCTCGACTTGCGTGAGCAGGTTGGACAGCAGGCGCACCTCGTTGAAGTTGATCCGGCGCACGATGTGGTGCGAGCCGATCTCCTGCGGGTGATTCAGGCCGGCGGCCTGGACCAGCTCCTTGAGCGCATGCAAGGTCGCCTGGTGGAAGTTGTAGACGCGCAGCCCCTTGTCGGGCACGACCAGCGCCCGCTGGCGGACCGGGTCCTGCGTCGTCACGCCGGTCGGGCAGTCGCCGCTGTGGCAGACCTGGGCCTGGATGCACCCGAGCGCCATCATGTAGCCGCGCGCCGCGTTGCACCAGTCGGCGCCCAGCGCCATCATGCGCGCGATATCGAACGCGCTGATCACCTTGCCTGCACACCCGAGGCGGATGCGGTCCCGCAGGCCCGTTCCCACCAGCGTGTTGTGCACCAGCAGCAGCCCTTCCTGCAGCGGCGCGCCGACGTGGTCGATGAATTCGACCGGCGCGGCGCCGGTGCCGCCCTCGGCGCCGTCGATCACAATGAAATCGGGCGTCACGCCGGACTTGAGCATCGCCTTGACGATGCCGAACCATTCCCAGGGATGGCCGACGCAGAACTTGAAGCCCACCGGCTTGCCGCCGGACAAATCGCGCAGCTTCGTGATGAACGCCATCATCTCCATCGGCGTGGTGAAAGCACTGTGCGACGACGGTGACACGCAATCGACGCCGATGGGCACGCCGCGCGCCAGCGAGATCTCGGGCGTGACCTTCGCGCCCGGCAGGATGCCGCCGTGCCCGGGCTTGGCGCCTTGCGACAGCTTGATCTCGATCATCTTGACCTGCGGGCTCGTGGCGTTGGCGACGAAGCGCTCCTCCGAGAAGCGGCCCTTGTCGTCGCGGCAGCCGAAGTAGCCGGAGCCGATCTCCCAGATCAGGTCGCCGCCGTGCTCGCGGTGGTACTGCGAGATCGAGCCCTCGCCGGTGTCGTGCGCGAAGTTGCCCAGCTTCGCGCCCTTGTTCAGCGCCATGATGGCGTTGGCCGAGAGCGAGCCGAAACTCATCGCCGAGATGTTGAAGATGCTTGCGCTGTACGGCTGCTTCGATGTCTCGCCGATGGTGATGCGAAAGTCCGAGGAGGCCAGCGTCGTCGGGAACATCGAGTGGTTGATCCACTCGTAGCCATCGGTGGCCACGTCCATCTGCGTGCCGAACGGGCGGTTGTCGGGCGCCATCTTCGCGCGCTGGTAGACCAGCGAGCGCTGCGCGCGCGAGAACGGCGCGGCTTCGGTATCGCCCTCGATGAAGTACTGGCGCAGCTCGGGCCGCACGTACTCGAGGAAGAAGCGCATGTGCCCGATCACCGGGTAATTGCGCAGGATCGCGTGGTGCGTCTGCAGCACGTCGCGCAAACCGACGAGCGAGAAGACCAGGAAGACGAGGGCCACCACGGCGAACCCCTCGTGCTTCTGCCACGCCCACAATGCCATGCACGCCGCGAAGCCGAGGATGCACGCGCCCCAAGAGTTGTAGCGGACCGGCCAGGCCCGCAGTCTGAGTCCCATGCGCGGGATGCTAGCGAGAAGCGCCGAAAAACGCGAGTAGCGCTTGCGCGGTGTCTTGCGGCAGTTCCTCGGGGATGAAGTGGCCGGCGGCCAGCGAGCGGCCTTCGACCTTGCCGGCGCATTGCGCCTGCCACAGCGCCAGCGGGTCGAACAGCTGGCCGATGATGCCGCGTTCGCCCCACAGCACCAGGGTATCGCAGGCGATCTTCTCGCCCTTGGCCCGGCTTTCCCGGTCGTGGTCCAGGTCGATGCCGGCGCTGGCGCGGTAGTCCTCGCAGGCGGCGTGGAGGGTCTCCGCGCGGCAGAAACAGCGCTCGTATTCGGCCAGGGCTTCCGGCTCGACGAAGCCGCTTCCCTTGCCGCCCCAGCCCCCGAGCTTGGTATGCAGGTACAGCTTGCAGTTGCCGCCGATCATGGCTTCGGGCAGCGGCGCCGGCTGGATCAGGTGGAACCAGTGGTAGTAGTAACGCGCGAACGTCATGTCCGTGGCGTCGTACATGTCCAGCGTCGGCGCGATGTCGATGAGCGCCAGCTTGCTCACGCTTTGCGGGTGGTCGAGCGCCATGCGATGCGCGGTACGCGCGCCGCGGTCGTGGCCGCAGACGAAGAATTCGCGGTGCCCGAGCGCCGCCATCACATCGACCATGTCGCGGGCCATCTCGCGCTTGCTGGCTTGGGCGTGGTCCTCCAACGCGGCCGGCTTGCCCGAATCGCCGTAGCCGCGCAGGTCCGGCAGCACGAGGAAGTAATGTCGGGCGAGCACCTGCGCGACGCGATTCCACATCGCATGCGTCTGCGGGAAGCCGTGCAGGAGCAACAGCGGCGGCTTGGCCAGGCTCGTGCCGAAGCGCGCGTGGATGGACGTGCCGTTGACGCCGAAATCGTGGGCCTCGAAACCGTCGAAGAAGCTCATGGCTGCCACTCCTGCAAGTGTTCGATCAGGCGCTGCAACGCGTGGTCGACGGTCTGGCGGCGCACGGCTGCGCGGTCGCCGTCGAAACGCCGCGTTTCGCTCGAAAGCCGTCCATCGATCATGAAAGCAAACCACACGGTGCCGACCGGCTTGTCCGCGGACCCGCCGGTGGGGCCCGCGATTCCCGTGACCGCGACGCTCACGCGTGCACGCGAATGCCGCACCGCGCCGAACGCCATCGCGCGCGCGACGATCTCGCTCACGGCGCCGTTGCCGTCGATCGCGGCCTTGTCGACACCGAGCATCTCGCCCTTCGCTTCGTTCGAATAGGTGACGAAGCCCCGCTCGAACCATTCGCTCGAACCGGCGACGTCGGTGCACGCGGCCGCGATCATCCCGCCGGTGCAGCTCTCGGCGGTTGAGAGCATCCATTGCCGCTCGCGCAGCAGCGCCGCCAGAGCTTCGATGCGGTTCATGCGTAGAACCTCCACAGCGCGATGACAAACACCGTGCAGAACGCGCCGACCAGGTCGTCGAGCATGATCCCGAGCCCGCCCTTCCAGCCGAAACCGTGGAACAGGTCGTCGGCCCAGCCGATCGGGCCGGGCTTGAGCACGTCGAGCGCGCGGAACAGCACGAACGCCACCAGCTGCCCGAGGAAACCCATCGGCATCGCCAGCCACAGGATGATCCAGAAAGCCACCACCTCGTCCCAGACGATCGGGCCCGGGTCGAGCACATGCATGCGCTGCGCAGCGACGGTGCAAGCCCACCAGCCCCCCAGCGTCGACACGGCGATCAGCCCGCCCATCTGCCATGCATCGAGCCACTGCGCGAGCAACAGGTACGACAGCCAACCGAAGACAGTGCCCATGGTGCCGGGGGCGAAAGGCGACAGGCCCGAGCCGCAACCGAGTGCGATGAAGTGCGCCGGATGCGCCAGCAGGAAGCGCCAGCCCGGCCGCAGCACGGAAGGCCGCACGGGCGGGTTCAGCGCGGAAGTCATGCGTTCTTGTTCCTAGTGACAGCTGCCGTGGCGCACACGGAAGTCGCGGGGGCGCTCGTTGTTGGACGTGCCCCACAGGCCGACGCGAGCGGTGCGTGCCCGCGCTTCCTGGCTGGCGTAGGGGCCGGGGTCGTTGCGAAACCGGTACGACCAGGCGTAGCCGCGCGAGACCATCCACGCACCGACGTCTTCCTTGCCCACGCGCAGGCGCGCCACCGTGCGGCGGTAATCGTCCGCGCCGCGCGTGTCGAGCGTGACGCGCTTGTGCAACACGAACGACGCAAGGGCCTCGCGCGAATCGGCGCCGAAGGGCTGGCAGATCTCCGGTGCATCGATGCCGGTGATCCGCACATGCTGCGCCGGACCGCCGCCGGCCGGCCGCACCCAGACCGTATCACCGTCGGTCACGTGGCTCACGACGCCGGCATACCGCGCGGCACCCGCAACCAGCGGGGCCGAGCAGGCGAGCGCGACGAGAGCGTGCAGCGCGTTCATGCGAAGTGATCGAACGACGTGAGGCTCGCCCCGACCGCCCGGCCTTGCGCATCGACCACGCGCAGGCCGCGCTCGGCGTCGATTCGCCCGATGCGCGTGACGCGGACGGCGGTCTGGACCCCGGCACGCTGGACCGCGTCGCGGGCCGAAGCGGCCGCCGTGAACAACAGCTCGTAATCGTCACCGCCCGACAGGACGAACTCGAGGCGCGACTTCTCATCGACGTGCGGCGCGCAATGAAGGAGCGATATCGCGGCGGCCGACTCGATCGTGGCACCGACCGCTGAAGCGGCGAGCACGTGCCGCAAGTCGCCGGCGAGGCCGTCGCTTACGTCGATCGCCGACGTCGCAATGCCTCGCAATGCCATCGCGAGCTCGACGCGCGGCGCGGGCATTTCCATGCGCGCGCGCGCGGCATCGAACGCCTCGGCAGGCAAGGACAGCGTGCCGCGGAAGACTTCCAGCGCGACGCGTGCGTCGCCGAAGGAGCCGCTGGCCCACAAGTCGTCGCCCGCGCGAGCGCCGGAGCGCAACAACGCCTGGCCTTGCGGCACTTCCCCGAACACGGTGATCGAGATCGCAAGCGGGCCGCGCGTCGTGTCGCCGCCGACGAGTTCGCATTCGCATTTGTCGGCCAGCGCGAACAGGCCGCGCGAAAAACCCGCCAGCCAGGCTTCGTCGATGCCGGGCATCGAAAGCGACAAGGTGAAGGCGAGCGGCTGGGCGCCGCATGCCGCAAGGTCGCTCAAGTTCACCGCCAGCGATTTGTGGCCGAGGCGCTGCGGCTCGACGGTCGAAAGGAAGTGGCGGCCCTCGACCAGCATGTCGGTGGACACGGCGAGCTGCATGCCCGCGCGAGGCGCGAGCAATGCGCAGTCGTCGCCGCTGCCCAGCGGGCTGCGCCGTGCCGGCCGGCGGAAAAATCGCGCGATGAGGTCGAACTCGCCCATGGGGCCCATGCCAGCGATTGTGCGCGATGGCGAACGCCTGGCTTATGCGCCGCCGCGAAAGCGCAAGGAACCCTGCCGCACCACTTCAGCGAGCAGGCGCTCCTCGCTTTGCCGGTCGCGCAGCCAGCACGCGTCGTTCATGCCGCGCGATGCATCTTCGGCCAGCAACTGCACGCCCCAGCCGGCGCCGAGGTCGCGCGCGTAAGGCGAGATGCGCTCCATCGTCGCGATGATGTGTTCGCGCAGCGGCATGTGCAGGCCCGTCACGGGGTCGACGTACACCGCATCCAGCCCGAAGCGGCAAGCCTGGAAGCGGTTGTAGGTGTAGACCATGTAGTCGTCCTCGACGGGCACGAACGGCTGTTCGGCGAGGAACCAGGCCCCGAGCGACTGCACGAAGCCGGCCAGCGCCGCGGCGCGTGCAACGGTCAGCGGCGTGTCGAAGACGCGGATCTCGATCGTGCCGTACTCGGGCTTGGGCCGGATGTCCCAGTAGAAATCCTTCATGCTCTTGACGACGCCGGTGCGCGTGGTCTTGGCGAAGAACTTCTCGAAATCGCTCCACAACAGGCAGAACGGTGCGCGCCCCGACATCGGAAAGGCCGACACGGCGTTCAGGCGCGCGGAATCGAACTGCGTGTCCTGGCCTTGCACGAACGGCGACGACGCCGACAGCGCGATGAAGTGCGGGATGTAGCGCGACATGCGGTGCAGCATGAGCAGCGCCGAGTCCGCATCGGCGCAACCCACATGCACGTGCTGGCCGAACACCGTGAACTGCTTCGACAGGTACCCGTACAGCTCGTGCAGTTCGCGGAAGCGCCGCTTGTCGTAGATGCGCTGCTCGTGCCATTGCTGGAACGGGTGCGTGCCGCCGCCGACGATGGCGATATTCAGGCGGTCCGCGCATTTGACGAGCGCATCGCGGATGACGGCGAGCTCGTCCTGCACCTGCACGGCGTTCGTGCAGACGCCGGTGGAGATCTCGATCATGCTGGACGTCATCTCGGGCACGACCGAGCCGGGCAGCTTGAACTTCTCCATCAAGCGCAGCATCTCGGCCGAGTACGGCGCGAGGTCGTAGTCGTGCGTGTTCACCAGCTGCAGCTCCAGCTCGACGCCGAGCGAGAGCGCGCGCGACTGGGTGAACGGCTCCAGCTGCGGCGGATGGGCCGGGAGCGTGACCGATTGCGGCAGCGATTTACCCACGCACTTCCCTCAGCGCCACCGGGCCTTCGGGCGCATCGGCCAGCGAAGTCTCGCGCGCACGGTGCAGCGCGAACGTCGCGATCATCGCGCCAAGCACTTCCATCAGCAGGATCGCGGGCAGGGCGATGCTGGTGATGGCCGGCGCCAGCTCCGGTGTGGTGTTCGCGTATTGCGACACCATGAGCAGCGCGACCGACGACATCGGCGACAGCGTGCAGCCCGTCCAGAACGCCTGCTTGAGGCTCGTGCCACTGCCCCAGTTGGCAGCCGACACACCGGCGATCTTCGCCAGCGCGCGGGTCAGGACGATGGTGCCGACGATGCCGACCACCGCGTGGTTCCACGGCGCTTTCGAGGCAACGACCGAGACCAGCACGAACATCAGCATCGTCAGCAGCGACGAGGCCGTGCCGAGCTGCCGCGGCCACGCCCACGGCCGCGGGTTGAGCAGCTTGAGCAGCAGTCCCGCGAGCAGCGCGGCCAGGGGCGCCGACCCCCCGAAGTGCGACGCGATGGTGCTTGCCGCGGCGATGGATGCGATCAGCAGCATCGATGTGTTTTCGCTGGTCGGGCTCATGAAGCGCAATGCCATGCGCAAGACCAGCGCGAGCACGCCGGCGACGACGCAGGACACGCCGAGCACGACGAGCACGGGGAACAGCATCTCGCCAAGTTCGGTCGATGCGTGGTGCATCACGCCGGCGCGCGCGTTCACCAGCGTCAACGCATACAGCGCGCTGAGTGTCGACAGCGCGAGCGCGCGTTCGGTGACGGGGCCGGATGCACGCGTGTCCATCACGACGCGCGACAGCACTGCCGGTGAGGCGGACATCGAGATCAGGCCGACAGCTTCCGCGACACCGCGCGTCACGCCGAGCGCGCGCAACGCGTAATAGACGAGGATCGCCGTCAGCATCGATTCGAGCAGGCTTTGCAGCAGCACCATCGGGTTGTGGCGGAACCAGCGCAGTGCCAGCCGCCCGCCCGCCTCGAACAACACGACCGCGACGCCGAGTTCGAGCAGGAACAGGGCGATGCCTTCAATGGGCCAGGCCCCGCCCGAAAATCCCGCGAGGCCGGCAACCGCACCGGTCAGCGAGTAGCCCACCACCTTCGGCACGCCGGTGTGGCGTTGCACGAGGTGGCCGATCGCCGCCGCGACGGCGAGCAGCAAGGACCACTGGACCGTGGGCAAGCCGGCCGATGGCCGGAGCCAGTCGGCCCAGATGGCCATCACTTCGTTCATGCGGCGAATGTGCCTGCCCTCGAGCAAGCCCCCTGTAGGACGCCAGCGCGAAGCTGAGTTGCGCTGCCGTAGCCTGGCCGGCCTAGTGCAGTACGCGCGCCGACGGTTCGGTGAGGTCGAACGCGGGAATCGGAACGTCGAAGCGTTCGCCGTCCTCGGCCACGAAGAAATAGCTGCCGCGCATCATCCCGGTGGTCGTGCGCAGGCGGCAGCCGCTCGTGTACTGGAACGACTCACCGGCTTTGAGCAGCGGTTGGTGGCCGACCACCCCGAGCCCCTTGACTTCCTCGGTCATCCCGCTCGCGTCGGTGATCAGCCAGTGGCGGGAAATCAGCTGCGACGGAACTTCGCCGGTGTTCGTGATGGTGATGGTGTACGCGAAGGTATAGACGCCCTGCTCCGGCGCCGACTGGTCGGGCAGGAACTCGGGCAACACCTCGACGCGCATGTCGTACTTCGCCATGCTTCGATCGTACCCCCGCGGGGTGGGCCGCGCCTTTTGCGAGAATCGCGGCCATGAGCTCCACGCACCGCATCGCGCCTTCCATCCTTTCGGCCGACTTTGCCCGCCTGGGCGAGGAGGTGCGCAACGTGATTGCCGCGGGCGCCGACTGGATCCACTTCGACGTGATGGACAACCACTACGTGCCGAACCTGACCTTCGGGCCGATGGTGTGCGCCGCGCTCAAGCCGCACGCGAAAAAGGCCGACGGCACTGCGGTGCCGATCGACGTGCACCTGATGGTGCAGCCGGTCGATGCGCTGGCGCAGGAATTCGCGAAGGCCGGCGCCGACTACATCAGTTTCCATCCCGACGCGTCGGGGCACGTGCATCGCAGCGTGCAGGCGATCCGTGCGGCCGGATGCAAGCCGGGCCTCGTGTTCAACCCGGCCGCCCCCATCGACGTGCTCGACTGGATGCTCGACGACGTCGACCTCGTGCTCATCATGAGCGTCAATCCGGGATTCGGCGGGCAGGGATTCATCGGCTCGGCGCTGCGCAAGATCGAACTGGTGCGAAAGCGCATCGATGCGAGCGGTCGCGACATCCGCCTCGAAGTGGACGGCGGCATCAAGGTCGACAACATCGCGCGCGTGGCAGCGGCCGGCGCGGACACGTTCGTGGCGGGCAGCGCGATCTTCAGCCAAGCCGATTACGCGCAGGTGCTCGGCGCGATGCGCTCCCAACTCAAGCGCTAGATCTTCTTTTCGTGCAGGTCGCGCAGCACGGGCCCCTTGTCCGTGTCCACGCGGCCTTCTTCCATGTCCTTGCGGGCGATCTCGCCGATGCGGCCTTGCGACGGTTCGCTGCTGGCCTGGCTGTCGGCTGATTCGTCGCGTTCGTCGGGCTGGCGTGGCACGCGCTCCTGCGTTTCTCCTTGCTCGCGCGACGTGTTGCCGCGGCTGACGGGCTTTTGCTCTTCCTTGTTCATCACGTGTCCTTCCTTTCTTCATCGTGCAGTGCGCGCTTGCGCGCCGCGGTAGGACGGAAGAGCTTTTGCAGTCGGACGGTTCTTACGAAACGTCACAAAGCACGACTACAAACGCGCCCGCCGGCCGACGACGGGGGGATGCACATGAGCTTCCTATGCTCGGGTCAGGCTGGCAATGACGCCGGCACGGGAGCAGGTATGGAGCTGATCGCCGCATGGCCTGAGTGGCTGGTCTGGTTCGTCGCGGGCGGGATCGGCGCATTTGCGTTGGCCGCCGTTGCACGCATCCTTTGCGTCGCATTGGACCTCGACGCAGGCTGATCCCCACTTCATGCCGCAAACCAAGCAGGAAAGCCTTCGCCGCGCGAAGGCAAATGAAGCGGCGCTGGCCAAGCAAAAGCAGCTCGAGGCATTCACCGAAGACGCGCACGGCGCGTTGACCACCGGCGGCGGTGTGGTCATCGCCGACAACCACAACTCGCTCAGGGCGGGGGCCCGCGGGCCGCTGCTGGCCGAAGACTTCATCCTGCGCGACAAGCTCGCGCATTTCGAACACGAGCGCATCCCCGAGCGCGTGGTGTGGGCCCGCGGCGCCGCGGCGCACGGGTACTTCGAGTGCACGCGCTCGATGGTCGATGCGACCCACGCCGATTTCCTGCAGGAGCCGGGTGCGCGCACGCCGGTATTCGTCCGCTTCTCGCAATTGGCGGGCTCGCAGGGCTCGGCCGACACGGTCCGCGACGTGCGCGGCTTTGCGGTGAAGTTCTACACGCGCGAAGGCAACTGGGACCTGGTCGGCGCGAACATGCCGGTGTTCTTCGTGCAGGACGCAATGAAGTTTCCGGACTTCGTGCATGCACTCAAGCCCGAGCCGCACCACGGCATGCCGCAGGCGTCGAGCGCGCACGATTCCTTCTGGGATTTCGCGTCGCTGATGCCCGAGGCGATGCACGGCCTGATGTGGCTGATGTCGGACCGGGCGTTGCCGCGCTCGTACCGCATGATGGACGGCTTCGGCGTGCACACGTACCGGATGGTGAATGCGCGCGGGGGCGTGCAGTACGTCAAGTTCCAGTGGAAAGCCAAGCTCGGGCGCCACGCGATGCTCGCGTCCGAAGCACAGAAGATCGCCGGCTGCGATCCCGATTTCCTGCGCCGCGACCTGTGGGAATCCATCGCGCAAGGCTGCTGTCCCGAGTGGGAACTGGCGTTGCAGCTCATCCCCGAAGAGAAAGCGGCAGCGTTGGGGATCGACCTGCTGGATCCCACCAAGCTCGTGCCGGAAGAGATGGTGCCGAGCGTCGTCGCGGGCCGGCTGGTGCTCCACCGCAATTGCGAGGATTTCTTCGCGGAGTGCGAGCAGGTCGCCTTCCATCCCGGGCACCTGGTTCCCGGCATCGAATTCACCAACGACCCGCTGCTGCAAGGCCGCGTGCTGTCATACACGGGCAGCCAGATGGCGCGGCTGGGCGGACCCAACTACCGCGAACTGCCGATCAACCGGCCCGTGTGCCCGGCGCATGCGTTCCATCGCGACGGCGCGCACCGGATGGCGATCCGCAAGGGCGGCGTTTCCTACGAGCCGAATTCGCTCGGCAATGGCGCCGAGTACCGCACCGATGGCGGGCCGCAGGGTTTCCAGTCCAGGGAAGATGCGGTCGAGTCGCCGAAGACCCGCAAACGCAGCGCGAACTTCGACGACCACTTCAGCCAGGCCTCGTTCTACTGGAACAGCCTTTCGGCCACGGAGAAGGACCACGTGATCAGCGCGTTCCAGCGGGAGCTGTGGAAAGTCAATGTGCCGGCCATCCGCCAGCGCGTCGTGGACAACCTCGCGCATGTCGATTCGCGTCTTGCGCGCAAGGTCGCCGAACCTTTGGGCATTGCCGCGCCGGACGCGAAGGCCGCCGCGGGACGCGCGGGCTTTCGCGAGCAGCGCGGCAAGTCGCCGATCGAGTCCGCACCGTCGCTGAGCATGGAGGCAGCCGGCGGCCACAACATCGCGACGCGATGTGTCGCGGTGCTCGTCGCACCCGGCGTCGAGATCGGCGCGCTGCGCGCGATCCAGCAGGCGCTGGCCGAGGAACACGCAACGTGCCGCCTGCTCGCGGACCGCACCGGCAGCGTGGCCACGGCGACGGGCCAGCAACTTGCGGTCGACCACACGTTCTGCTCGATGCCCTCGGTGCTGTTCGACGCGGTGCTCGTGCCCGGCGGCGCGACGAGCGTGCAGGCGCTCGCAAAGAACGGTAACGCGGTCCACTTCGTGCTCGAAGCGTACAAGCACTGCAAGACGATCTGCGTGATCGGCGAGGGCGTGCAGATGCTGCGCGCGCTCGGACTGCACGATCCGCAGGAAGCAGCCAAGGTGCCGGGCATGATCGTCGGGCGCAACGAGCCGCCGGCCCGCGCGCAGCTCGCACAGGACTTCATCGCAGCCATCGCGAAGCACCGCCACTGGGCGCGGCCCCACCTCGACGCGGTCGCGGCGGCCTGAACATAGCCCTCGATTCGTCGGCGCTCTCCTACGCGCGGTGCGCCGGGATGCTGACGCCGCGCTGGGCGCAGCAGCGCCCAAATGCGCCACGCGCGGCCGGTGTGCCCGGCCGCAACGCATTGTCCAGCGAGGAGAGCTTCAATGGCATCGAACAACCAGGATCCGGCCAAGGGCCGGTCCGGACGCGGCTTCGCGTCCATGGACCCGCAACGCCAGCGCGAAATCGCCAGCCAGGGCGGACGGGCGGCCCACCAAAAAGGGACGGCGCACCAGTTCAACCCGGACGAGGCCCGCATCGCCGGCAGCAAAGGCGGGCAGGTCGCGCATCGAAACGGCACCGCGCACGAATTCAATTCGGACGAAGCGCGCGAGGCCGGCCGCAAGGGCGGCCAGGCCAGCCACACGGGCAGCAAACGCCCGTAGTTGCGCGACAATCGAGCGCTTGAAACGCCTGATTGCCGGCATCACTGCCGCCGTCGTCGACCTCGATGGCACGCTCGTCGACACGCTCGGCGACTTCGACGCCGCATTGAACGCGATGCTGCGTGAGCTCGGCCTGCGCGCCATCGACGCGGATGCGATCGAGGCTCGGGTGGGGCGCGGGTCGGAGCATCTGATCGCCTCGGTTCTCGAGCACGTGGGCGCACCGCCGCAGTTGTACGAGCGCGCGTGGCGCTCCTACCAGCAGCACTATCTCGCGATCAACGGCGAACACTCGCGCCTGTACCCGGGGGCACTCGAAGGCGTGAATGCGCTGCGCGAGCGGGGCCTGCGCCTGGCCTGCCTCACCAACAAACCGGGCGATTTCGCGCGGCCGCTTCTGCGGAAGAAAGGGCTGGCAGATTCATTCGATGTCGTGTTCGGGGGCGATGCGTT
>DATLBJ010000066.1:0-21448 GCA_035526975.1 Ramlibacter sp.
GTGGAGACGCGCAACGCGCGCATCCGCAACCTCGCGGCGGACCGTGCGGTTTCACGCAAGGACTACCCCGAAGTGCACCGCCTCTTCGACGTGGACGTCGCCGATTGGCGGCGCGATCTCGCGAACACCGCTGCGAATGAAGCGGGGCTGGCTGTGCTGCACTCGCTCGCGTGGCATGCGCAGGGTGAACCAGTGAGGGCCATCCAGTCCGCGCGCAAGGCGCTCGCAGGATTCGAAGCCATCATGCGGGGCCAGCCCGATCTCGAGGCCTGGTTCGATATCGCGCAGTGCCACGCAGTCCTCGGCAACCGCTCGGCATGCAACTCGGCGTTCGACAAGAACCTGGCCTCGACAGCTGCGGGTGGGAACCTGTGGGCGCTGGAACTCAGCCGGCGCAGCCGCGTGTACCTGGATGCCTTGCTCGGCGACGATGGGGTGGTATCGGAGCTGGCGCGGCAGTCGCGCCTGCCCGGATTCTTCATCCACGATCACCGCGTGAGGCTGGAACTCGCGCACCTGTGGGACCGGCCCGAGTTCCTGGCGCTGGTCGCGGACCCCGTGTCCAACGCGCCACTGCCGCTCGACACGCCCGTCAGCGGGCCGCCGCGCTGACGCGCTCGATCTCCTTCTTCAGACGCGCGATATCGGCGCTGAGCCTCTCCGCAATGAGGTTGCTCACGTGGAACGCAAGCTTCGGCTCCTCGAAATAGAGCTGCTCAAAGACTTCCTTCGTGATCGACAGGATCACGCAATCGGTGACGCAGCGCGCGCTGAGCGTGCGCACGCGTTCGGGCGAGAAGCAGGCGATCTCGCCGAAGATCTCCCCGTGCGGCACCCGCTTGACGATCTCCACGAGCTCGAGATCGCCCTCGACCAGCATGTAGATCGAGTCCGCGCCGTCGCCTCTTTCGAACAGCACTTGGCCCGCCTTGAACTTGTGCGTTTTCATGTACGGACGCAGCCACAGCCCAGACGTGTCGCGGTGGGCCGCGGCCTGCTCGACCCGGCGAGTGAGGCGCCGGATTTCCGCCAGCCGGTACGTGTTGAGCGGGATCAGCAGCAGATAGAGCACGACGTTCGCCGGCTCCTTCGCGATAAACGCCGAGACGAGCAGCAGGAGGTTGCTGGCGACGGTGAGTGCCCGCAGCGGCACCATGGTGCGAACGATCGACGCCGCGAAGACCAGGCCGACCCCGGCGAGGTTGATGACGAAGGCGAACAGGCCGCGCGTCGTCTGCAGCGGCTGCAGCAGGTCGCCGAAGACCTCGGGCAATTTACTTGTCGCGCACCAGGCGCACGGCTTCCTTCGCGCCGCTGCCGCCGAAGCCCTTGCCGCTGCCGAAGTCGATCATCCAGCCGTTCAGGTTGTCGTCGTAGCCGGGGCGCTTGGCCCAGTACAGCGACGACGGCGTGCCGGGGAATGCTTCCGCGTCGGTCATCGGCTTTTTCTTCTGCTTGATCACGATGGTCGACAGCTCGTCCTTCGTCGGCACGCGCCACGGCTTGCCCGAGGCGGGCGCAGCCTCGTCGGCGAGCTTCTTCGCATCGCCGAACTTGTACTTGTTGACCTTGCCCTTGCACTCCTTCCCGTCCCAGGCCATGCCCTCGGTGCAGCGCCGCCACACCAGGCTCGTCTTGGTGTCGAGCACTTCCTGGCCGTCCGCGGAGACGATAAACCGGGTGTCGGCCGCGAACGCCGATCCGCCCACGAATGAAGCAACCAGCGCGCCCGCGAGCCGCGCGATCCATGCAGACTTCCTCATGCGCCCTCCTGTTGTTGGGCACCATTGTTGCGACGGTTGTCGGTAATTGGCAAGAGAGACTTCGCGGCCTTGGGCCCCGCAAACGAGTATCCGCCGGGGGCATACCCGCACCGGCCGCTGAAAAATTCAAGTTGGCGCGACGGTCTAGGATGGCGGGATGGCTGTCATCCAATCGATCACTCCCGGCTTCTACCGCCTCACGCTTCCCGTCGCGCTGACCGACTCGATGCATGGTGAAATGCTCGCCTTCGAGCTCAACACCGTACGCGTGCAGGACGGCGACGGCGCCGAGGGCGTCGGCTACACGTTCACTTGCGGGCGCAACGGCGCAGCCGTCGACGCTGTGATGCGCCGCGATTGGCCCGATGTCCTTGCCGGCGAAGACGCCGATTGCATCGAACGCATCTGGCACAAGCTGTGGTGGGCATCGCACTACGGCGGGCGGGGCGGGCCGACGGTGCTCGCGCTCTCGGCCGTCGACATGGCGCTTTGGGACCTGAAGGCGAAGAGGCTCGGCCAGCCGCTGTGGAAATTGCTGGGCGGGCACCGCGATCGGGTGAGCTGCTACGCAGGCGGCATCGACCTGCACTTGGCGATCGACGACTTGCTCAAGCAGACCGACGCGAATCTCGCGCGCGGTTTCCGTGCGATCAAGATGAAGGTCGGCCGCGCGACGCTATCTGAAGATGTCGCGCGCGTGAAGGCGATGCGCGAGCATCTCGGCGAAGGTTTTCCGCTGATGGCGGATGCGAACATGAAGTGGAGCGCCGACGAAGCGATCCGCGCGGCGCGTGCGTTCCAGCCCTTCGACCTGACATGGCTGGAGGAGCCGGTGATCCCCGATGACGTCGCGGGCCAGGCACGCGTGGTGCGCGACGGCGGCGTGCCGATCGCGTCCGGGGAGAACCTGCGCACGCTGTGGGAGTTCAAGCAGCTCATTGCATCGGGTGCAGTCACTTTCCCCGAGCCCGACGTGACGAACTGCGGCGGCGTCACGAATTTCGTGAAGATCGCGCACCTGGCCGAGGCGTTCAACCTGCCGGTGACTTCACACGGCGCGCACGACGTCACGGTGCATTTGCTGTGCGCCGCGCCGAACGGCTGCTACCTGGAGGCCCACGGCTTTGGCCTGGACCAGTACATCGCGCAGCCGCTCGTGATCGAAGAGGGCATGGCGATCGCGCCGGACCGTCCCGGACACGGCATCGCGTTCGACTGGAAGGGGCTCGACAAGATTCGCGCGTAGCCGAGGGCGTCAGGAGTCGGCACCCAGCTGCATCTTGCCGGGTTGCCGCCTTTCCACCTGGTATTTGAGCAACGCGGCCACGCGGTACACCGCATGCGCAAATTTCCCGTACGGCAGCGTGAGGAACAACGCCATCACGCAACCCAGGTGAAGCGCAAGCCACAGGCCCATGCTGCCCGTATCGCGTGCGGCGAGCAAAGCCAGCCCCGTTGCACTCGCCAGGAACAACAGCACGATGAACGCGCGATCCATGGCGGACTGCGCCGCATCGCGCAGCGCCGGATGCCGGCGAACGTTCAGCCACAACAGGCCCACGGGCCCGATCAGCAATCCAATGCCGCCAACGGTGCCGAGCACCACAGGCAGGCTCATGAGCGGGTAGGGCGCGGCCCAGCCGAACGCATAGTGATAAAGCGTTGCGACACAGGTCGCCGCAAAACAAAGCATGAATCCATAGAACGTGAAGTGATGGAACCGACGCCGCCGCAACGTGAAGCGGTCGTTCTCGTCGTTGCAGCCCTCGCCGTGGCCGCCATCGAGATAGCGCAGCGTCAATGCATCGCGAGCCGCTTGCGCGGTTGCGCCCGCAGTGGCGGGACCCGGCGACTGAGCGCGCCAGAACCTTGCCGCGCCGATGCCCAAGGCCCCCAGCGACCAGAGGAAAACCACGCCGAACATCGCGACAAGCTCGTTGTGCGGGAACACGCTGTAGAAAGAACCGCCCAGCGGCTCGTGCAGCAGCGAACCGCGCGCCGCGAACAGCAGCGACAAGAACAGGGCAACGCCCGCGGCGAGTGCAACCGCGACCGCGACGCCGTTCTTGCGGTAGAGGCGACCGAACGATCGCGGCCACGCGTATTCCTCATACGTGTGGACGCGAACCGCAGCCATCGCACTCGGCACATTGACGGCGAATTCGTGCGGCGGCGCGTACTGGCATGCATGCAGGCATGCACTGCAGTTGTGGCAAAGGTTCGCGAGGTAGTGCGCATCCGCGCCGCCAAACGCCAGGCGCCGCGTCATCGCGGGGAACACTGCGCAGAAGCCTTCGCAATAGCGGCACGCATTGCAGATCTGCATCTGCCGGTCCACTTCGGCTTCGGCTGCGCGCACGAGTGCTTCAAGCTGCTGCACGTGCCGCCTCCGTTCCCGCGATGCGGCCGAATGCGGTACCGATGGT
Source organism: Ramlibacter sp. (assembly GCA_035526975.1). Taxonomy (GTDB): domain Bacteria; phylum Pseudomonadota; class Gammaproteobacteria; order Burkholderiales; family Burkholderiaceae_C; genus Ramlibacter. The sequence continues at coordinate 4,190 of DATLBJ010000066.1, forward strand.
CATGCCGACTCCCGCCGTATAACCCTGCCCCAGCACGTTGCCCGCCATCATTTCGCCGGCCACGAACAAGTTTCCGCTGGGCCCGCCGTTGAAATGCACTTGCGACCTGTCGTTGATCTTCAGGCCGAGATAGGTGAATGTGATACCGGGCTTCAGCATGAAACCGGTGAAAGGCGGCGTGTCGATGGGCCGTGCCCAGTGCGTCTTGGGCGGAGCCAGGCCCTCGGTGTGACAGTCGTCCAGCACCGTGTGGTCGAACGTGCCCGCGCGGCAAGCTGAATTGAAATCCTGCAGGGTCTTCATGAACGGCGCTTCCGGCAATCCGAGCTTGCGCGCGAGTTCCTGCAGCGACATCGCCTTCTCGCCGGGAAACACCGGCGGCATGTAGCGGCCTGCCGCCTTGCTGTCGATCACGCAGTAGCCCACTTGCGCCGGCTGTTGCGCCACGAGCCGTCCCCACACCGCATAGCGCTTGGGCCAGAAGTCTTCGCCCTCATCGTGGAAGCGGACGCCGTCGCGATTGACCATCACACCCAGTGACACGGCGTCGACACGTGTGACGATGCCGCCGTCGTAGAGCGGCGCGCGGGCATCCACGGCCACGCAATGCGCCGCACTCGGCTCGCCGATGATGTCGGCGCCCTGCTGCTGCATGTGGCGGATCAGCACGCCCTGGTTGAAGCGCGTGCCGCGGATGATGAAATTCTCCGCCGGCCATTCGCCGCGCTCGTTCCGGCCCCACGCTTCGCGCAGCCATTCGAGGTTGGACTCGAACCCGCCCGCGGCGAGCACGCACGCCCTTGCTTCGATACGTTCGCCCTTGCATATCGCAGCGACGAAGCGTCCGTCACGAATCTCCAGCGCATCGACGGGCGAGTCATAGAGAACCTGCACGCCCAATCGCGCCGCGCTGCGGTAATACGCATTCACCAGCGCCTTGCCTCCGCCCATGAAGAACGCATTCGTGCGCGACAGGTGCAAGGTCCCCGGCAGAGCGGGCTGGAAGCGCACGCCGTGGCGCTGCATCCAGCCGCGGCACGTCGACGATTCGCGGATCGCAAGACGCGCCAGCTGCTCGTTCGTCTTGCCGGCAGTGACTTTCAGCAGGTCCTGCCAGTACTCTTCTTCCGGGTAAGCATCGACCAGCACGTCCTGCGGCGCGTCGTGCATGCAGCGCAGGTTGCGCGTGTGCTGCGAATTGCCGCCGCGCCATTCCTTCGGCGCGGCTTCGAGCAAGAGGACCGAAGCGCCCGCCTCCCGGGCCGTGAGCGCCGCACACAGGGCGGCGTTGCCACCGCCGATCACAAGGACATCGGTCATGGATCGCGGGAAGGATCAGTTGCGGCCATCGATACACTCTAGTTGATTCAAGGAACCGACATGACCAACACACCCTCCGGCCTCCAGTACGACGACGAACTGGCAGGCAGCGGCCCCGAAGCGACCCCCGGCAAGAACGTTCGCGTGCATTACACCGGCTGGCTCTACGAGAACGGCGTCCAGGGCAAGAAGTTCGACTCGAGCCGCGACCGGAACGACCCGTTCGAGTTTTCGCTGGGCGCCGGCATGGTGATCCGCGGGTGGGACGAAGGCGTGGCCGGCATGAAGGTGGGCGGCAAGCGCACGCTGATCATCCCGCCGCAACTCGGCTACGGCGCGCGCGGCGCGGGCGGCGTCATCCCCCCGAATGCCACGCTGAAGTTCGACGTGGAGCTGCTGGCCATTGCTTGACCGCGGAATCAGGTGTACAGGCGCTTGACTTCCGAGAGCAGCGCGTAAGGCACGATCGGTTTGGTGAGGTGCGAAGTAAAACCCGCCGCGATCGCCTTGTCGCGGTCTTCGGGGCGCGCGAATGCAGTCAAGGCGATCGCGGGTGTCGCACCGCCGTGTTCCGCGGCCAGCCGGCGGATTTGCCGCAGCAGGTCGTAGCCGTCGGTTCCGGGCATGCCGATATCCGAGATCAGGATGTGCGGCTTGTACCGTGGCAGTGCTTCCAGGGCTTCGGCCGCACTGGACGCGACTTGCGCGTCCGCACCGCATTCCAGCAGCAGGCGGTGCAGCATTTCGCGCGCGTCGGCTTCGTCGTCCACGACTAGAACGCGCAGGCCCGCCAGTTGCACGTCCGACGTGGTGGACACCGGATGTGGCGCCCGCTCCGCCGTATGTGCCGTGCTGACCGGCAGCTTCACGGTGAACGTGGAGCCGTGGCCTTCGCCCTTGCTCGACGCCGCCACGGTACCCCCGTGCAATTCGACCAGCGTCCGCACAATGGAAAGACCCAGCCCCAGGCCGCCGAACTTGCGCGTGATCGACCCGTCCGCCTGCTGGAAGCGGGCGAACATGCTGGGCAGGAACTCGGGCTTGATTCCCGTGCCGGTATCCGTCACGCGAATGATGGCCGTCGAATTTTCTTCGGACAATGCCACATGGACGCGGCCCCCCATCGGGGTGAACTTCACTGCGTTGGCGAGCAGATTCCATACCACCTGCTGCAAGCGCGCCGCATCGCCCATCACGGCGCCGACCGGTAGGAGATCGGCGGTGATCGAAACACCTGCCGCACCCGCAGTGGGGGCAATCACATCCAGCGCAGCCTGGATGAAATCCGCGGGTGCGACGGGTTTCGGCTCCAGCCGCAACTTCCCCGCCGTGATCTTGCTCATGTCCAGCAGGTCGTCGATCAGTTGCACCTGGGTGCGTGCCGCCCGGTCGATGATTTCGACGCCGCGCACCAGCTCGGGCTGCGAGGCAGTGAGCTTGTTGCGCAGGATGTACACCCAACCCGTGATCGCGCTCAGGGGTGTCCTCAATTCATGCGACAGTGTCGCGAGGAATTCGTCCTTCACCTTGCTCGAGCGCTCAGCCTCCGCGCGGGCCGCTCGCTCGCTCTCGAGCAATGCGCTTCTTTCGCTTGCCGCTCTCTGGGACTCTGAATACAACCTCGCGTTGTCGACGGCCACCGCGGCTTGCCCGGCGATGCCCGTTGCAAGCCTTTCGCTGCGCGCGGTGAAGATCCCCACTTCGGGATGCCCGAAAAACAGTCCGCCGATCACGTCGCCCGAACGCGCGATCACCGGCACCGCGAGATAGCTTCGCACGGGCAGGTGCCCCGCCGGCATCCCGGGCCCCCATTGCGCGTAGCGCGGGTCCCGCAGCACGTCGTCGATCCTGATCGCGCTTTCGCCGCGGAAAGTGGGGCCGAAAATCGCAGTGGGGCGTGGGTGCCCGAAACCTTCGAACGAGGAGCGCGGCGCGCCGGAAAGCGTGTACAGCAGCAGCGCTTCGCCGCGCTCGTCGTGGCCGTTGTAGAAGAACGCGCCGAAACGCGCCCCGGTCAGCTCAGTTGCCGCATCTGTCACTCGCTGCAGGACGGCATCCAGGTCCAGTTCGGCGGCCAACGCGGAGCCGGTGACGTTCAGCAGCTCGAGTGACCGGGCTTCCTCGCGCAGGGCGACTTCGCTGCGCAGCCGCTCGAGCGAATCCCAGCATCGATCGACCACGGTGCGCACAAGTTCGATCTCTTCCGGGCTCCAGCGCCTCGGGGTCGACTGGTGCACCGCCATTGCGGCGACGAACCGGCCGTCCTTGTGAAGCGGGACGCAAATCACCGACTGGATTTGCGTGAGACGGTATGCGCCGAGATCGCCCGTCGCGGTCCTCGGGTCGACATCGACGTCGTGATTCACGTAGGCCTCGTTGGCGACCATCAGCTCATGGACGACCTGCCCGAAATCGGTGAACTTGTACTGGCCGACGATGCTGCGGACGCCCGAGTTGTAGTCGCCGATCAGGTCAAACGTGTCCTGGTCGGCATGGACGTGAGCGTAGGCGCAGCGGCTGACTTCCAGATATCGCCCGAGCAATTCGGCTGTGAGCGTCATGACTTCGGAAGGCGATGACGCGGTCCGCACCTTCTGGGACAGTTCATCCAGGAAGTTCAAACGCCTTTCGTTCACGACCCGGTGCGTTGTTTCGGCGAACGTGACCAGCACGCCGCGAGCCGCGCCCGACTCATCGCGAACGGGGCTATACGAAAAATTGAAGTAGCAGTCCTCGGGGTAGCCGTAGCGGTTGATCGTGAGCTTGAAGTCCTCGAAGCCGATGGATTCGCCGGCCAGGACCTGTTCCCACATCGGGCCGATCGTCGGCCAGATTTCGCTCCAGGTTTGCGGTGCCGGCCCGCCGAGCGCGCCCGCTTCCTTCGCGCCAAGAATCGGCCGGTATGCGTCGTTGTAGAACTGGGTGAATTCGGGACCCCATGCCAGGTACATCGGCAACTTGCATTCGACGAGTGTCGTGACGATGCTGCGAAGGCTGACGGGCCAGTTTTCCACTGCGCCGAGCGCTGAGCGGTGCCAGGGGAAGTCGCGAATCTTGTCCGCGCATTCGCCGCTTGCATGAGCAAGGAACGAATGCCCCGAAGAAGCAGGTGCAGCCATCGTTGTGTCGTAAAGCGAAGCTCGGCCGCTGGGCGGCTCGTCGTGGACCCCTCCAAGTGATTTTGACAGACATCGGCACGGCAACCCCGCCCAAGTTGACTGACGGCAACTGAACTCAGCAATGCGCGACGTGGATCGCGACGACGCGCGCCCGCAACTGCCCGCAACCGCCATCCACATCCTGCGCGGCCGACTGCCTCAGCTTCGCGAGGATGCCGCGCCGGTGCAGCGTGCGCGCGATGGCAGCTGCGCGTTCCCATGACGGGCGCTTGAAGTCCAGGCCGTCGGCCTTGTTGAACGGGATCAGGTTCAGCACGCCGTATTTTCCGGAGAGCAGCTGCACGATGCCTTCGATTTCGTCGTCACCATCGTTGATACCTTCCAGCAAGGTCCATTGGTACTGGATCGGATAGCCGGTGGCGCGCGCATACGCTTCGCTGCGCTCGACCAGTTCCTCGGGCGACATGCGAGGGGCGCGCGGCAAGAGGCGCTCGCGCAGTTCGGGTCGGGTGGTGTGCAGCGACACCGCGAGGGCAGGTTTCACCTTTTCAAGAGGAAGCCGCTCGAATACGCGCGGGTCACCGACCGTGGAGAAGACGATGTTCTTGTGCGCGACATTGCCCGCCGTGCCGAGCACGTCGATCGCTTCGAGCACGTTGTCGATGTTGTGTGCCGGTTCACCCATGCCCATGAAGACCACCTTCTTCACCGGACGCCGCCTTCGCGCCAGGACGACCTGCGCGACCATCTCGCCGCTCGTGAGCTGGCGCAGCAGGCCGCCTTTGCCCGTCATGCAGAACAGGCAACCCACTGCGCACCCGGCCTGGGATGAAATGCACAAACCGTCGCGGGGCAGCAGCACACTTTCAACCGTCTGGCCATCCGCGAGGCCGACCAGCAGGCGCTCCGAGCCGTCGTTCGCCGGATGGACGGAGACGATGCGCGCCAGCCCTTCGAATGTGGATTCGATCGCGGGCAGCGCCTCCCGCAGGGAGCGCGGCAGGAAGTTTTCGATCCGGCGTTTGCCGCTGTCCTGCGGCAGGGCCTGCGACCACAGGCGCAGGACACGAAACTCGTGGGACGTCCCCGCGCCGGCGTCGCGGAGCTGCCGTTTGATGTCTGGAATGCGCACGCGAGATTGTCACAGGTCGCCCGGCCGCCCCCTGCCGCGCTCAACTTCCTAAAATGCCGGGATGCCATTCACCCTTTCCCACGAAGTGCTCGACAACGTCCTGCGAAGTCACGGAGTCAAGTCCAACGACCTGCGCGGCATCGACAAGCTGTTCGGGGGCGCGGACGGCTACTACTGGTATCACACGATGCGCCACTTGTGCCCGCGCACGGAGGTGATCGTCTGGTCGGGCATGGACGAGATGCGCGCTGCGCTCCAGGGCCATGAGGACGAGACGGCCGCGGAAGACGAAGTCAAGCCGCAGGCCTTGCAAGACGCCCATCTCGCTGCCATCGCGGCGCTGCTGCAAGTTCCGTAAGGCTCAGCTCGCGGCGGCGCGACACGCGGCTGCCAGCATCGGCCTACAAGCGGCTGTCATCGGCAGCGCTAGATTGCTCCAAGCGCGGCATCGTGCCGCCAGGAGAGATCACCATGGCCCAGGACGCGATTGCGTTGCTCGAATCCGACCACCACCGCGTGGAAGAACTCGTCCGCGAGTTCAAGTCGATGCGCGGTGACCGTGAAGCCAAGCTTCATCTTGCGCAAATCATCTGCGCGGAGCTGACCTTGCACTCGATGGTCGAGGAAGAAATCTTCTACCCGGCGTTCGCACAGGCAACGGGGGACGAGCAACTCGTCGAACATGCGATCAAGGAACACCAGGAAGTGAAAGAACTGATTGCGCGCGTTCTTTCCGCGGAGAACGTCGAAGGCGCGATCGAGTCGGTCTGGCGGCATGTCGAGCATCACGTCGAAGAGGAGCGCCGCGGCATGTTCGCGAAGGCGCGGGCCAGCGGCATGGAGCTTGCCACGCTGGGCGGCCGCATCCAGACCCGCCGTGCCGAGGTGGCAGCGGCCGTCCACGAATCATGAACCGAGGAACACAGTGAAAGAACAACCTTCCGATCCCCACCCGCTCAGCGACCTGGCGTACGACTGGATCACGCTCATCCAGAACAAGGCGCAGGCGCTCATGGCCTATGACCAGTACATGAAGGATGCGGAAGCAGCGGGCTCACCCGAGTGCGCGGCGTTCTTCCGCAAAGTGCACGACGCCGACAAGGCGGAGCTTGCCGAAGCGAAGCAGCACCTGGTGTCGGTGCTCCAGGGGAAGATGGGCGGGCGCTAGTCCACGGCCCTGTCCGTGCGCGCCTCTTCGATCAGCGCCGCCAGCGAATCGAACTGGGTGCGGTGCAGTTGGCCCAGGGCCTCGAGGATGCGACGGCCCTTGGCCGTGAGGTGAACTTCAACCAGCCGGCGGTCTTCGTCGTTCTGCCGGCGGCGTACGAGGCCGGCCTCCTCGCAGCGCGAGACGAGCGCGACGACGCCGTGTGCATGACCTTGCAGCCGCTCGGCGAGTTCGCCGACGCTCGCCCAATCGCGCCCGGCAAACCCCTGCGTATGCAGCAGCACCTGGTACTGCAGCACCGTGATGCCGGCGTCGCGTGAAACGTCCTCGCTGAAACGCAGGAACCGGCGCACCGCATACCTGAACCGGGACATGCGTTCGAGCTGAACCTTGCCCAGCTGCCTGTTTCTCGTCGCCACTTTCGTTGCACTCCTTGCCCCGGCCTTCGGCCGAATGTACACGCCGTTGTGGAAACCCCGTAGGAACAGATATATCACGACACGATCTATTTATGTCATGAGCTGATATAACGTTCACCTTCACAGGGAAGTCGACACATCCATGCAGTTCCGCATCCGCAACCAGAAGGACCTGGCCGCCGGCCTGATCTACGTCTGCGCCGGCGCCGGCTTCGGCCTCGGCGCGCTCAACTACAAGCTGGGCGACGCCGCCCGCATGGGCCCCGGGTGGTTCCCGTTCTGGGTCGGCATGCTGCTGGTGGCCGTCGGGCTGTTCACCGTCCTCGGCGCTGCGGGGCCTCTTGCGCAACCGGAAAAGGTGCAGCGCCCTGACTTGCGCACGATGGCATGGATCCTCGGTTCGGTCGTCGTGTTCGGCCTGCTGCTGCAACCTGCCGGCCTCGTCATCGCGCTCGTCGCGCTCGTGATCATTTCGAGCCTGGCCAGCCATGAGTTCGGATGGCGCGGCGCGATCGCCAACGCCGTCATCCTCACCTTGTTCAGCCTGGGCGCGTTCATCTGGGGCATCCACCTGCAGATCCCGCTCTGGCCCGCATTCATCGACTGAGGAAGCCGCAATGGAATTGCTCCACAACCTGGCCATCGGCTTCGAAACGGCGCTGAACCTGCAGAACATCCTGTATGCGTTCGTCGGCTGCCTGCTGGGCACCGTGATCGGCGTGCTGCCCGGCCTCGGCCCGGCAGCGACGATCGCCATGCTGCTGCCTGCCACCTATGCGCTGCCGCCGGTCTCCGCGCTGATCATGCTTGCGGGCATCTACTACGGCGCGCAGTACGGCGGCTCGACCACTGCGATCCTCGTGAACCTGCCGGGCGAGTCGTCGTCGGTCGTGACGGCAATCGACGGCTACCAGATGGCGCGCAAGGGAAGGGCGGGTGTCGCGCTCGCCACTGCAGGCATCAGCTCGTTCATCGCGGGTTGCATCGCGACGCTCGTGCTTGCGGCGTTTGCGACGCCGATGTCCGAGCTTGCATTCAAGTTCGGCCCCGCCGAATATTTCTCGCTGATGGTGCTGGGGCTCGTCGGAGCCGTCGTGCTCGCGTCGGGGTCGCTCATCAAGGCGATCGGCATGATCCTGCTGGGCCTGGTGATGGGCCTTGTGGGCACCGACGTGAACTCCGGCGTGGCGCGCTACTCGTTCGACGTGCCCGAGCTCACCGACGGCATCAACTTCGTCGCGCTCGCCATGGGCGTGTTCGGCTTTGCGGAAATCCTCACCAACGTCGAGCAAGGCGAGCACCGCGAGACTTTCGTCAACAAGGTCACCAACCTGTTTCCCACACGCGAGGATTTCCGGCGCTTCATCCCTGCCGCCCTGCGGGGTACCTTGCTCGGCACGTTCCTGGGCATGCTGCCCGGCGGCGGTGCCACGCTCTCGTCCTTCGCTGCCTATACGCTCGAAAAGAAGATTTCGAAGCACGGCTCGGAGTTCGGCCACGGCGCGATAGAAGGCGTAGCCGGCCCCGAGGCCGCCAACAACGCCGGCGCGCAGACGTCGTTCATCCCGCTGCTCACGCTGGGCATTCCTTCGAACGTGGTGATGGCGTTGATGGTCGGTGCGATGACCATCCACAACATCCAGCCCGGCCCGCAGGTCATGTCGAGCAACCCGCAATTGTTCTGGGGGCTGATCGCGTCGATGTGGATCGGCAACGCGATGCTCGTGATCCTGAACCTGCCGCTGATCGGCATCTGGGTGAAGATGCTCAAGGTGCCGTACCGCTACCTGTATCCGGCGATCCTGGTGTTCTGCTGCATCGGTGTGTACTCGGTGAACAACAATACCTTCGACGTCTTCATCACCGCGGCCTTCGGGGCGGTGGGCTACGTCTTCGCGCGGTGTGGCATGGAGCCCGCGCCCTTGCTGCTGGGATTCGTGCTCGGGCCGATGATGGAGGAGAACCTGCGGCGTGCGCTGCTGCTGTCGCGCGGCGACTTCTCCACGCTGGTCACGCGCCCGCTGTCGCTGTCGCTGCTGATCGCCACCGTGCTGATGGTGGTCGTCGTCGCGCTGCCCGCAGTGCGCAAGCAGCGCGAAGAGGCCTTTCAGGAAGCGTGATCGATCAGCAAAGCGCCTTCACAAGCGTCGGCAGGCTCACATCCATCCGGTAGTCCACCGCGGTGTGGTCGTCGGCGAACTCTTCGTAGACGTGCTTCACGCCCAGCGCGTCGAGCCGCTTGTGCATGCGCCGCGCTCCATAGACCAGGTTGTACTGGTCGACGTCGCCGCAATCGATATACAGCGCCTTCAGGGCCTTGAGCCCCGGGCCGTGTTTCTCCACGAGCGTCAGCGGATCCCACGCGAGCCAGTTCGCCCAGCGCTCCGGAACGATCTCGCAGGTGTCGAGCGTGACCGGCAGGCGCACGCCATATCGGGCTGAAGGATCGGGGTCGAAGCTCGCGGCTTGCGCAAAGATCATGATGATGTGGACGTCGCTGTCCTTGGGCTTCTTCGCTTGCCAGAATTCGTCCACCCATTTGCCGATGTCGGGCTGCTTGGCCAGCGCGCGCAGAACGGGCACGAACTCGTGGCGGTAGAGCAGCTCGAAACCCATGTCGCCTGAATGCACCGCTGCTGCACTCCAGAAGGCGGGGTGCAGCAGCGCATGCACCATCGCGCCGTAGCCCCCGCTCGACTTGCCGAAGATGCCGCGGCGCCCCGCGCCGCCGCAGCCGAACTTCGATTCGACGAGCGGCACCGCTTCCGTGCGAAGGAAGTCGTCCCAGCGGCCCATGGCGACCGAGTTGACGTACTGGTTGCCGCCGAGCTTGGTGAAGCAATCCGGGAAAGCAACGACGGCCGGCGGCATGTGGCCCTCACTGATCAGGCGGTCGAGCCGCTCGGGCAGGTTCTCGCCGAAATTCTTCCAGTTGGTGTGCGCGGGGCCGCCCGCAGTGAAGCCGACCACGTCGACCAGCAAGGGCAAGCCACGTCCGTCATGGCCGTGCGGCACGTACACATCGACGATGCGCCGGGTCGGGTCGCCAAGCAGGTTGCCTTTCAGCACTTCGCTGTCGAGCGTCATCCGGTGAATGGTGCCGGCCGGTGTGTCTGGATTTTTTCTCATGGTTCCTCGCTGCAAGGCAAAGTGCCATTGTCTCCAACTGCGGCGGTGGTAGAAAGGGTCATGGACGACCTGATCAGCCAACGCCTGGGCGCCTGCTACACGGGTGTGGTTCACGACGTCATGCGGGCCATGGGGCTGCGAGACTTCGTGTTTCCCGCCGAATTGCGGCCGCTGTTCCCCGAAAAGCGCCTTGCGGGCCCGGCCTTCACCGTTGACGGCAAGGTGGATCCGCGCTCCGACCCGCACGAGACGCTCATTGCATGGACGGGCCTGCTCTCGAAGGCGAAGCCGGGGCACATCTGGGTTTCGCAACCGAACGACCGCGTCGTTGCGCATATGGGCGAACTCTCGGCGGAGACGCTCAAGAACAAAGGCGTGCTCGGTTGCGTGGCCGATGGCTTCGTGCGGGACGTCGACTTCCTGCTGGAGATGGGCTTCCAGACATGGTCGCGCGGATTCACGCCGCGGGACATCGTGGGTTACTGGTTGCCCCGCGCCGTGGATGTCGACATCCGCATCGGGGATGTGATCGTGGCGCCGGGCGACTACCTGCTCGGGGACCGCGACGGCTTGCTGCGCGTGCCGCGAGCGATCGTCGAAGACGTGCTGGACAAATCCGAGTCGGCCATCACCACGGAGAGCAAAGTGCGCACGGCCATCCTCGCGGGCGTGGATCCGCAGGAGGCGTACCTGAAGTTCGGGAAGTTCTAGGGGCGAGCGCCGGTCACATCGGATCCAGCGGAAACACCGGCCTGCGCACGTTCTCGAACTTCAGCTTGCCGTAGTCCGAAGTGGTGACGCCCACGCCGTCGCATTCGACGATCTCGCGCGCGATCTGGCCGAAACCGGCACGCCAGTGCACGCGGCTCTTGAGGACCACGTAGCGCTTCTTCAGCGGGTCGATGCCCGCCGAGCGCAGGCAGCTGATGTCGAACGGTTCCTGGTAGCGCGAGATCACCACGATTTCCACGTTGCCCGTGTCGAGCACGGCCGTGATGCCCGTGTTGTTCACCGTGCCTTTCGACATGGGGCCTTCGTTACGGAAGACACCGTCGAAGACATGCTTCACGCGGGCGCTGACCTGCACCGGCGGATTGGGCGCGCCGATGCTGGCGAGCTCCGCTCGGCCGCCGAGATCGATGACGATGTTCGCGCCGATGCCGGCCTGCGCCGCGGCGGAAGCAGCCTGCGGGTCGTAGATCGCGTAGAAGGCCGCGTCGGGCAAGCCTTGCTTGAGCACTTCGCGCAGAACGGCGGTCGTGTCCATCGTTCCGCCGGAGGCGCTGTTGTCGCAGTGGTCCAGCAGGAACACCGGGCCCTGCGTCATTTCCCTTGCGCGGGCCACCGATCGCTCGAGCGATTCCGGACGGAAGACAAATTGCTCGCGCGAGCGCCACGCTTCGTCGAGCAACTCGTCGCGCAGCTGCACTGCAAGGTCGTGGCGGTTGTCGGTGCAGATCACCGCGCTCAGGCCCGCGTTGCGGATGTCCGCATGCGGAAAGCCGACGAATACCGATGCGGCCAGCGCCTTGCCGCCCTGTTCCAGTTCGATGCAGCGAGCCTGCAGTGAGCGGTTGGGCTCCGCGTGAGTGCCCTGGCGCATCACGTGCGGCAGCATCGGGCGGTTGCCCCACGCCATCGTTGGGCGCACTTCCCCGCGAATGGCGCGAATGAGCACGTCCGCGGCCTTCGCACCGGCTTCGAACATGTCGACGTGCGGATACGTGTGGTAGCCGGTGACCACGGTGGCATTGGAGACCATCTCGTCGTACACGTTGGCGTGCATGTCCAGCGTCACGCCCACCGGCGTGGAGGGATCGATCGCGCGCAACTGCTTGAGCAAGGCGCCTTCGCCATCTTCCAGTTGGCCGGTCACCATCGCGCCATGCAGGTCCAGCAGGATGCCGTCGTAGCCGCCGCGGCTCACCTCGTCGAGGATGGCGCCCGTGATGCGCCGGTACGCATCATCGTCCACTCGGCCGCTGGGCGAGGCCTCGGCCGCGATCGGCACCACGAGTTGCGCGCCGGCGCGCTCCGCAACATCGATGAAGCCCCCCAAACCGCTGCCCGTGCCGCGGTACATCGAGATGGCGTCTTCACCGCGCACCGCGTCGCCGAAGTCGAAGAAGCGTTCGAACGGCGTGGGCACGGGCGAGAACGTATTCGTCTCGTGCTTGAACATTGCCAGAAGCAGTCGCATGGTATTCAACGCTCCTCGACGGCGGCCAGCACGGCATCCCACGCGAGATCGGATGCGAATTCGGCCAGCGCCCAGTTGTTCACCGTTGCCTTGCTCGTTGCCGTGGACAGCGTGAAGAGGATGTCGCCATCGCGCGGCGTATGGAACGGCTGGATCGCCCGCGCCATCGAGCTGTGCACCTGCCGCCCCAACTGGGTCAGCAGCAAAGGCGGAAGCGGGTGGTCGGTCGCCACGAGGGTGATGGTGGTGTTCTCGGTGACCGAGGGGCGAACGGGCCCGGGTGCGGACTCCACGGCCGGATCCAGGATGTCGCGCGGATGCCGGCGCTCACCGGTCTTCGAGTCGCGCAAGCCCCGTACGACGCGGCCCTTGCGATCGACGACCACACCGATCGAATTCACCACGGTCGCCACGAACACCCGCGAGCCGCCGCACATGCCGAACGCCGCGCCCTGGCCCGCGTATTCCCGTTCGTAGTGCGGGAAGTCGGGAAACTTGCCGCACGTGGCCGAGCGCCCTGCGCCGTGCCGCCCCTGCAGGAACACACCCGGTTGTGCGGCCTGGTACGCCGCGCGTCCGAGTGCCTTGTCCGGATAGATCGAATTGGTGCGGGGACCGAAGTCGTAGATGATCCCGCTGCACACCGTCGCGATGCGGCCCCAGCCCACTTCGCCGCCGCGTTCCTCGAGCATCGTTGCCGAGACGCCGGTCGCGGCCTCCAACCCATACAAGGAGCCACCGGCAATACAGATGGCTTCCGTCCATGGATAGCTGCCCAGCAAGCCGGGCGATCCGCCACGCACATCGACGGCGCAATGCGCGCCCGGCGAGAAGTGGAACACCGTGCATCCGGTCGGTCCTTCATCGTATTCCGCGACGCCGATGCGAAGGCCGGGAAAATCCATTTTCAGTTCGCGGCCCGTGCCGCCGGCCGGGATGCGAGGAACAAGTTGTGTCATGGGGTTGATGTGTTGACTGCGCAGCGGCTGGTGTGCGCTTGCCTTCGAACATGCTAGGCAGCTACATTTGGCGCTGTCAATGGTAGATGCATATCAATCCCCGCGCGCCCGCGAGGTGGGCCTGCCCTTCAGTGGCCTCACCGGCGCGCACAACGCGATTACCGACGTTCCCGGCGTAGAAGTGGGCCACGTCACGCTCGTCCGCGGCGACGGTGCGCTGGTCACCGGCAGCGGGCCGGTGCGCACCGGCGTCACCGTCGTGCTTCCGCGCGGCCGCTCGCAAGCGCTGGTGCCGCTTCGTGCGGGCGTGCATGCGCTCAATGGCAACGGCGAGATGACGGGCACGCACTGGGTCGAGGAAGCGGGCATCTTCCGCGGGCCGATCGCCGTGACGAACACACACGCCGTGGGCATTGCGCACCATGCGCTCGTGCGCTGGATGGTGCGCAATGGCGGGGACCGCGGCCCGTATCCGTGGCTGCTGCCCGTGGTCGCCGAAACCTGCGACCAGTGGCTGAACGACATGGACGGCCTGCATGTGCGGGAGCAGCACGTGCTCGACGCGATCGACGCGGCGCGTCCCGGCCCTGTGGCCGAAGGCAATGTCGGCGGCGGCACCGGGATGATCTGCTACGGATTCAAGGGCGGCATCGGCACGTCGTCGCGACTTGCGGGCGTCGGCGGCCGCGATTACTGCGTGGGTGCCTTGGTGCAGGCCAACATGGGCGTGCGTCCCGCGCTGAACATCATGGGTGTGCCGGTAGGGCGCCACATGCCGGTCAGCACACCGCGGCCGCCTCGCGAACAGGGCTCCATCATCGTCGTCGTCGCGACCGATGCACCGCTGCTGCCGGGCCAGGCGAAGCGCCTCGCGCGGCGCGCGGGGCTCGGCGTGGGCCGCACCGGCACGGCGTCGGGAGACGGCTCCGGCGACATCTTCCTCGCGTTTTCGACGGCACCCGAAGCATCGCCCGATGCGCAAGGGCTTTGCCACGCGAGCTTCCTGCCGCATCACCACCTCGATCCGCTGTTCGAAGCCGTGGTCGACGCGGTGGAGGAAAGCATCGTCAACGCGCTCGTCGCAGCGCGCACGATGGTCGGTCGCGACGATCACCGTGTGGAGGCCATCGACGCTGCGCAACTGTCGTCACTCGTGCGCGCGGCTCATCCTGCACGGCCATGAAGGCAGCCAGCACCACGGGGCTGCTCGCCCGCATCGAAGCCGCGACGCCGCGCATGACGCGCTCCGAAAGGCTGCTCGCGGCCTACCTGACGGCACACCATGCCGAACTCGCGCTCGAGACCGCGGCTTCCGTCGCACGGAAGGTGCAGGTGAGCCCGATGACGGTGGGGCGGTTCCTGCGCAATCTCGGTTACGCGGGCTTCGACGAGCTGCGGCGCGACGTGAGCCGCGCGCGCACGGCGGCCTGGCACCTCGGAGACCGTTACCAGCAATTTGCGCGTGGGCACGCGCCGCTGGAGGCGACGCTTTCCGCAAGCCTCGAGCGCGAAATGGGCGCCCTGATGGCCGTCTACAGCCTCGCCGCGGACACGCGTTGGCAGAAACTGGCGAAGAACATCGCCACTGCGCAAGAAGTGTATGTCGCGGGATTCCAGACAGTGCGCGGCGTCGCGATGGACTTCGCCTCGCGGCTCGAATACGTCCGCGACGGCGTGAGGTTCCTCGACGGCACGAACGGGACGTATGCGGAACTGTTCGCGCGTGCGGCCAAGACCAGGCGGCAAGTGGTGCTGGTGGACATCCGCCGCTACGCGCGCCATGCGCGGCTGCTGGCCGAAGCGGCTGCGCAAGCGCGTGTGCCCGTCGCCGTGATCACCGACGCGCATTGCCACTGGGCGCGGCCGTTCACGGACGACGTGTTCCACGTCAACACCGAGGTGGGGCTGTTCTGGGACAGCAATGCGGGGATCACGAGCCTGCTCAACCTGCTGACGAACGCCGTGATCGGCCAACTCGCGCCCAGCGTGGGCCGGCGCGCGAAGCAGATGGAAAACCTGCAGGAACAGTTCGGGGCGTTCCTGGATTGAGCCCCGGTACCTAATCCGTCGTCGCCAGCTGGTTCAGCAGGACCTTGAGGTTTTCCTGGATAGCCCGCTCGCTGGCGACACGCATGCGCTGGCCGGCGCCGAACCCGTCGCTGGATGTGGCGCTGCCCACGGCCATCACGGGGAGGTCTTGCGCGGGACCGCTGGGGCCGGTCAGCGTGTATTGGACTTCGGAGGTGACGTTGAGGTCGGCGCTGCCCAGGGGCTGTTCGAGTTGGCGCAGTTCGGCAGTGAGCTTGTACCGTGCGGCGCCGGCGTTGGCAGCGAGGTAGCCGGCACGCGACAAGGTGTCTTCGAGCGCTTGCTTGAATGCGGCGCCGTGGAGCGATGCGGCCTCTTTCGTGGTGACGGAGGCAACGGCCACCGAGCCCTTGAGTTTCGGGTTGACCTGCACGGCGTCGCTTGCCACAGTCATCCCTGCGGGCGTGGGCGCGGTAGCGCACGCGCCCAGTGCAATGAGGAGGGCGGCCGCACCAGGGACGCACAGCAGTTTGAGAGCCTGTTTCACTGTTGATCCCCTTCGTCCGCGTTCGAATAAATGATAGAGTAAACCACAGTCGACCCGCAAGTGCTATCTGGCTAACATTGGAGCAAATGACCATGGCTTCCTGCAAAACATTTCTGGCGGCCGCTGCGGCCGCTGTTTCGTTCAGCAGCGTGCCCGTGCCGGTGCAGGCGCAGGCGGCCCAGAAGGCAATCTACTGGGGCCTCGGCGGCGACATCGATTTCATGGACATCCACCGGGCCTCCAGCGCCGCGTCCTGGCGCTACCTCGAACTTGCCTACGAGCCGCTGCTCACCGTCGACAAGGACGCGAAGATCCAGCCGTTGCTGGCCG
Organism: Ramlibacter sp.; assembly: GCA_035526975.1. Taxonomy (GTDB): domain Bacteria; phylum Pseudomonadota; class Gammaproteobacteria; order Burkholderiales; family Burkholderiaceae_C; genus Ramlibacter. Next base: position 20,541 of record DATLBJ010000066.1, read on the forward strand.
AGAGCTGGCGGCAGACCTCGCCGACCACCTACGAGTTCACCCTCCGCAAGGGAGCAAAGTTTTCCAACGGTCGCCCCGTCACGCCCGATGATGTCATCGGCAGCTTCCAGCGCATCTCCGGCCAGGAGATGAACCCGGCCGGCGTCGCGGCCGCAAAGACCGACGAGGACAAGAAGAAGGCGAGCAACAAGATCGCGTCGTACTGGGCCAAGCAGCTGGGCGACTTCAAGTCGCTTGTCGCCGTCGATGACCGCACTGTGCGCGTCGAGCTCGCGCAGCCGAACGCTGCCTTCCTCGGTGCCGTGGCCCACCTCACGGCGTCCATCATCGGCATGAAGGAATTCCGCGAAGGCTCGTACGACCCGATGAAGGGATTCCTCGGCACGGGCCCCTTCATGCTCTCGTCGCACAAGCCCAAGGAGAGTTGGGTCTTCGCCCGCAATCCCCACTACTGGCACGCCGGCTATCCGAAGGCCGACGTGCTGAATGTCGCGATCATCCCGGACGAGGCGGCGCGGCTGGCCGCGCTGCGCGATGGCCGCGTCGACTTTGCGGGGTTCACCAACCCGGACATCAGCCGGCTCACGCATGGCGACGCCAGGCTCGCCGTCACGGCGCAGCAAACTCCCAACTTCTACCGCCTGGACATCAACGCGCTGGGCGAGAAGTCCGCGTTCAGGGACAAGCGCCTGCGACAAGCCCTCAACCTTGCGATCGACCGCGATGCCATCGCCAAGATCGTGTTCGCCGGGTACTCGCGCCCCGAGTACCCCATCCCGGCCGTCTTCGGCAAGGCTGCCTGTCGCGACCTGGACAGCTACAAACTGCCGCGGCCAGAGCGGCTGAAGAAAGCGCGCGAGCTCATGGCTGCTGCCGGCAAGACCCGGGTCGACTTCGAGCTGATGACG
>DATLBJ010000067.1:0-10114 GCA_035526975.1 Ramlibacter sp.
GGGTGCCAACCCAATCCCGCGGGTGCGCTGCGGCCGGACTGGTTCGTCATCGACAGCGTGAGTTCGAGCGAGTCCGGCGACACACGGAAAGTCTGCGAAGCGTCGAAAGCGAACGGCCACGAGGCATCGGCGCGATGCTCGAACGACAACATCGCGAACTGGCTCGTTTCCTCCAGCACTTCCCACGGCTGCTGCCATCCCACGCCGTGGATCGTGTGCGGCTCTTCGCCGTTGTTGCGCACCAGCGGGTACAGCGTGCCTTGCCAGTGCAGCGTGGCGTGGCCGATGCGGTTCGAAAACGGCACCAGCGGATAACTCGACGCTTGCCGCGCGCTGGCCAGCGGCAGAGCCGCCGGCCGAAGCACGGGTTTCCCGGCGTGTGTGAGTGCCGTGATGCAACCGCCAAGTCGCGGCTCGATGCGGCAGAGCAATGGGCCTGCTTGCAGTTCGACCATGCGGGGCATTGTGCCCCCGCGCGCTAACATCCGGCGCATGCCGCCCGCACTCGATCAGGAGCAAGCCGTCGAAGCCGCGCGTTATGCATTGCTGAGGCGCCTGGCGTACGCGATGCGCCACCACATGGTCGTGCACTTGCAGCCCATCGGCATGATCCTGGAAGTCATGGAGCGCCGCCTAGAAGCGCCCTTGCCGGAGCTCGGGCCGATTCACGAAGCGATGCAAAAGGTCAACGCGCATGCGCGCGCCGCCGTGCAATCCTCACTCGACGTGGTCACCTGGCTCGCGCCCGAAGACGGCCAGCTCATTGCCGCCGAAGCGGGCGTGCGGGAGTGCTTCGAATTGCTGCGCAGCCCCCTGAATTTCCGCGGCTTCGCGCTGCGCAATGAGGCCGCCGCACTGCCGCAGCCGGTCTCGCGCTCCGCGATTCGCAGTGTGTTGCCGGCCGCGCTGCTGGCGCTGACCGACCATGGGCGCTCGCCCGCGAACCTGGTGATGCACGGACGGTGGGGCGCGCAACGCGTCGAGGTTGTCCTCACGATGCAAGCCAGCGAAGGCACGCCGGGCTTTTCGGGCGAGCCGCACTACCGCCTGATCGGGTGGGACGACGTGCAGTGCATCGCCCGGGCGGAGGGCGTGGGGTGCTTGCGCGAGGGCGATACCGTCACCCTGTCGTTCGCCGCGTGAACGGAAAAAGCCCGCGGAGCTTGCGCTCTCGCGGGCCACATCCAAAGAACGCCGGGTCTTAGCGGTTGTACGCCGTTTCGCCGTGGGCCGAGATGTCGAGGCCTTCGCGCTCTTCCTCTTCGGTCACGCGCAGGCCGATCAGCACGTCGACGATCTTGTATGCGATGAAGGCAACGACACCGGACCACACGACGGTGGTGAGCACGCCCTGGAACTGGATCCAGACCTGCCCGCCGATCGAGTAATCGGGCGACGCCTTGTTGGCCACGTAGTCGAAGATGCCCACGCCGCCGAGCGACGGCGATGCGAACACGCCGGTCAGCAGCGCACCGAGCATCCCGCCGACGCCGTGCACGCCGAACACGTCCAGCGCGTCGTCGGCGCCGAGCAGCTTCTTCAGGCCGTTCACGCCCCAGAGGCAGACGAGGCCGGCGATCAGGCCGATCACGATGGAGCCCATCGTTCCGACGAAGCCGCAAGCCGGTGTGATCGCCACCAGGCCGGCGACCGCACCCGACGCCGCACCCAGCATGGAGGCCTTGCCCTTGGCGAGCGCTTCACCCGCGATCCACGAAAGCGTGGCGGCCGCCGTCGCGAGCAGCGTGTTGGCGAATGCAAGCGCGGCACCGCCATTGGCTTCGAGGTTCGATCCCGCGTTGAAGCCGAACCAGCCCACCCACAGCATCGCGGCACCGACCATCGTCAACGTGAGGCTGTGCGGCGCGAGGGCTTCCTTGCCGTAACCGATGCGCTTGCCCACAAGGTACGCCCCCACGAGGCCCGCCACACCGGCGTTGATGTGCACGACGGTGCCGCCTGCGAAGTCCAGCGCGCCCTTCGCCCACAACCAGCCGCCCGCGGCGGTGACGCTCTCCAGCGTCTTGGCGTCGGTGATCGCATCCGGGCCGTCCCAGTACCACACCATGTGGGCGATCGGCAGGTAGCTGAAGGTGAACCACAGCACGGTGAACAGCAGCACGGCGGAGAACTTCATGCGCTCGGCGAACGAGCCCACGATGAGCGCGCAGGTGATGGCCGCGAACGTGGCCTGGAAGGCCATGAACGTGAGCTCGGGGATGACCACGCCCTTGCTGAACGTCGCCGCGGTGGAGTCGCCGGTCATGCCCTTCAGGAAGATCTTGTCGAGGCCGCCGACGAACGGATTGCCCCCGGTGAAGGCGACGCTGTAGCCATAGACGGCCCACAGGATGTAGATGAGGCAGGTGATGACGAACACCTGCATCAGCACCGACAGCATGTTCTTGCTGCGAACGAGGCCGCCGTAGAACAGCGCCAGGCCGGGGATCGTCATGAAGATCACCAGCGCCGTCGCGACGGTCATCCACGCCGTATCGCCCTTGTTGGGAACGGCAGCCGCAGGAGCGGACGCCGCAGCGGCGGGTGCCGAAGCAGTCGCGGCCGCGGCGGGGGCGGCTGCGGCCTCGGGTGTGGCCGCAGCCGCTGCAGCGGAAGCTGCCGGCGCCGCGGGAGCCTGGGCCAGCGCCGAAGCGCCGCCCGCGAGGAGCACGAAGCCTGTGGCCAGGCAAGCGAGGAGGTTTCTCATGGGATGTGTGCCTTGAAAGTCTTGAGGGCCGCCCGGTTAGAGCGCTTCCTTGCCGGTTTCACCGGTGCGGATCCGCACCACCTGTTCGAGGTCGTACACGAAGACCTTGCCGTCACCGATCTTGCCGGTGCGCGCCGCGCCCTCGACCGCTTCGATCACGCGGTCGACGAGCTCTTCGGATACCGCGGCTTCGATCTTCACTTTCGGCAGGAAGTCGACGACGTATTCCGCGCCGCGATACAGCTCGGTGTGCCCTTTCTGGCGCCCGAAGCCCTTGACCTCCGTCACCGTGATGCCTTGCACCCCGATGCCCGAAAGCGCTTCGCGCACTTCGTCGAGCTTGAATGGCTTGATGATGGCCGTGACCAGTTTCATGTGTGCTCCTTGGATGGGATCCGCTTGGCGGCGGTCAGAACGTCTTCTTGATGCCGGCGACCAGGTTCGCGCGGCCCAGGTCCTTGGTGCCGCTGCCGGGCAGCGTGTACGGAAAGCCGAAGTGGCTCTTCCAGTTGGTGCCGACGATGGCCAGGCTCACGGACAGGCCGTCGCCGAGGTCCTTCGCGCCCGTGAGCGAGTAGTCCATGTAGGTGCCGAAGTTCTTGATGCGCTGCCAGCCGACGTGCGGCGTGATCGAGTAGCCGTTGCCCACGTCGTACGCGGCCGACAGGTCGAGGTAGCCGCTGCCCTTGCTGTTGGGCGCGCCGAACAGGTCCGTCACGCTGTGCGAGTACTTCGCCGTGAAGATCTTGTACGTCAGTGCGCCGTACAGCTCGAACGTGTTCGCGTTGGAGCCCGTGACGTTCTTGAGCGTGTTGCCGACGTACCAGTACTGCAGCCCGCCGACGTCGTAGGAAAGGTCGTCGTTGATGCTGTTCTTGTAGCCGCCGTAGATGTCGACTTCGACCGGGCCCTTGGCGCTGAAGCCGGGGATCGACGAATCCTTGATCCACTTGATGGTGGACGCCCAGGTGCCGATGTAGAAGCCGCTCTTGTGGGCGTAGTCGATGCCGCCTTGCAGCGCGGGCTGGCGGGCCGATTGCGAGATGCCGCGGTAGCGGTACTCGGTCACGGCGCCGATGTTGTAGGAGAGCGTGTATTCGGGCTCCGGCGCCGCGGGTGCAGCCGGCGCAGCGGTCTGGGCCAGCGCAACACCGGAAAGCGCCAGGCCCAGGCCGGCCATCGTGATCGCATGCTTCTTCATTTGCTCGTGTGCTCCAAGGTCAAGAGGGAAAGGGACGAGCTGCTCAAGCAGCAAGCGTGCCATCCCCCACAAGGACGACACGCGCGTCGGCGCGCCGGGGCGCACTGCCGTTATGCATCGAGGCCCGATGCCGTGGCACGCGCTTGGTGCGCGCGCACTTGATTGGGGAGGGGAAATGAAGTGAGCTTGTCTTTGGTGCAAAGCCGCGCCTTGATCGGGTTGCACGCCGCGGCAGTGACGGTGGAAGTGCACCTGGCCAACGGGCTGCCGAATTTCACGCTGGTGGGCCTGGCCGATGTCGAGGTCAAGGAAGCGCGTGAGCGCGTGCGCTCGGCGCTGCAGAACTGCGGCCTGGAGTTTCCGCACAACAAGCGCATCACGGTCAACCTCGCCCCGGCGGACCTGCCGAAGGACTCGGGGCGCTTCGATCTGCCGATCGCACTGGGCATCCTCGCGGCGAGCGGGCAGATCGACGGCGCGAAGCTCGCGGGCTTTGAATTCGCGGGCGAGTTGTCCTTGTCCGGCGAACTGCGCCCGGTGCGCGGCGCCCTCGCGATGAGCCTGGCGTTGCATGCGGCCGGCGCGGCATCGAAGCTCGTGTTGCCGCCCGGCAGCGCGGAAGAAGCGGCGCTCGTGCCGCAAGCGCAGGTCTATCGAGCCAATCACTTGCTCGACGTTGCGCGGCAGTTCATGCCGGCGCAGGAGGGTCAAGCCAATCAAGAAGGCGGCTGGTCGCGCGTCGTTGCGCAAACGCAAGTCGCCGTGAAGGCATATCCCGATCTCTCCGATGTGAAAGGGCAGGCCGGCGCAAAGCGGGCGCTGGAGATTGCCGCAGCAGGTGGGCACAGCGTGTTGCTGCTGGGCCCGCCCGGCTCGGGAAAGTCGATGCTCGCGCAGCGCTTCGCGGGCTTGTTGCCCCCGCTGTCGGTCGACGAAGCCTTGCAGACGGCGGCGATCGCGAGTCTCGCAGGGCGGTTCTCGCAAACATCATGGGGGCAGCGGCCGACTTGCTCGCCGCATCACACCGCCAGTGCCGTCGCGCTGGTGGGTGGCGGCTCGCCACCGCGGCCCGGCGAGATTTCGCTCGCGCACAACGGCGTGCTGTTCCTCGACGAGTTGCCCGAGTTCCCGCGCGCCGCGCTGGAGGCACTGCGCGAGCCGCTCGAGACCGGCCAGATCACGATCTCCCGCGCCGCGCACCGCGCGGAGTTCCCCGCGCGCTTCCAGTTCGTCGGCGCGATGAACCCGTGCCCGTGTGGCTGGCACGGCGCCGTGCATCGCAACTGCCGCTGCACGCCGGACCAGGTCTCACGCTACCAGTCGAAACTGAGTGGGCCCTTGCTCGATCGCATCGACCTGCATGTCGAAGTGCCCGCGCTGCGGGCCGAGGACCTGTTGCACGCACCGGATGGCGAGGCGACCGCGGACGTGCGCCAACGGTGCAGCGACGCGCGCGAGCGCGCGCAGGTACGCCAGGGCAAATCGAACCACGCGCTGCAGGGCAAGGAGATCGACACGCGGGTGATGCTCGACGACGAGGCCGCGAGATTCCTGAACATCGCTTCAGCGCGTCTGGGGTGGAGCGCCCGTGCGACGCATCGCGCGATGAAGGTGGCCCGCACGATCGCCGATCTCGCCGGGGCCGCGAAGACGCAGGTCGCGCATGTCGCGGAGGCGGTGCAGTACCGCCGCGCACTGGCTGCCACAATCACGGGATGACGCCGGCCCCGCAGCACGATCGCCGCTTCGTCCTCTGGTTGTCGCTGGCCCAGCTGATCACCTGGGGCAGCATCTTCTACGGCTTCGCGCTGTTCCTCGAGCCGGCCGAGCACGAACTCGGCATGTCGCGCTCCGACTCGTCGCTCGCCTTCAGCCTCGCGCTGCTGGCCGAAGGCTTTGCCGCTTACCAGGTCGGGCGGTGGATCGACGCCGGCCACGAGCGGATGGTGATGACGTGCAGTTCGATGCTGGCGGCAGCGTGCCTCTTCGCGCACAGCTTGATCACGACGCAAGCGCAGTTCTATGCCGTGTGGTTCGGGCTGGGCGTCGCGCTGTCAGGCACGTTGTACACGCCGGTATTTGCCGTCGTCACGCGGCGCTTCCCTGCCGATTTCCGGCGCGCCATCATCACGATCACTTTCCTGGGCGGGCTCGCGAGCACGGTGATGATCCCCACGACGGCCGGCTTGATTTCCGCGTTCGGGTGGCGCCACGCCCTTTGGGTGCTGGCCGCATTGCAATTGTTCCTGTGCGCGCCCTTGCATGCGGTGCAATTGCGCGGCGCGCCCAAGCGTATTGCGTTGCCCGAAGCCGAAGTGGCGCCCGCCACGGCTCACCTTCGCAGCGCTCCCTTCCTGTTGATCGGCGTCTTCAGCATCGGCATGCTGGCAGTTACCGCGGCGCTGCCGCCGCACATGATCAGTCTGCTGCGCGGCAGCGGCCTGCCCGAATACTGGGTGATCGCCATTCCGGCGAGCGTCGGCGTGCTGCAGGTGTTCGGCCGGATGATCCTGTTCTTCTTCGAGCATCATTTCGACCTGCATACGACGAACCGCACGGTGCCCACGCTGATTCCCATTGGGCTCGCGTTCCTCATTGCGGGCGCCGGGTACGCCTGGGCCGCAGTGATGTTCGTCCTGCTGTTCGGGTTGGGCAACGGCATGATGACCATCGTCAAGGGCACGGCCATCGCGCAGTACGTGAGCCGCGAGCACGTCGCGTCGCTCAATGGCGCGCTGGGTGTCCCGTCGGCCCTGGGCCGTGCCCTCACGCCCTGGCTGATGGGCGTGTTGTGGTCCGCGCAATCCGGCTACACGTATGGCTTGTGGCTGTTGCTCGCGATCAGCATCGTCTCCGTGGCCGCCCTCATCGGGGCGCAGAACATCGCGCTTTCGCGTCAGAGGTTGGGCGCGAGCAGCCGCTGAAGCTCCGCGACCTTCGCCCCGCGCCGCCGCGCGAGGTCCTGCAACTGGTCGTCGCCGATCTTGCCGACGTTGAAGTACGTGCTGTCCGGATGCGAGAAGTAAAAGCCGCTCACGCTGGCCGCCGGCGTCATCGCCAGGCTTTCGGTCAATGCCATGCCGGCTTCTTGCGCACGCAGCACGTGGAACACGTCGCGCTTGACGCTGTGGTCGGGGCACGCGGGATAACCGGGCGCCGGGCGGATGCCGCGATAGTCCTCGGCGATGAGTTGTTCGACCGAATGCGTTTCACCGGGCGAGTAGCCCCACAAATCCTTGCGGACGCGCTCGTGCATCGCTTCGGCAAACGCTTCGGCCATGCGGTCGGCCAGCGCCTTGAGCATGATGGCCGAGTAGTCGTCGAGGTCGTCGAGGAAGTACTTCTCCTTCTTTTCGACGCCGATGCCCGCTGTGACGGCGAAAGCGCCGATGTAGTCGCGCGCCACGCCTTTCGGTGCAATGAAATCCGCCAGGCAACGGCTCGGACGCATCACGCCGTCGATCACGTGCTTCTCGGACTGCTGGCGCAAGCCCCACCACGTCATTGCGGGCACTTGCCGCGACTCGTCGGTGTACAGCTCTATGTCGTCGTCGTTGACCGTATTCGCCGGCCAGAACCCCACGGCCGCATTCGCCGTGACCCAGCGGCCTTCGATCAGGCGCTTGAGCATGCGCTGGCCATCGGCGTACACGCGCACGGCCTCCGTGCCGACCACTTCGTCCTTGAGGATGTCGGGAAAGCGCCCTGCGAGGTCCCAGGTCTGGAAGAACGGGCCCCAGTCGATGTACCTGGCGATCTCCGCGAGGTCGAAGTTCTTGAACACGCGCCGTCCGATGAACTTCGGCTGGGGCGGCGTGTAGTTCGTCCAGGCTATCTTCGTCTTGTTCGCACGCGCCTTCGCAAGCGGCCACAGCACTACCTGCTTCTTGCTGGCGTGCTGCACGCGCACGCGCTCGTAATCGGCCTCGACGTCGGCGATGTACTTCGCCGCCTGGTCTGACAGCAGGCCTTGCGCGACGCTCACGCTGCGCGACGCATCGGGCACGTACACCACCGGGCCCTCGTAATGCGGCGCGATCTTCACCGCCGTGTGGACGCGGCTGGTCGTGGCGCCGCCGATCAGCAGTGGTATCTTCCTGATGCGAAAATGCTCGTCCTTCTGCATCTCGCTCGCGACGTACTGCATCTCTTCGAGCGACGGCGTGATCAGGCCCGACAGGCCGACGATGTCCGCGCCTTCGACCTTCGCTTTCGCGAGGATCTCGTGGCACGGGACCATCACGCCCATGTTCACCACCTCGAAGTTGTTGCACTGGAGCACGACGGTGACGATGTTCTTGCCGATGTCGTGCACGTCGCCCTTGACGGTGGCGATGACGATCTTGCCCTTGGCCTTGATGTCCGCGCCGGCGGCAGCTTGCTGTTTTTTCTCTTCCTCGATGTACGGAATGAGGTGCGCCACGGCTTGCTTCATCACGCGCGCCGACTTCACCACCTGGGGCAGGAACATCTTGCCCTGCCCGAACAGGTCGCCGACGATGTTCATGCCGTCCATCAGCGGTCCTTCGATCACGCCGAGTGCGCGGCCGCCGCCCGCGATGATGGCCTGGTACGACTCTTCGGTGTCCGCGACGATGTGGTCGGTGATGCCGTGCACCAGCGCGTGCGAAAGGCGCTGGGCCACCGGCAATGCGCGCCACTCGTTCTTCTTCGTATCGTCCTTCGCCGCGCCCTTCGCGGCTTCCGCGATCTCGATCAGCCGCTCGGCCGCATCGGGGCGGCGATTGAGCACCACGTCCTCGACGCGTTCGCGCAGTTGCGGCTCCACCTCGTCGTACACGCCCACCATGCCGGCATTGACGATGCCCATGTCCATGCCGGCCTGGATCGCGTGATAGAGGAACACGGTGTGGATGGCCTCGCGCACCGGGTCGTTGCCGCGGAACGAGAAGCTCACGTTGGACACGCCGCCCGACACCTTCGCGCCGGGGAGGTTCTGCTTGATCCACTTCGTCGCTTCGATGAAGTCGACGGCGTAGTTGTTGTGCTCCTCGATGCCGGTGGCGATCGCGAAGATGTTCGGGTCGAAGATGATGTCCTCGGCCGGGAAATCGACTTCGTCGACGAGGATGCGGTACGCACGCTCGCAGATCCGCGTCTTGCGCTCGAAGGAATCGGCCTGGCCTTGTTCGTCGAACGCCATCACGACGGCGGCGGCGCCATAGCGCTTCACGAGCGTCGCCTGCCGCTTGAACTCGTCCACGCCTTCCTTCATCGAGATCGAGTTGACGATGCCCTTGCCCTGGATGCAGCGCAGGCCCGCCTCGATCACATCCCACTTCGACGAGTCGATCATGACCGGCACCTTCGCGATGTCCGGTTCGCTCGCCATCAGGTTCAGGAAGCGCACCATCGCGGCCTTGCTGTCGAGCATGGCCTCGTCCATGTTGACGTCGATGACCTGCGCGCCGTTTTCGACTTGCTGCCGCGCCACGACGAGCGCTTCCTCGAACTGGCCCGCCAGGATCATGCGGGCGAATGCCTTAGAGCCGGTGACGTTGGTCCGCTCGCCGATGTTGACGAACAGCGAACCGCGCCCCAGCGTGACGGGCTCGAGGCCGGAAAGGCGTAGCGGAAAAGTCGGCGCGTTGCTCATGTCTCGTTCACACAAGAGATGAGCGCCGTTGCATGGGATGCGTCGGGTCCCAGCCTGACGGCAGGCCAACTGGCCTGCGCGCTGCAGCGCTCCTGGGACCGAATCCGGATTTTAAGTGCAGCGCGCGGCGACTCACAAAGGCAGGTCGGCTTTCTTCAGCGTGCGCAGCACGAAGCTCGACTTGCTGTGCCGGATGCCCTTGATCTTGTAGAGCCGCTCGCGCAGCAGCCGCTCGTAGTCGCGCGTGTCTTTCACCGCAACGCGCAACAAGTAGTCGTACTCGCCGGAGACCAGGTAGGCCTCGATCACTTCGGGGATCGCGGCGAGCGTCTCACCGAATTTCTCCAGGGTGTTGTCCGAGTGGCTATCGAGCGTGACCTGCACCAGCACGGTGTCTTGCCAGCCGAGCGACTGCGCGTTGAGGCGCACCGTGTAGCCCTCGATCACGCCTGACTGCTCCATCTTGCGGATGCGTTCCCAGCACGGCGAGGTCGACAGGCCGACCGCCTGCCCGATTTCCTGCAGGCTGGCGCGCGCGTTCTTCTGCAGGGCGGAGAGGATTTTCCGGTCAAGTGCGTCCATCACAGGA
>DATLBJ010000068.1:0-34714 GCA_035526975.1 Ramlibacter sp.
AGGGCGTAGCTCGCGATGTTGAACGGCACGCCCAGGAAAATGTCGGCACTGCGCTGGTATAGCTGGCATGACAGCTTGCCATCCGCTACGTAGAACTGGAAGAACGCGTGGCACGGCGCGAGTGCCATCTGCGGGATGTCGGCCACGTAGAACTGGAAGAACGCGTGGCAAGGCGCCAGCGCCATCTTCGGGATGTCCGACACGTTCCAGGCGCTCACGATGATGCGGCGTGAATCGGGATTGGTCTTGATTGCCTGCACGGCCTGCGCGATCTGGTCGATGCTGCCGCCGCCGGGCGTGGGCCAGCTGCGCCACTGCACGCCGTACACCGGGCCGAGGTCGCCATCGTCGCGCGCCCATTCGTCCCAGATCGTCACGCCGCGCTCGCGCAGCCAGTTGTTGTCGCCGGAGCCCTTCAGGAACCACAGCAACTCGTAGACGATGGACTTCAGGTGCACCTTCTTCGTCGTGACGAGCGGAAAGCCCTCGTTCAGGTCGAAGCGCATCTGGTAGCCGAAGACGCTGCGCGTGCCCGTGCCGGTGCGGTCGGTCTTGGGTGTGCCATGCGTGTACACATGGCGCATGAAGTCTTCGTACTGGGAGCGGACCGGGCGCGTCATTGCGGCGATTATGTACGGATGACGCGGCCGGGGTTCATGATGTTCTGCGGGTCGAGCGCCTGCTTGATCGCGCGCATCATCGACAACGCCGCCGGGTCCTTGTAATGCGGCAGCTTGTCGACCTTGAGGCTGCCGATGCCGTGCTCCGCGCTGATCGAGCCGCCGAAACCCTGCACCGAGTCGTGCACGATTTGATTGACCTTGCCTTCCCACTCGCGCAGGAAAGTTGCCGGGTCGCCCCCGTCCGGCGCTTGCACGTTGTAGTGCAGGTTGCCGTCGCCAAGATGCCCGAAGTTCACCAGGCGCACGCCGGGAATCGCCGCACGCAGCAATGCGTCGGTCGCCTCGCAGAACGCCGGGATGCGCGACACGGGAATCGAGATGTCGTGCTTGATGTTCAAGCCTTCCTCCGCCTGCGCGAGCGGGATGCTTTCGCGGATGTGCCACAGCTGGTGCGCCTGCGTGAGGTTCTCCGCGACCACCGCATCGGTCACGCAGCCTTCCTCCATCGCCGATTCCAGCAGGCGTTCGAACTGCGCGCGCGCGTGCAGTTCGGATTCGTGATCGGAGTTCTCGACCAGCACGCAGAAGGGCGACTCCGAGTGGAAGGGCACGCGCATCTGCGGGAAATGCCTGACGACGAGCCCCAGCGCGAACTGGCCCATCATCTCGAACCCCGTCAGGCCCGGGCCGAGTTCGCGATGGGCGAGGCCGAGAAACTTCACGCACTCCTGCACGCTCGGCACCGCAGCCCACGCAGTCAGCGTTGCCGAAGGCATCGGGTACAGCTTGAGCGTCGCGGCCGTGATCACGCCGAGGGTGCCTTCGCTGCCGATGAACAGGTCGCGCAGGTCGTACCCGGTGTTGTCCTTGCGCAATCCCGCAAGCCCGTTCCAGGTCTCGCCCTGCGCGTTCACGACTTCCAGCCCGAGGCACAACTCGCGTGCGTTGCCATAGCGCACGACCTGCGTGCCCCCTGCGTTCGTGGCGAGGTTGCCGCCGATCGTGCAACTGCCCTCCGCAGCGAGGCTGAGCGGAAAGAAAAATCCCGCTTTCGCGGCGGCCTCTTGCACCGCCTGCAGCACGCACCCCGCTTCGACGGTCATCGTCAGGTTCCCGGCATCGATGCCGCGCACAGCATTCATCCGCGCGAGGTTCAGGACGACTTGCGTGCCGCTCTCGTCGGGTGTCGAGCCGACGACCATCCCCGTGTTGCCGCCTTGCGGGACGATGCTCGTGCCCGCTGCGGCACACGCGCGAACGACCTTCGCGACCTGTTCAGCCGACGCGGGCCGCACGACCGCGAGCGCCTTGCCGCGCATGCGCTTGCGCCAGTCCTGTTCCCAGGCGGTGAGGTCGCCATCGGTGAGTACATGCTGCACGCCGGTGATGGCGCGCAGTTGGTCAACTAGCTGTGTCATGGGTGGACTTCAAACGAAGGCGCACGTGCGTTGCGCACGCGGCAAACAACAGGAGGCAAAGCGCGATCTCGACGAGCGCCAGTTGCGAGGACAGCCCACGGTCGCTCCATGCGCGCACCACGCCGTCGATGAAATAGAGCCACACCAGAAGGCTGAGCCAGCGATAGGTGTACATCCGTCGGCGCAGGAGGCCCGCGACCGGAAAACAAAGCGGCAGGGCCTTCATGGCGGCGATCACCGGCGAGCCGCCGGGACGGATCGGGGCCAGCACGAGCTCCCACGCGAGGCTCAGGGCGATCAGCGCCAGCAAGCTTCCGACGGCCAGCCAGCGCGTTGCGTCGACGCTGGGGGTGGGCTCGTTGGCGGGGGACTGCATATGCAATGGCATCATAGCGAGCGATGCAGGCGAAACAGCTTCTCGAGGACTTCCGGCGCTTCCCTTGGCTTTCGACGGGCCGCACGCTGCTGGAGCGTTTCCGCGAGGACCGCCTTGGCATGCAGGCCAGCAGCCTGACGTTCACCACGACGATGGCGCTCGTGCCTTTCTTCACCGTCGCGCTTGCGGTGTTCACCGCGTTCCCGATGTTCAACAAACTCGAGGCCGCGCTGCAGGGATGGCTGGTCCAGAGCGTGATCCCGGATCCGATCGCGAAGCAGGTGCTGGGTTACCTCACACAGTTCGCATCGAAGGCGGGCCGGCTGGGCGCAGTCGGGGTCGCGGCGCTGCTTTTCACGGCCGTCGCGCTGGTGCTCACGATCGACCGCACGCTCAATGGCATCTGGCGTGTGCGCCGCCAGCGTCCGTTCGGCCAGCGCGTGCTGATGTACTGGGCGGTGATCACGCTGGCGCCGCTCCTTCTCGGCGCGATGCTGACCCTGACGTCGTATGTCATCTCCGCCTCGCGCGGCCTGGTGGCCGGGATGCCCGGCACGCTGGCGGTGCTCTTCGACATCATCGAGTTCGCCTTGCTCGCTGCCGGGTTGACGGGCCTGTATCGCTTCGTGCCGCACACCCACGTGCGTCCGGCGCATGCGCTCGCCGGCGGGCTGTTCGCGGCGATCGGGATCGAAGTCGCCCGCCGCATTCTCGCGATGTACCTGGGCAAGGTGCCGACCTACTCGCTGATCTACGGCGCCTTCGCCACACTGCCGATCCTCCTGCTGTGGATCTACATCGCGTGGTTGATCGTGCTGTGGGGCGCGGTGATTGCCGCATACATGCCCGCGCTGCTCGCGTACGACCGGCGCCCGGGCGAGGGGCCGGGGTCGCGGTTCGAACTGGCGATCGACCTCCTGCGTTCGCTCGCGGCCGCCCGATCGAGCGAAGTGAAGGGATTGAACGCCGCGCACCTCACTCGCGCATTGCGCGTGGACACGCTCCAGCTCGAGCCGGTTCTCGAAGCGCTCTGCGCACTGGACTGGATTGGCCGCGTGAACGAAGTGAAGGACGAAGCCGGATCGCGCTACGTCCTGCTCGCGGACCCTGCGATCACGAAGCTGGCTCCGCTCGTCGACAGGTTGCTCATCGCGCGCAATGCAACAACGGACCGCTTCTGGGACCGCACCACGCTGCCCACCGTCCTGGTGAAGGACGTGCTCTGATGCAATTGCCGGGCCGCCCGGTCCCCACGACCTTCGAATACATCGAGGCGATCGCGCTGCGCGAGCCGCAGCGCCTCGCGCTCGTGCAGGACACCCAGAGCTGGAGTTACCACTCGCTCTACCTCGACCTGGTGCGCGTGATCCGCGTGCTGCACGAGCTTGGCGTCAAGCGCGGCGATTGCGTGGCCGTCGGCACGTCGGGGTTCCAGGCCGGGCTGCTGTTGCTGCTCGCGTCCGAGAACCTCGGAGCGGTCACCACCGCGTTCCTGCACGAGAACGATCCGGACGCTGCCGAGGTGTTTGCGCTGGTCGATTGGGTCTTCAGTGATTTCAGGCAGAAGGTGCCCAAGGGCGCGCGGTATGTCGCGGTCGACGGTGCATTCCTGAAACGGGTCGAGGCCGTCGACATCGCCGACTCGCGTGCGCTGCCGCGCGTGGCGTTGGAGCTGGACGACCCCGCGCGCATTTCGCGCACATCGGGTTCGTCGGGGCGTTCGAAGTTCATGCTGCTCAAGCGGCAGGCGCAGGAATACTGGGTGCGCACCGGTGCCGAGAACGGCGGCTACCGGCCCGAGTCGCGCTTGCTCGTGGCGGGCCCGCTCGTGATGAACGCGATCTTCGCGCGTTCGAGTGCGTGCCTGCGGATGGGCGCGGCAGTGATGGACTTGTCGCGCACCGGTGTCGCGGCGCGAGAGGTCACGCACATCCTTGCGCTCCCGGCATTGCTTGAAGAAACCCTCAAGGCGCTGCCGCCCGGCTTTGCGCCACGCAATCGCATCGAAGTGCAGGCGATCGGCGGGTTCGTGTCGCCGCAACTGCGCGAGCGCGCCACTCGTGCATTCGGCGGACGCCTTTCCAGCCGATACGGCGCGAACGAAACCGCGGGCATTTGCGACGACCTCGATGCGAACGGCGTGGGCGTGGTGAGCGCGGGCGTCGACATCAAGGTGGTCGATGAATCGGGGGCCGAGTTGCCGCACGGCGGGCTCGGCGTCGTCGCCGTCCGCACACCGGGCATGGCCGAGGAATACATCGGCGAGCCCGCTGCGAGCAAGGCGGCATTTCGCGACGGCTGGTTCTACTCCGGCGACTGGGGCACGCTGGTCGGCGCGCGCGTCCTGCGTCTCGCCGGGCGCCACGACGATCTCGTCAACGTCGGCGGGATCAAGGTGCCCGCGGCGACGGTCGAGGCGAAAGTGCGCGAGCTTGCCAGCCCGCAAGACTGCGCCGTGCTGGCGGTCAATCTTGACGGTGGCGCGACGAACCTCGGCATCGCACTGGTGATGGACATGCCCGAGCGCGACGCGGTCCGTTCGAAGATCGCGCGAGGGCTGGACGTCGGCGCGACCGTTGGCGCGCGCGTGCTGTTCCTCGACCGCTTGCCGCGCATGGCCAACGGCAAGATCGATCGCGTCGCATTGCATGCGCTGTTCGGATCGCCGCCTCCCGGCAGCGTTTGACTAGCGAATCGCGAAAGGCGCGCGCAGGAAGCCGCGAAATCGCGCGCGCCCGCCGCGCGTCGGCGGCTGGGTGAGGCGGTAGCCGGGCAAGCGCGCCAGGAAGCGCGCAATCGCGATGCGGCCCTCGAGGCGTGCCAGGCTCAAGCCGGCACATTGGTGGATTCCGAAACCGAAAGCGAGATGGCGGTTGTTCTCGCGCGTGAGGTCGAGCGTGTCGGGCTCGTCGAATTGCGCGGGGTCGCGGTTCGCGGCGCCGATGCACAGCGTCACGAGCGCGCCGGGATCGAGGCGCACGCGGCCGACTTCGCAGGCGTGCACGGCGCGCCGGTTGCCCAGCTGGTTGGATGATTCGAAGCGCAGGAATTCGTCCACCGCCAGCGTCATGAAGCTTTCCTGCGCTGCGGGCTCCGCCGGCGTTGCGTCCAGCTTGGCTAGCAGGCGCTCTTTCTCCTGCGGCCATTCCTGCAGTGCCACGAGTGCATTGCCGATCAGGTTCGTCGTGGTCTCGTGGCCGGCATTCAGGATGAACACGCAGTTCTGGAGGAGTTCGCTTTCCGACAGTTGCTCGCCGGCGCCTTCGCCCTGGATCAATCGCGTGAGCACGTCGTGTTCCGGATCGCCGGGATTCTTGCGCCTGTGCGCTACGAGGTCCTTCAGGTAAGCAGTGAACTCCGCGGCGCTGCGGTTGCCCAGTGCTTCCTGCTCCGGCGTGAGCCTGGGCTCCAGAGCGCCAAGGATCGCGAGCGACCAGCCGCGCAACGGGCCGCGGTCTTCGTGCGGCACGCCCAGCAGGTTGCCGATGACTTCGACGGGAATCGCGGACGCGAAATCCTCGACCAGGTCACCTGAGCCATTCCCTTCGATGCGATCGAGCAGCGAATCCACCAGGCGCACGAGCCCCGGCTCCATCCCGGAGATGGCGCGGCGGGTGAGCGCGCCCATGATCAACTTGCGCACGCGTGTGTGCAGCGGCGGGTCGTTGAACACGAGGCTGGTCGTGTGGTGTTCGAGCAGTGCGGAGCCCGCCCCGTACTTCGGCGTGAACTCCACTTTCTTGTCGGAGCTGAATGTGTGCGCGTCGCGATAGACCGCCACAAGGTCGGCATAGCGCGTGAGGAAGTACGAGCCGTCCGGCAGCCGCTTGACGGGCTCGGTCTCGCGCAGGCGCGCGTACACCGGGAAGGGGTTCGCGTAGAAGTCCGGCGGGAGCGCGCGCAGGTCCAGCGTCGACGCAATTTCCGCCGCGCGTTGCGGTGTCATCGCTCAAGCTTTGAGGAAATCGCGGATCGCGAACAACGCTTCGTCCGGCGTTTCGGTCATCTGGTGGTGGCCCATCGCGAGATGCGTCACCTTGAACTGCTTGCCCGCGGCCTTGGCCTTGTCGATCAGCGGTTGCGCGGCTTTCGCCTGCGTCATCTGGTCTTGTGCGCCGAGCAGGAACAGGACCGGGCACGTGACCTGCGCCATCGCGTTTTCCCCGTTGGCATAGCTGTCGCACGCCTTGAACCCGCGATGGAACACGTTAACTTTCGGGTTGCTGCGAAGCACGCGGCGATTCAACGCGACGAACGTCCCATACACCCACGTGCCCGGCCCGAGTGCGGAGGGCGGCGGCGCCAGCGTGTTGCGCGAGAAGACGTTGATCATCCTGATCGCCTTCTCGGGCTCGTGCAGGGACGATTCGAGCAACGCGGGTGATACCTTCATCGGGAACGCGGTGCCCACGAGGACGAGATGCGAGACGCGCTCCTTCAACCGCGACGCGGCTTCCAGGGCGATGAGCGATCCCCAGCTGTGGCCGATGAGCGCCGCGCGCTCCACTTGCGCGGCATCGAGCAGCCTGCCGACGAAGTCCGCTGCCTCTTCCACGGAAGAGGGCGCTTCGCCTTCGCTCCTGCAATGCCCCGGCAAGTCCACCGCCAGCACGTTCCAGCCGTGGTTGGCCATGTAGCGCGTCTGCAGGATCCACACGCTGTGGTCCGACAGCACGCCGTGAATGAACACGGCCGTCGGCTTCGACTTGTCGAAGGCCTTGCCGCCCGTGTAGCAATACGTCTTCGCGCCGTTGACGATCAGTTCCATGTCAGGCCGCCCCTTCGACCTTGCTCAGGACATGCTTCTCCGCGGCCTTGAGCGCGCGCTTCAGGTCGTCGATCAGGTCGTCCGGGTCCTCGAGGCCGATCGACAAGCGGATCGTTCCCTGGCCGATGCCCGCGCCCGCGAGCGCGTCGTCGGTCATGCGGAAGTGCGTGGTGCTCGCCGGATGGATGACGAGCGAGCGGCAATCGCCGACGTTCGCCAGGTGGCTGAAGACCTTCAGTGTCTCGATGAACTTCTTGCCCTGCTCGCGATTGCCCTTCATGTCGAAGCTGAAGACCGAGCCCGCGCCCTTCGGCAGCAGCTTCTGCGCGAGCGCGTAGCTCGGATGCGACTCGAGCATCGGGTGGCCGACCTTGCCGACGAAGGGATGCGACGCCAGGAATTCGACGACCTTGCGTGTGTTGGCCATGTGCTTTTCCATGCGCAGCGGCAATGTCTCGATGCCCTGGAGGATGAGCCATGCGGTGTGAGGGCTCATGCATGCGCCGAAATCGCGCAGGCCTTCGCGGCGCGCGCGCAGCAGGAAGGCGCCCACGGTCGATTCCTCGCTGAACACCATGCCGTGGAAGCCGTCGTAGGGCTTCGAAAGCTCCGCGAATCTGCCGGACGCGTCCCAGTCGAAGCTGCCGCCGTCCACGACCACGCCGCCGATGACGGTGCCGTGACCCGACAGGAACTTCGTCGCCGAGTGGTACACGAGGTCCGCGCCATGCGCGAACGGTTGCATGAGGTAAGGCGTGGTGAAAGTCGAATCGAGCAAGAGCGGCACGCGGGCTTCGTGCGCGATCTGCGCGACCGTGGGGATGTCGAGCACGTCCAGTCCGGGGTTGCCGACCGTTTCGCCGAACAACAATTTCGTTTCGGGCCGGATCGCCGCGCGCCAGCCGTCGATGTCGCCCGGCTTCACGAACGTGGTCTCGATGCCGAAGCGCCGCATCGTGTAGTGCAGCAGGTTCTGCGAGCCGCCGTACAGCGCCGTGCTCGCAACGATGTGCGAACCCGCGCCCATGATCGTGGCGATCGACAGGTGCAGCGCTGCCTGTCCGCTTGCCGTGGCGATCGAGCCGATGCCGTTCTCGAGCGCGGCCACGCGCTGCTCCAGCACCGCCGTGGTCGGGTTGCTGATGCGCGAATACACATGCCCCGAACGCTCGAGGTTGAAGAGGGCGGCGGCGTGGTCGCTCGATTCGAAGACGAACGAGGTGGTGAGGTGGATCGGCACCGCGCGGGCGCCAGTCGCCGGATCGGGCGCGGCGCCGGCGTGCAGCGCCAGCGTGTCGAAGCCGGGGTCGGAGTAGCCGGGCACGGGTGTTTCTCCTTCGCGAACGCGGTATGGAACCGCATTCGATTGTGGGCTATATTGGCCTCAACGTACCTCCCCCGGACCGGAGACACCCATGAAAGTCAGCGACATCCTGCGAGTCAAGGGCAACACGCTTTATACCGTCGGTCCCGACGAGCCGCTGTCGCGGGCGGTGGAGATCATGGCCGAAAAGGACATCGGCTCGCTCGTCGTGATGGAACACGGCGACCTGGTGGGGATGCTCACGTTCCGCGAAGTGATCGTCGCCATCGTGCGCAATGGCGGCACCGTCGGTGCGACGACCTTGCGCAGCGCGATGGATGACCACCCCGTCACGTGCACGTCGGAAACGGAGCTCGACGAAATCCGCCGCATGATGCTGGAGCGCCATGCGCGCTACATGCCCGTGATGGACCGCCGCATGCTCATGGGCGTCATCAGCTTCTATGACGTCGCCAAGGCCGTCGTCGAAAGCCAGAACTTCGAGAACCGCATGCTCAAGGCCTACATCCGCGACTGGCCCGCGGGTGAGGAACAGGACCAGCAGCAGGACGCGAAGCTTTGACCCGGCTGTCACCCCGGGCTTGATCCGGGGTTGTTGGCGCATGACCGCCCACGGGCGTGTCGGATAATCGGCGGCATGAGCGGCAACACCTTCGGCAAGCTCTTTGCCGTCACCAATTTCGGCGAGTCGCACGGGCCCGCGATCGGCTGCGTGATCGATGGCTGCCCTCCGGGCATGGAGCTGTCCGAAGCCGACATCCAGCCGGACCTCGATCGGCGCCGTCCCGGCACGAGCCGTCACGTGACGCAGCGGCAGGAGCCGGACCAGGTCGAGATCCTCTCGGGCGTGTACGAAGGCAAGACGACGGGCACGCCGATCTGCCTGTTGATCCGCAACGTGGACCAGCGCAGCAAGGACTATTCGGAAATTGCCCAGATGTTCCGCCCCGGCCACGCCGACTACACCTACCTGCAGAAATACGGCTTGCGCGACCCGCGGGGCGGCGGCCGTGCGTCCGCTCGCCTGACCGCGCCGATGGTCGCGGCGGGCGCGGTCGCGAAGAAGTGGCTTGCACTGAAGTACGGCACGCAGTTCCGCGGATGCATGCAGCAGGTCGGCGAGATCGAAATCGGGTTCGAGAGCTGGGATCACGTGCCGAACAATCCGTTCTTCGCACCCGTGGCAGACGTGTCGCATCTGGAGGCGTACATGGACAGCTTGCGCAAGGCGGGCGACTCTTGCGGCGCGCGCATCCGCGCGATGGCAAGCAACGTCCCGCCAGGATTGGGCGAGCCCCTGTTCGACCGGCTCGATGCCGACATCGCCTACGCGATGATGGGCATCAATGCAGTGAAAGGCGTGGAGATCGGTGCTGGCTTTGCAAGTGTCACGCAGCGCGGCACCACCCACGGCGATTCGCCCACGGCACAAGGCTTTCGCACGAACAATGCAGGCGGCGTGCTCGGCGGGATCAGCACAGGCCAGGACCTCGAAGTCTCCATCGCAATCAAGCCGACCAGCTCCATCATCTCCCCGCGCGAAAGCATGGACGTGCACGGCAATCCGGCGGAAGTGGTGACGAAGGGGCGCCACGATCCCTGTGTCGGCATTCGCGCCACGCCGATCGCCGAGGCTTTCCTCGCCCTCGTCGTGATGGACCATGCGCTGCGCCAGCGCGCGCAGAACGGCGACGTGGTGCCGCCGCTGAAGGCCATCCCCGCTTCGTCGCAGTGAAGCCCACGCCGTTCAACGACCTGAGCGCTCCGGCGAAGTCGCTGTTCGTCTTTGCGATCTACCTGTTGTTGCTCGGGGCGTTGCTGGTGCTCGCGCCGAATTTCGTCCTGGGCCTGTTCCGCATTGCGCCCACGAGCGAGGTGTGGATCCGCGTGGTCGGCATGCTCGTGCTCGTGATCGGCACGCTCGACGCGCTCGGCTCGATTGCGGAGCTGCAGGTGTACATCCGGTGGACGGTTGGGGTACGCGTTGCAGTGTTCGTGTTCCTCTGTGCGTTCGCAGTGACCGGGCTCGGCCCGATGGTGCTCATCCTGTTCGGGCTTGTCGACTTCGCCGGTGCGATGTGGACTGCATGGGCATTGAGAAGGAACTCGCAAGCCAGTGCCCCGGTCTGAGGTGCATGGACAAAAAACCCAACGCAAAGGCCGAAGCCACGGCCGAGAAGCAACGCGAAATCCAGCGCGAGCAGGACAGGAAAGACCAGGACGCCAAGGCGAAGCAGGGCGACCCCAAGGAAGACAAGCTGCCGCAGACGGGCATGCGCGAGCAGCCCAAGCCGCCGCTCGATGAGCCGCATCACGCCAAGCCCGGCATCGAGCAGCAGATGCACATCAAGCCGCGCTTCGACGCGCCCGACTACAAGGGCAGCGGCAAGCTCGACGGCAAGGTCGCGATCATCACGGGCGGCGATTCCGGCATCGGCCGTTCAGTGGCCGTGCTCTACGCGCGCGAAGGCGCGGACATCGCCATCGTGTACCTCACTGCGCATGAGGATGCCCGGGAAACGAAACGCTGGATCGAAAAGGAAGGCCGGCGCTGCCTGTTGATTCCGGGCGACGTGAAGGATTCCGGTTTCTGCAAGCAGGCCATCCAGAAAACCGTCAAGGAATTCGGGCATCTCGACATCCTCGTGAACAACGCAGCATTCCAGGAACACGCCAAGTCGATCGCCGACATCACCGACGAGCGTCTCGAGGAAACGTTTCGCACCAACATCTTCGGCTACTTCTACATGGCCCGGGAAGCCGTTCCGCACATGAAGGAGGGCGCAAGCATCATCAACACGACGTCGGTGGTCGCGCTTCGCGGCAGCGCGCAGTTGCTCGACTACTCGTCCACCAAGGGCGCGATCGTTGCGTTCACGTATTCGCTTGCCGAAAGCCTGATCGAAAAAGGCATTCGCGTGAACGCTGTCGCCCCCGGCCCCGTCTGGACGCCGCTCAACCCCGCGGACAAGGACCCGGAGTCGGTGAAGGACTTCGGCAAGCAGACGGTGTTCAAGCGGCCGGCGCAGCCGGAAGAACTGGCGCCTGCCTATGTCTTCCTGGCGGCGCCCGTGTGCGCAAGCTACATCACGGGCATCGTCTTGCCGGTCACGGGCGAAATCGCGACCTGAAAGCGCTATAACTGCGGTTCGCCTGGGAGGGAGCCGCGATGCCGCAACTGAATTTCACCAAGGAAGGCAGCGGGCCGACGATCGTGCTTGCGCACGCGCTCGGCTGCGACCTGGGTGTGTGGGACGAAGTCACGCAGCAGCTGAAGAAGGGCTTCACAGTGCTGCGGTACGACCATCGCGCGCATGGCAAGTCCGGGCCGGGCGCCGGGCGCGTCACGATCGAAGAACTTGCCGACGAGGCGGCCGAACTGATCCGCAGCGAAACCAGCGGCGAAGTTCACTTCGTCGGTCTTTCGATGGGCGGCATGGTCGCGCAGCAGATTGCAGTGCGTCATCCCGAGATCATCAACAGCATCGTCGTGGCCAACTCATCGAGCCGCTACGATGAAACGTCGCGCGGCATGTGGCGCTCGCGGATCGAAACCGCGCTGAATCTCGGCATGGGCGCGATTGCCGACTCGGTCATGCCCCGCTGGTTCACGCGCTCGTGGCGCGACAACCCGGCGCACAACGCGCGCATGGCGCAGCTGCGCACGACCGTCGAAGCCATGAACCCGAAGTCGTACGCGGCGTTTTGCGAAGCGATCTCCGGCATCGACTTCTTCGCGACCAACCCCCTGGTCGGCTGCCCTACGTTGGTGATCGCGGGTACGCAGGACGAGGTCGCACCGATCGAGATGTCACGCGCGATCTGCAATGCGATTTCGGGGGCCGAACTGGCGACGATTTCCGCGGCTCACCTGAGCGCAGTCGAGCAGCCGGAGGAATTTGCCGGGTTGGTCGCAGGGTTCATCAGCCGCATCTAAAGTACACCCATGAACGCTCCGCTCAAGATCGATTTCGTCTCCGACGTCTCCTGCCCCTGGTGCGCGATCGGCCTCGCATCGCTGGAAGCCGCGCTCGACAAGCTCAAGGGCGACGTCGGCGCCGAAGTGCACTTCCAGCCTTTCGAGCTGAACCCCGCGATGCCACCGGGCGGGCAGGACATCACGGAGCATCTCACGCAGAAGTACCGCACCACGCGCGAGCAGCAGCAGGCCGCGCGCGACGCGATCCGCGAGCGTGGCGCGTCGGTGGGCTTCGATTTCCGCAAGGAAGGGCGCGACCGCATCTACAACACGTTCAACGCGCATCGGCTGTTGCATTGGGCGGGCATCGAGGATGCGGGCAAGCAGCTCGCGCTGAAGAAGGCGCTGTTCAAGGCGTACTTCACCGATGGCCGCGCGCCGGAAGACACCGACGTGCTGGTCGACGCAGCAAAGGAGGCGGGCCTGGATGCGCAACGCGCCGCCGAAATCCTTGCGGGCGACGAGTACGCGCAGGACGTACGCGAGCAGGAAGAGTTCTACCAATCGCACGGCATTCACGCCGTGCCCGCGGTGATCGTGAACGACCGCCACCTGATCCAGGGCGGCCAGCCGCCGGAAGTGTTCGAACAAGCGCTGCGCCAGATCGCCGGCGAATCCGCGACGGCTTGACTAGGCGGGACGAAGCCGCTCGTTCACCGTCAGCCAGAAGTCGTGCACCTGCCGCATCTTGCGGCGCAGCTCGTCGTAGTCGGTGGCCTTGCGGACGTAGCTGTTCGCACCATGCGCGTAGCACGCAGCGATGTCGGCCTTCTCGGTCGACGACGAGTGCATGACGACGGGAATCGCGGATGTGCGCGCGTCCTGTCGCAGCGCCTTGAGCACATCGAGGCCGTTCATGCGCACGAGCTTCATGTCGAGGATGACCAGGCGCGGCTGGTGCCTCACGTCGCGGCCCTCATGTTTGCCGCGGGCAAACAGGTAATCGAGCGCTTCGGCGCCGTCGGCGCAGGTGTGCACCTCACGCGCGTCGCAGCACTCGCGGAGTGCCATCAACGTGAGTTCCAGATGGTCCGGGTTGTCGTCGATCACGACGATCGAGGGGTTCATGTTTGGCTGCGGGCCGCGCTTCGGCGCGGATTCTCGCACGGTGCGCTTTTGGCCCGGTTGAGCGGGTCAACCAACGCGGGCGCGGGCGGGTCAGCGCGAAGTCCTACACAACGGTGCCGTGCGGCGTCGACACAATGGGTAGTACTAAGGATTGTTGCGGCCGGCCGACTGCGATTGCGCGAGGCACCAGTCGATCAGCGCATCGGTTTCCATGGATTTGTCGAAGACGCCGTCACTGCCCAACGCTTCGCATTCCTTGCGCACGTCGGGGTTCGCTGTCCCGGTCAGCACGGCGACCTTTTTTTGCGGACCACGCCCGCGCACCGCACGCAACACACCGAAGCCATTGCCGCCGGGTTCCAGCACCAGGTCGACGATGGCGAGGTCCCACTCATTGCCGGGGTTCGTGAGCCACGCGACCGCCGCCTTCTCGGTCGCTGCGACGCCGCGCGTCTGCACGTCGGCGAGTTCGGCCAGGGCCTCGACGAGGCTCTCGCGGATCGAAAGATTGTCTTCGACGACGAATGCTTTGAGCGGCAAGCGGACGCTCCCTCCGGTCTGCAAACATGATGACACGCGCCAAGCCCCCGAAACATGGGGGATGCACGCATGAACGTGCACGCGCAGGGCGAACTCGAAGCGCTCCGGGCGCAGGTGCACCGGCTGCAGGCGGAGCTGGCGGCTGCGCGAAGCGAGCGTCGCGACGCCCAGCAGGTGGCCCGGACCAAGGATGAATTCCTCGCGATGGTCGCGCACGAGTTGCGCGCGCCGCTGGCGGCCATCCTGGGCTGGGCGCACATGGTGCGCGAGCGCGGCACGATGGAAGAGTTCGGCAATGCCCTGACCGTGATCGAGCAGAGCGCGCACGTGCAGATGAAATTGATCGAGGACCTGCTCGTCATGACGCGCGTCGCGAACAGCCGCATGTCGCTGGACATTCAGCCGCTCGATCCACGGGGCTTCATCGAAGCGGCGGTGAATTCAGTCGTGCCCGCCGCTGCCGAAAAAGGGTTGCGCATCTCCAGTAGTTTCGACACGAAGGCCGGACCGGTGCGCGGCGATGCGACGAGGCTGCAACAGGTGCTGGGCAACCTGCTCACCAATGCCGTGAAGTTCACGCCGGAGCGCGGCGCGATCGAGATCACGCTCAAGCGCTCGCGAGGCTGGGCGGTGATCGGTGTGCGCGACGAAGGCGTCGGCATCTCCGCGAGCTTCCTTCCGCACGTGTTCGACCGCTTCAGGCAGGACCCGTCGACAGCGCGCTCGCACAACGGCCTGGGGCTGGGCCTGGCGATCGCGAGACAGCTTGTCGAGCTGCACGGTGGGGAAATCGAGGCGCACAGCGAAGGCGAAGGCCGCGGCGCGCTGTTCGTCGTGCGGCTGCCGATCGCCGAAGTGCGTTAGAGCGCAAGCAACGCCGCGCCCGACAAAGTCAGCAGCACGAGGATCACGCGCCGGAACGCGGCGGCGCTGATCCGCTTGTACAGCCGCGCGCCCGCGAGTGCCGGCAGCACCATCGCGGGCAACACGGCGAGCAGCATCGGCCACTGCGCTGCGGTGACGATGCCCGTCGCGAGGTAGCCGGCGAACGTGACCGTGAGCATCGCGAGATTGAAGTTCTGGATGACCGCGCGTTGCGTGTCCTTCTCCCAGCCGCGCAGGGTGGACCACAGTGTCGGCACGACGCCCGTGAAGCCCCCGAGCCCGCCCATCACTCCGCCCGCGGCACCCGCGACGGCATCAGCGAACCGCCCGCCGTGCGTGATGCGCGGCAGCCGCTCGGCGAAGAGCATGAGGGGGCAGGCGATCACGAGGAAGCCGCCGAGCACCAGCTTGAAGAGCGGGACGTCGAGCCGCGGAAGGAGCCACACGCCGATCGGCAAACCCGCGAGGCCGCCGACGACGAAGGGCGCAAGGCGCGCGAATTCGAAACCGCGCCGCACCGAGAACACACCGATGATCTGCCCTGCAAGGCCGCCGAACACCGCGAGCGGCGCCGCAAGGCGCGGATCGAGCGTCCACGCCCAGATCGACATCGCGGTGAGGCTGAAACCGAAACCCGAAAGGCCTTGCACGAAGCCGGCGAGCGCGGCCCCGAGGATCACGAACGCAAGCGTCGTGTCGATCGCGCGCCTTCAGTCCTCGTACGAAGCGAGGGGCACGCAGCTGCAGAACAGGTTGCGGTCGCCGTAGACGTTGTCCACCCGGCCGATGGGCGGCCAGTACTTCGCGTGACGCCGTTCGTCGAGCACCGCTGCACCCGCTGCGCGCGGATACGCGTGGTTCCACTCGCCCCTGAGCAGCGACGCCGCCGTGTGGGGCGCGTTTTTCAGCGGGTTGTCCTCCTGCGGCCATTCGCCGCGTTCGACTTTGCGGATCTCGTTGCGGATGGCGATCATGGCTTCAATGAAGCGGTCGATTTCCTCGAGCGTTTCGCTTTCCGTCGGCTCGACCATCAGCGTGTTCGCGACCGGGAAGGACAGTGTCGGCGCATGGAAGCCATAGTCGATCAATCGCTTGGCGACGTCTTCGGCCATCACGCCGCTCGTTTCTTTCAGGTGACGCAGGTCGAGGATGCATTCGTGCGCCACGTGGCCGTTCTCGCTGGCGTACAGCGTGGGGTAGTGGTCGCGCAGCCGCACGCTGATGTAGTTGGCCGAGAGGATCGCCGTCTCGGTGGCGAGCTTCAGGCCCTCGGCGCCCATCATGCGGCAGTACATCCAGCTGATCGGGAGCACTGCGGCGTTGCCGAGCGGCGCAGCCGAAACCGCTCCGACAGCGTGCCCCTTGATGCCCCCCGATTCGTGTCCCGGCAGGAATGGGACGAGGTCCTCGACGACGCAGACGGGCCCGACACCGGGGCCTCCGCCGCCGTGCGGGATGCAGAAAGTCTTGTGCAAGTTGAGGTGGCTCACGTCGCCGCCGAACTCGCCCGGCGCCGCGACGCCCACGAGCGCGTTCATGTTGGCGCCGTCGACATACACGCGCCCGCCGTGCTCGTGCACGATGGCGCACAGCTCCTTGACCTGCATCTCGAACACGCCGTGCGTCGATGGGTACGTGATCATCACGCAGGCCAGGTTGTCCTTGTGCTGCACGCACTTCGCGCGCAGGTCGCCCATGTCGACGTTGCCGTTCTCGTCGCATGCCGTCACGACGACTTGCATGCCCGCCATCTGCGCGCTCGCGGGATTGGTGCCGTGCGCCGAAGAGGGGATCAGGCAGACGTTGCGGTGCGTGTCGCCGCGGCTTTCGTGCCACGCCTTGATTGCGAGCAGGCCGGCGTATTCGCCTTGCGAGCCCGCGTTGGGCTGCAGGCTGATGCCGGCATAGCCCGTTGCCTGGCAAAGCCAGTCGCGCAGTTGCGCATCGAGCTGCGCATAGCCTTGCAATTGGTCCGCAGGTGCAAACGGGTGCACATGCGCGAACTCCGGCCAGGTGATGGGGATCATCTCGCTGGTCGCATTGAGCTTCATCGTGCAGCTGCCCAGCGGAATCATCGAGCGGTCAAGGGCAAGGTCCTTGTCCGACAGCGAACGCATGTAGCGCAGCATCCCCGTCTCGGAATGGTGCGTGTTGAAAACGGCGTGCGTGAGGAAGGCGCTGGTGCGGCGCAATTCCTGCGGGATCAGCGAGTCGATGCCTTTTTCGAACTTCGCGATCTCCGGCAGCGCCTGGTTCGGCTTGGCGAAGATCTTCCAGATGAGTTCGATGTCGGAGCGCGTGGTGGTTTCGTCGAGCGAGATCGAGATGAAGCCCGGCCACGAGATGCGCAGGTTCGCGCGCATGGCATGCCCGCGCGCGACGAGTTGTTCCGTTTCATCGCCGGTGTGGAGCGACAGCGTGTCGAAGGCGCCCCGGTCGCGCGGCGCATGACCCAGCTGTTCGAGGCCCTTGGCGAGAATCGCGGTGTAGCTCGCTACGCGTTGCGCGATGCGTTTGAGGCCTTGCGGCCCGTGGTACACGGCGTACATGCTCGCAACGACCGCAGGCAGCACCTGGGCCGTGCAGATGTTCGACGTGGCTTTCTCGCGGCGGATGTGCTGCTCGCGCGTCTGCAGCGCGAGGCGATACGCAGGGTTGCCGTGCGTGTCGACGCTGACGCCGACGAGCCGCCCCGGCAGCGAGCGCTTGAATTCATCGCGGCAAGCAAGGAACGCCGCGTGCGGCCCACCGGCCCCCATCGGCATGCCGAATCGCTGCGTGGTGCCGCAGACGATGTCCGCGTCCCATTCTCCCGGCGGCGTGAGCAGCGTGAGTGCGAGCAGGTCGGCCGCGACGACGAAGGCCGCGCCTTTCGCGTGCACCTTCGCCACGTCGGCGCGCACGTCGTGGATGCCCCCGCTCGTCACGGGATACTGGATCAGCACGGCAAAGTAGTCGCCCGCCAGTGCCTCGTCCCACTGTTCTGCCGAATTCGCGAGCCTGATCTCGATGCCCAGCGGCTTCGCGCGGGTCTGGATCACTTCGATCGTCTGCGGATGGCAGTCGCCCGCCACGACGAACACATTGCTTTTGCTCTTCACGCTGCGCTTCGCGAGGGTCATCGCTTCCGCGGCCGCGGTGGCCTCATCGAGCATCGACGCATTCGAGATCGCCATGCCCGTCAGGTCGCACACCATCGTCTGGAAATTCACCAGCGCTTCCATGCGGCCCTGGCTGATCTCGGCCTGGTAAGGCGTGTACGCCGTGTACCAGGAGGGGTTCTCGAGGATGTTGCGCAGGATGACGGGCGGAGTGAAGGTGCCGTAATAGCCTTGCCCGATGAAGCTCTTGTACACCTGGTTCTTGTTGGCGATGGCACGCAGCTCCGCGAGCGCCTGCGCTTCGCCGGCCGGCGGCGGCAGCTTCATCGCGTCGCGTCGCGCAATCGATCGCGGCACGATGGAATCGACCAGCGCGCGGCGCGACGCTTCGCCGATGACCGAGAGCATGTGCTTCTCGTCGGCTTCGCCGATGCCGATGTGGCGGGGGATGAATTCGGCAGGGTTCTCGAGCTCGCCAAGCGGGCGGGCGGCAGGCATCAGCATGGGAAGGGGACTCCGTGGAACTTGAACCATGTCATGCCGGGCTTGACCCGGCATCCAGTGGCTTGCGTCGATAAGACGCTGGATTGCGGGTCAAGCCCGCAATGACAACCTCATTGCGTCGATTTCACGAACTTCGCGTAATCCGGCTCGTCCATCAGCTGGTCGAATTCCGCCATGTCCTTGATCAGGATCTTGAAGAACCAGCCGTTGCCCATCGGGTCGGTGTTGGCCAGCGACGGGGTGGAGCGCAGTTCCTCGTTCACTTCGGTGACTTCGCCGGCGATGGGCATGTTCACGTCGGCCGCCGCTTTCACGGATTCGACCACGCCGGACGCCTCGCCCATCTTGTAGGCGCGGCCCACCTCGGGCAGGTCGACGAACACCACGTCACCCAGCGCGTCCTGCGCGTGCAGCGTGATGCCGACGACCGCGGCCTCGTGGTCTTCGAGCTGGATCCATTCGTGATCCTTCGTGTACTTGACGGTCATGCGTTTTCTCCTGGAGAAGGTTCGGTCTTGTTCAGCCGCGGTGGTATCGGTTCGGCACGAAGGGCATCGCTGCGACCTCCATGGGAACGGCCTTGCCGCGCACCATGGCGTTCACGCGCGTGCCCACAGCCGCGCACGAGCTGTCAACGTATCCCATCGCAATCGGCTTGTCGATGGTGGGACCGAGCAGCCCGCTGGTGATTTCCCCAATGCGCCGGCCCCCGGCGTCCTGCAGTTCGGTGTGTTCGCGCACGGGGACACGCTCCAGCGCGACCAGGCCGACGCGCTTGCGCTGCAGCGGCACGGCCCCGTCGAGCTGGCCAAGGACCGTGTCGGCCCCCGGAAAGCCGCCCGCCCGAGCGCCACCCGTGCGGCGCGCTTTCTGCATCGCCCAGTTGAGCTGGGCTTCGACGGGCGTGGTCGTCGTGTCGATGTCATTGCCATAAAGGCACAGGCCGGCTTCGAGCCGCAGCGAGTTGCGCGCACCCAGGCCGGCCGGCTTGACCTCGGGTTGCGCGAGCAAGGCGCGAGCGAAGGCATCGGCTTTCGCTTCGTGCACCGAGATCTCGAAGCCGTCTTCGCCGGTATAGCCGCTGCGCGTGATGAACAGGTCGGCCCCGTTCCAGTCGAACGCGCCGCCGGTCATGAACACGAGTTTCTCGACACCCGGCACGAGTCTCTGCAACGCATCGACGGCCTTGGGCCCTTGCAGCGCGAGCAGTCCACGCTCGGGCACCGTGATGACCTCGCAGCGCATGCCGATCCGGGACTTGATGTGCGCGATGTCTCCTGCCTTGCACGCGCCGTTGACGATCACGAAGAGGTCATTGCCGCGGTTGACGAACATCAGGTCGTCGATGATGGTGCCCGCGTCGGTGAGCAGCAGCCCATAGCGCTGCTTTCCTTGCGCGAGCCCGGTCACGTCGACCGGCATCAAGGTTTCGAACGCTGCGGCCGCATCGCTGCCCACGAGGCGCAACTGCCCCATGTGGGAAACGTCGAAGAGCCCCGCAGAGTCGCGCGTGTGGCGGTGTTCGGCCATCAGGCCAGCGGGATATTGCACCGGCATCGAATAGCCGGCAAAGGGAACCATCCGTGCGCCGAGTTCCACATGCAAGGCATGCAGCGGCGTCTTGAGGAGCTGATCTTCGGTCGAGGCGGTCAAGCGGCTCTCCGTCAAGGCTGCGAACCCCATGGTAACCACGCACCATCACCGTGGGGGCTGCCCTGCTGTCCGCTTTACCTGAGAGATTCACCCGTTACAGGGTTTGCTCCTTCGGTGGGCCAAAAGATGGCCTCTCTCCAGCTGGGTGAGGAAAACGAATTTTCCTTTGTCAGTCCTGGGTGCCTGAGCGTTCGGCTTGTCGCCTGCGCCTTCGGCGGCTGCGCTGACGGCACGCAGCTCTCTCCTGACGGGCCGGATTGTATCGCCAGCGCGCCGCCCTACCGGGCGCGGGTGACGAGCAGCCTTTCGCGCACGTGCACCAGATGCTGGCGCAGCGTGTACCAGCGGTCGGCGAATCGATCGGGGATGTCGAGCGATGCAACCTGCAGCTCCATCTGGTCGAGGTGTTCGATGAGTTGCTTGATGCGGATCGGCTCGTCACTCACCGCGACGTCGACGTCGCGTTCGAGGAAGTTCAGCTCGCCGTAATAGCGTGCCAGCAAGGCGTCGACGCGCAAGCTGAAGATGCGCGGAATCCAGATAAGTGCGAGGAACGCCAGCGCCAGGATCGGCAGCACCGCAAACAGGACGAGCTCGGCCAGCTGCGCCCACCAGTAGGGCAGCGCCGATTCCAGCCACGGGCGGTCGCCGTGTGAATAGTGCTGCGCCACCGGGGACAGCGGAAAGTCGGTGTGGAAGTCCGGGTACTCGTTCTGCCGCTGCAGGAAGGTCGGCACGGAATGGATTTCCATCGCGGCGTCGAGCAGTGCGCGCTGCAATGCGGGATGCATCTCGCTGCGCACGAGCAGGTGCGTGCCCGTGTAGAGCATCGTCAGGTCGTGGGGCGGCACGTCGCCGCGCAACTCGATGGCCCCTTCGGGCAACACGAACGACGACAGGCGGGGTTCCCGCGCGGCAAGTGCATCCGCGCGTTCGAGCCCGAGAATCGAGATCCCTTGCGCGCGGCTGAGCAAGCGCACGGTCGGCGCGTCGCCGCTGCCGATCGTCACGAATGCTTCCGCGTGCTGGTCGAGCAGTTCGGTGGCGCCCGTGATGCCCGTCGTTTCGCTCCACGTCACGTCCGTCGGTTTCAGGAGGGACTGCGCCAGGAGCATTTCCGCGACTTGCCGCGTCGCGCCGCCGAGCGGGCCCGCGACGATGCGCATGCCGCGCAAGCCGCCAATCGACGTGACGTTGGGAGCACGCGTGAAGATCCACACCGGTTGCTTGCCTGTGACGGCCAGCGCATGCACGGGAGCTTCGGGGCCGCGTTCCGCAAGCAGGCCGTGCGCAAAGCCCGCCTGGGCCGGATCGCTGGCCACCGCCAGCCGCTGCAGCGGCCCCAGCGCCCCGGCGGCGCTTGTCTCGACTTCCATCATGATGCCTCGCCGCTCCAGTTCTCCGCGGTATTGCTCCGCAAGGCGGTCGTAGCCTCCTTGGGGCACGCCGACCGCGACAACCAAGGCGCGCGGCGGCAGCGGGAACAACCAGTGCGCCGCCGCCGCGATTGCAACGGCGGCAGCGCCCACGACTGGCAGGTAGAACAGGCCCCAGCGGCGGCGGTACAGCTGCATCTAGCGCCCCTTGCCGCGATAAAGCCGCGCGCGCACGAACTCGACGTGCTCGCGCAACGTGAACCACCGCGCCATCAGGTCGGGCGGCGTGGGGAAGTCGCGCATGTTCTTTTCGATCGTCTCCAGGCGCTGGAGCGAGCGGATGCGCTCCATGCCGCTCATCGACTGGTTCGCCAGGTCGTGCTCGATGAATTTGAGCTCGCCATACCACCGCGCGATGCGGCTTTCCAGCAGCCAGCGCAGGTACGCGGGGATCGTGTGCGCGAGCCACCATGCAACGAGCGCAATGGGCAGGCAGATCACGAGCACGCGCAAGGCGACCTGCGCTTGCCAGAAGGGCAGCTGCTCCTCGAGCCACGGCCGGCCCGACAAGAGTGTGCGGCGGGCTTCCGCAGAGGCCGGGAACTCGATGCGGCGCAGGGCGGGGAAGTCCCCCGCGCGATGGAACGGGCTGGGCCCCGAGTGCACTTCGCGCGCGACCTCCGCGGCGAGGCGCTGCAGTGCCGGGTGCAGGTCGGCACGCGCGACGAGGCTGGTCGTCGTGACGAGGAGCGCAACGTCCCGGGCGGGCAATCGGGCCGCCGGGTCGATCGAGCCGCGCGGCAACAGGCGCAGCTGCAAGTAAGGCAGGCGTTCGATGAGCGCCGTACTGCGCTTCAACTGCACGAGCGCGACGCCCGGAGACCGCAGCAGCTCGCGCACGACAGGCGATTGCGGCGCCGAGACCATCAGCAGCACGTCGAGCGCGCCCTGCTGCAATGCCTGCGCCGCGGGCAGGCCGGAGACATCGGTTTCGATCAGGTCGCCCGCATCCATGCGCACCTGGCGCAACAGCGCCAGTGCAAGCTTGCGTGTCCCGCTGCCTTTAGGGCCCAGCGACACGCGCAGGTTGCGCAGCTGCTCGAGCGAATCGAGCGGCGAGCGCGCGAAGATCCAGAGCGGCTCGGTGTCGACTCGCGCGATCGTCTCGATGCGGGCGCCCGCGGACCGCTCGCCGGGATCGAATCCCAGGCCGCCCTGCACGAAGGCGAGGTCCGCGCGCGGCTGCGCCAGTCCGCGCAACCGCTGGAGGTTGGTTTCGGAGCCTTCGGAGGCCGCGACGTCCAGGCCGATGCCTTCGCGCGCAAAGATTTCGGAGTAACGCTGGGCGTATTGGTGGTAAACGCCTTCGGGCAGGCCGGAGCTGATCGTCAGCTCCGAAGGCGGCAACGGCCAGCACGCGAACCACAACCACGCCATGGCCGCGAGCGCGAGCACCGCCAGCGGCAATTTGACCAGCACCCACTTGCCTTGGTAGATGCGGGCCGCTGCCATCGCTCGCCTACATGTTCACGTAGTTGGGGCCGCCGCCGCCTTCGGGCGTGACCCATACGATGTTCTGCGTCGGGTCCTTGATGTCGCACGTCTTGCAGTGCACGCAGTTCTGCGCGTTGATCTGCAGGCGTTCGCCGCCTCCTTCCGCGGCGACGAACTCGTATACGCCGGCAGGGCAGTAGCGCTGCTCCGGCCCGGCGTACCTGGCAAGGTTCACCTGCACCGGAACAGACGGGTCTTTCAACGTGAGGTGAGGCGGCTGGTCTTCGGAGTGGTTCGTGTTGGAGATGAACACCGACGACAGCCGGTCGAACGTGAGCTTGCCGTCGGGCTTGGGGTACGCGATCGGCTTGAACTTCGCAGCGGGCTCGATCGATGCGTAGTCGGGCTTGTGGCGATGCAAGGTCCACGGCACGTGGCCGCGCAGGAGCTTGTGCTCGATGCCGTTCATGATCGTGGCGGGCCACAGCCCCTTCTTGAACCACGCCTTGAAATTGCGGGACTGGTTGAGCTCGTCGTGCAGCCAGCTCTTCTCGAACGCTTCGGGATAGGCCGTGAGTTCATCGCGCTGGCGGCCCGACGTGACCGCGTCGTACGCGGCATCGGCCGCGAGCATGCCGCTCTTGATGGCCGCGTGGCTTCCCTTGATGCGCGCTGCATTGAGGTAACCCGCATCGTCACCGACGAGTGCTCCACCGGGAAAAACCTGTCTGGGCAACGACAGGATGCCGCCCGCGGTGATCGCGCGCGCACCGTACGAGATGCGCTTGCCGCCTTCGAGGTACCAGCGGATGTTGCGGTGGGTCTTCCAGCGCTGCATCTCCTCGAAGGGGCTGATGTAGGGGTTCTGGTAGTCGAGGCCGGTGATGAAGCCCAGCGACACCAGGTTGCCTTCCATGTGGTACAGGAAAGCGCCGCCGTAGGTGTCGCTCTGCAGCGGCCACCCCGCGGTATGCAGCACGAAGCCGGCCTCGTGCTTTTTCGGGTCGATTTCCCACAGCTCCTTCACGCCCAGGCCATACGCTTGCGGGTCCCGCCCTTCGTCCAGCTTGAACTTCGCGAGCAGTTGGCGGCCCAGATGCCCGCGGCAGCCTTCCGCGAAGATCGTGTACTTCGCGTGCAGCTCCATGCCGAGCTGGAAACTGCCCGTCGGCTGGCCGTCCTTGCCGACGCCCATGTTCCCTGTCGCGACACCTTTGACCGCCCCCTGTGCGTCATACAGGATTTCCGCGGCGGGAAACCCGGCGAAGATTTCGACACCCAATGCCTCGGCTTGCTGCGCGAGCCAGCGCACCACGTTGCCCAGGCTCACGATGTAATTGCCGTGGTTCGCGAAGATCTTCGGCAGCGCGAAGTTCGGCACTCGCAGCGAGCGGTCGCCCTCGAACAGGAACACCATCGCATCGCCGGTGACGGGCTGGTTCAGCGGCGCGCCCTTTTCCTTCCAGTCCGGGATGAGTTCGCCCAGTGCGCGCGGGTCCACCACCGCACCGGAGAGGATGTGCGCGCCCGGCTCGGAGCCTTTTTCCAGCACGACCACAGAGACATCGGTGCCGCGCTGAGATGCAAGCTGCTTCAGGCGGATCGCTGTTGCCAGGCCCGCCGGGCCGCCGCCAACGATGACCACGTCGTACTCCATTGCTTCGCGGGGACCGTATTGCGCCAGGATTTCGTCGTGCGTCATGGAGTTCTTTCGGTGGGCCGCGTGATAATAGTTTTCGGTCGCCCGACATTTTAGGCAGGAGACTCTCGTGAGCTACAGCATCGATCTATCCGGCCGCGTCGCACTGGTGACGGGTGCGTCCAGCGGCTTGGGCGCGCAGTTCGCGCGTACGCTGGCCCGCGCCGGCGCAGCCGTGGTCCTCGCGGCGCGCCGCGTCGAAAAGCTCAAGGAGCTGCGCGCGCGCATCGAAGGCGAGGGCGGCGATGCGCACGTGGTGGTGATGGACGTGACGGACCTCGCCAGCATCCGCGCCGCCGTCGCGCACGCCGAGACCGAGGTCGGCTCCATCGACATCCTCGTGAACAATTCCGGTGTGAGCACCACGCAGCGCATCCAGGACGTGAGCGAGGAAGACTACGACTATGTCTTCGACACGAACGTCAAAGGTGCCTTCTTCGTGGCACAGGAGGTCGGCAAGCGCATGCTCGCGCGTGCGAAGGGCGCCGCGCCCGGCACCTATACAGGGGGCCGCATCATCAACATCGCGTCGATGGCGGGCATCCGGCCGCTCGCGCAACTCGGCGCGTACGCCATGGGCAAGGCGGCCGTCATCCAGATGACCAAGGCAATGGCGCTGGAGTGGGGCCGTTTCGAAATCAACGTGAACGCGATCTGCCCCGGCTACATCGACACCGAGATCAACCACCGCCACTGGGAAACCGAGCAGGGCAAGAAACTGATGCAGATGCTTCCGCGCAAGCGCGTGGGCACGCCGCAGGACCTGGATGCGCTGGTGGTGCTGCTGGCAAGCAGCGAAAGCCACTTCATCAATGGCGCCGTCATCGCCGCGGACGACGGCTTCGGGATCTAGCGCGCGATGCGCTTCGACCTGCCCGAACAGAAGAAGCTCGTCTTCGAGATGACCTTCCCCATCCGCTGGGGCGACATGGACGCAATGGGCCATGTCAACAACACCAATTACTTCCGCTTCATGGAGATCGTGCGGCTCGAGTGGCTGCGCTCGTTCGGTGAATCGCTGGGTCCGCAAACCGTGGAAGGGCTGGTGATCATCAATGCGTTCTGCACGTTTCACCGGCAGTTCGAGTACCCGGCGGATGTCCTCGCCCGCATGTATGTGAGCGACGCGGGGCGGACCAGCTTCGAGAGCTGGACGACGATGACGAAGGTGGAAGAACCGGACGCCGTGTACGCCAGCGGCGGCGCGACGATCGTCTGGGCCGACTACACGAAGCAGAAGTCCGTGCCGCTGCCGGAGCGAATCCGGAAACTCGTTTCCGGCTGAAACGCGTCCGGCTGTCCGTGTTCAGGTTTTGGCCTTCGGCACCCGTCCCATCAAATAGAACTCCGGGTTGGGCATCATGTTCGAGAAGCTCGCCATCCGGTTCGACAGCCCGAAGAACGCGGTGATCGCGGCGATGTCCCAGATATCTTCATCGGTGAAACCGTGGGCGTGCAGCGCCGCAAAGTCGCTGTCTTCCACTTCGTGCGAGCGCAGGCAGACTTTCATCGCGAAGTCGAGCATCGCTTTTTGCCGCGGCGAGATGTCGGCCTTGCGGTAGTTCACCGCCACCTGGTCCGCCACCAGCGGCTTCTTTTCGTAGATGCGCAGGATCGCGCCGTGCGCGACGACGCAATACAGGCAGTTGTTCGCCGCACTCGTCGTGGTCACGATCATTTCGCGCTCGCCTTTCGTGAGGCCGCTTTCGCGCCCGGCGACTTCGGGCGTCATCAGCGCATCGTGGTACGCGAAGAACGCGCGCCATTCGGCCGGCCGCCGCGCGAATGCGAGGAACACATTCGGCACGAAGCCGGCCTTTTCCTGCACCTCAAGGATGCGCTGGCGGATGTCCTCGGGCACGTCCTTGAGCTCGGGCATGGGATAGCGGTTCATGTGCGGATTATCCTGTCGCCATCCCGCAGACACCAAGGAGCACAGCATGGAACTTTCGAACGACCCCGTCACCCAAGCCGGCCTCGTCACGCGCCGCAAAGTCCTGGGCAACGACTACGTCCAGAACGCCCTCGACAA
The DNA here is from genome assembly GCA_035526975.1 of Ramlibacter sp. Lineage (GTDB taxonomy): Bacteria > Pseudomonadota > Gammaproteobacteria > Burkholderiales > Burkholderiaceae_C > Ramlibacter. The sequence goes on from DATLBJ010000068.1 coordinate 26,841, forward strand.
GGCAACGAAATTCAACGAGCCGCTGCAGGAGCTGGTGACGAAGAACGCCTGGGGCAACACGTGGCAGCGCAAGGGAATCGACCTGAAAACGCGCAGCATCGTCACCGTGTCCATGCTCGTGGCGCTCGGGCGCATGCACGAACTGAAGATCCACGTGCGCGGCGCGCTCAACAACGGCGTCACGCCGGAAGAACTGCAGGAGATCTTCCTGCACGCGAGCGTCTATTGCGGGTTTCCCGCGGCGGTGGACGCTTTCCGCACTGCGGCCGAGGTCATCGACTCGAAGCCCTGATCGGTACTATGCTAACGACCCATGACCTGGTCGATCGTCGCTCGTGACGGCTCCGGCGCGCTGGGAATCGCGATCGCAAGCCGCTTCTTCGCGGTAGGCGCCCTGTGCCTGCACATCCGCAGCGGCATCGGCGCCGTCGCGACGCAGGCATTGGTCAACCCGATGTATGGGCCGCGCGTGCTGGATGCGCTGGAAGCGGGCCGCTCGCCCCAGGAGGCGATTGCTGCCGTGACCGCCGAAGACGGCGGGCGCGAGCATCGGCAGGTTCATGCGGTGTCCGCCGGCGGCCGCACGTTTGCGCACACCGGCAGCGCGTGCGTCGAATGGTGCGGAGCCACAGCGGGTGAAGCGTTCTCGGTGGCGGGCAACATGCTCGCCGGCGCGCAAGTGATCGAGGCCACCGCGAATGCGTGGCGCGCGAATGAGTCATTGGCTTTCGCCGAGCGGCTGATCGAAGCGCTGGCCGCCGGCGATGCGGCCGGCGGCGACAAGCGCGGCAAGCAGGCCGCTGCGCTGCTCGTCCATACGACCGAGGATTACGCGGCGATCGACATCCGCGTCGATGACCACGCCGAGCCGATCGCGGAACTGCGTCGCCTGCATGCCAAAAGCCTCGAACGTTTCCAGCCGTTCAGCGCATTCCTGCCGACGCGCGCGAACCCGATGGGCACCACAGACCGCGCCGTGATCGAGGCCGGCATCGAGCGCTTCCACGCGCAGCGGGGCCGCTGAACGCCGATGGCGCTGCTCGAAGTCGCAAACCTGCGCACGAGCTTCCGCATGGAGCGCGGCGGCGAGTTCCATGCGGTCGACGGCGTGGGCTTCACGCTCGAATCGGGGCGCACGCTCGGCATCGTCGGCGAATCCGGCTGCGGCAAGAGCGTCACCTCCCTGTCCATCATGGGCCTGCTGCCGAAGGGGCAGGGCCGAATCTCCGGCGGGAGCGTTCGCTTCGAAGGCACCGACCTGTCGACGCTTTCGGCCGCCCAGATGCGCGCGCTGCGCGGCGACCGCATGGCGATGATCTTCCAGGAGCCGATGACGTCGCTGAACCCGGCGTTCACCATCGGCGACCAGCTGGTGGAAGCGATTCGCGCGCATCGCAAGGTGAGCGAAGCCGAGGCGCGGGAGCGCGCGATTGCGATGCTGCAAAAGGTGCGCATGCCTTCGCCGGAACAGCGCATCGACGAGTACCCGCACAAGCTCTCCGGCGGCATGCGCCAGCGCGTGATGATCGCAATGGCGCTGGCGTGCGAGCCTCGCCTGCTCATCGCGGACGAGCCGACCACCGCGCTCGACGTCACGATCCAGGCGCAGGTGCTCGAGCTGATGCGCGCGCTGCGGGAGGAGACCGGCACCGCGATCATCCTCATCACGCACGATCTCGGCGTGGTTGCCGAGCTGGCCGACGACGTGGCGGTGATGTATGCGGGGCGCATCGTCGAGAAGGCCCCCGTGCAGCGGCTGTTCGCGCATCCCCAGCATCCGTACACCATCGGGCTGCTCGGCTCGATCCCGAGCATGCACCTCGAGCAGGAGCGCCTGCATGCGATCGAAGGCCAGGTGCCCACGCCGTCGACGCACATGCAGGGTTGTCGCTTCGCACCGCGGTGCCCGTTCGCCATTGCCAGGTGCCTCGCCGAAGATCCCCCGCTGATGGACATGGGCCACGGGCAGCAGGCGGCGTGCTGGCGCGCGCCGCTGGAGTTTTCGGTGCTCGCCGCATGAGCGCGCCGCTGCTTGTCGCCGAAGGATTGGTGAAGCATTTCCCCGTGCGGCGGGGGCTGTTCGGCCGCGGGCATGCGGTCGTGCATGCGGTCGATGGCGTGAGCTTCGAGTTGCGTGCCGGCGAAACGATGGCGCTCGTCGGCGAATCGGGTTGCGGCAAGTCGACCGTGGGCCGGCTCATCCTGCGGCTGCTCGAAGCGACGTCGGGCCGCGTGCTGCTCGATGGCGAAGACATCAGTGCACTGCCGCCCGATGCGATGCGTGCAAAACGGCGCGAGCTGCAGATCATTTTCCAGGATCCGTATTCGTCGCTGAACCCGCGCATGACGATCGAGCAAACGCTCACCGAGCCGCTCGCATTGCACGGGCTCGCGGCAGGCAGGCACAGGGAGCGTGCGGTCGAGCTGGTGGAGCTGGTCGGGCTGGCGCCGGAATACCTGCAGCGCTTTCCGCACGAATTCTCCGGCGGCCAACGGCAGCGCATCGGCATCGCGCGGGCACTGGCGGTCGAGCCGCGCCTGGTCGTCTGCGACGAGCCCGTGTCCGCCCTGGACGTCTCGATCCAGGCGCAGATCATCAACCTGCTGCAGGACCTGCAGCAGCGTTTCGGCATGGCCTACATCTTCATTGCGCACGACCTCGCGGTGGTCAAGCACATCGCGTCGCACGTCGCGGTGATGTACCTCGGCCACATCGTCGAATACGCAGACAAGCGCACGCTGTTCGCGTCGCCGCGCCATCCGTATACGCAAGCGCTGCTCTCCGCGATCCCACTGCCGCAACCCGGCGCGAAACGCGGCCGCGAAGTGCTCCAGGGCGACGTGCCGAACCCGATCTCGCCACCGTCGGGCTGCCGGTTCCGTACGCGCTGCCCGTACGTGCAAGAGCTCTGTGCGAAGGAAGTGCCGGCGTTGCGCAGCGCAGGGGCGGGCCAGACGGTCGCCTGCCACTTCTTCGAAACGATCGCGCCGCCCCCGGCACTGGCTGCAGAGGTCGCACCGAACGAGCGGCTCGCGCGATTGCAGGAAGCGTTCCGGGGCGGCGGCATCGGGGTCAACACCGTTGCGCCGCAGGGCGCTGCCGCGGTTTGATAGGCACCCCCTCACGGGAAAGGAAGCCAGCATGAGGAAGAAGCTATTCATTGCGCTCGCGTTTTCGATCGTCGGCGCTGTCGCCGGCGCGCAGCAGCTGCGAATCGGGTTGGCGGAAGACCCCGACGTGCTCGACCCCTCGCTCGCGCGAACTTTCGTCGGACGCATCGTGTTCTCCGCGCTGTGCGACAAGCTGGTCGACATCGACGAGAAGCTGACCATCGTCCCGCAGCTCGCAACGTCGTGGCAATGGTCGGCGGACAACAAGCAGCTCACGATGAAGCTGCGGCCGGGCGTGACCTTCCATGACGGCGAAAAGTTCGACGCCGCCGCCGTCAAGTTCAACATCGAACGGCACAAGACCATCGCCGGCTCGAACCGGCGGGGCGAGCTCGTGCCGGTGACCTCGGTCGACGTGGTCGACGACATGACGGTGCGCCTGAACGTGAGCGCGCCGTTCTCGCCGCTGCTCACCGTGCTGGCCGACCGCGCCGGCATGATGGTTTCACCCAAGGCCGCGAAGGACAACCCGAACTTCGGCGCGAAGCCGGTGTGCTCCGGCCCGTACAAGTTCGTCGAGCGCGTCGCGCAGGACCGCATCGTGCTCGAGAAATTCGCGAACTACTGGGACAAGGGCAAGATCCACTTCGACCGCGTCTCGTACCACCCGATCATCGATGCGACGGTGCGGCTCGCGAACCTGCGTTCGGGCCAGCTCGACCTGATCGAGCGCCTCGCCCCGTCCGATGTGGCGTCGGTCAAGAAGGATGCAAAGCTGGGCATGTCGCGCATCACCGAGCTCGGCTACCAGGGCATCACGATCAATACGGGCAAGAGCGACAAGGCCAAGCAGAACCCGCTGGGCAAGGACCCGCGCGTGCGCGAAGCGTTCGAATTGTCGCTCGACCGCCAGGGCATCGTGCAGGTCGCGATGGACGGTGAAGCCGACGTGGGCAACCAATGGGTGCCTCCGACGAACGCGTTCTACGCGAAGAACGTGCCGGTGCCGAAACGCAATGTCGCTCGCGCGAAGCAGCTGCTCAAGGAAGCCGGTGTGCCGAACCCGTCGTTCACGCTGATGACGCCGACCACGTCCGATGCGCAACGCATCGCGCAAGTGGTGCAGGCGATGGCGAAGGAAGCGGGCTTCGACGTGAAGATCCAGGCGACGGAGTTCGCGACGTCGCTGAACCTTGCCGACAAGGGCGACTACGAGGCCTATGTGCTCGCCTGGAGCGGCCGCGCCGACCCGGACGGCAACCTGTTCAGCTTCCACGGCTGCAAGCAGCCGCTCAACTACGCGGGCGAATGCCGCGCGAACTGGGACGACCTTCTCGCACGCCAGCGCAGCCTGCTCGACACGAACGAGCGCATCAAGGTGTTCGCGGCGCTCGCGGCCGATGTGGAAAAGGAGAGGCCGATCATCTACTTGTTCCACCGGCACTGGCTGTACGCGTACAACAAGAAGCTGCAGGGGATGCGCCCCATTCCCGACGGACTCGTGCGCGTGCAGGGGCTCAAGTTCGCGGGGAGCTGACCGCGCGTGTGGCGCTACCTGGCCGGCCGGCTTGCGGCGATCCTGCCGACGATCTTCCTCGTCACGGTGATCATCTTCAGCCTGCAGCAGCTGCTGCCGGGTGATGCCGCACAAATCCTCGCCGGCGAGGACCAGGACCCCACCGTCGTCGCGTACCTGCGCAACAAGCTGCATCTCGACGAGCCGCTGCCGGTGCAGTACGGCTACTGGGTGTGGGGCGTGCTGCATGGCGATCTCGGCGAGTCGCTGCGCATCCAGGAGCCGGTGCGCAACCTGATCCTGCAGAAGCTGCCGGTGACGCTGGAGCTTGCGGCGCTCGCGATGACGATCGCGCTCGTGATCGGCATTCCCGCGGGCATCGTGGCCGCGGTCGGCAAGGACACGCTGTGGGACTACGTCGCGAATGTCGTCGCGTTATGGGGCTTGTCCACGCCCAACTTCTGGCTCGGCATCCTGCTGATCCTGCTGTTCTCCGTGCAACTCGGCTGGCTGCCCGCGTCGGGCTATGTGAGTCCCTTCGAGGATCTCGCGGGCAATCTCGCCTCGATGATCATGCCGGCCTTCGTGCTCGGGAACGCGCTGGCGGCGGTGCTGATGCGCCACACACGCAGTGCGATGTTGCAGGTCTTGTCGGCCGACTACGTCCGCACGGCGCGCGCAAAGGGCATCGTCGAATCGAAGGTGGTGCTCAAGCACGGGCTGCGCAATGCTCTCACGCCGATCATTACGCTGGGTGCGCTGGAGTTCGGCACGCTGCTCTCGGGCGCGGTCCTCACGGAGCAGGTGTTCTCGATCCCCGGCTTCGGCAAGCTGATCGTCGATGCGGTGTTCAACCGCGATTACGCGGTGGTGCAAGGCGTGGTGCTGTTCACGTCCACGGTCTACATCGTGCTGAACCTGGTCGCCGACATGGCGTACTTCCTGGTGAACCCCAGGCTGCGCGGATGACCGGCGCCGCGCTCGGCGAATCGCCCGGCCGGCGCGCACTGCGGCGCCTGGTGCGCCGGCGCGCCGCGATGTTCGGCCTGTGCATCGTCGTCGCCTTTGTCTTGGTTGCGGTGCTCGCGCCGCAGTTCTCGCCATACGACCCGGTGGCGACCAGCTGGAGCGCAGTGCGCAAGGCGCCGTCGCCGCAGTTCTGGTTCGGCACCGACGAGCTCGGGCGCGACGTGCTGTCTCGAGTGATCTATGGCTCGCGCGCATCGCTGCTGGCGGGCGTGGTGTCCGTTTCGATCTCGATGTTGCTCGGTATCCCGATCGGTCTCCTTGCGGCTTACGTCGGCGGCTGGACCGACCTCGTCATCTCGCGCTTCACCGATGCAATGCTGGCGGTGCCGTTCCTGATCCTCGCCATCGCGCTCGCGGCGTTCCTCGGCCCGAGCCTCACCAACGCGATGATCGCGATCGGCGTGTCGGCCACGCCGATCTTCATCCGGCTCACGCGGGCGCAGGTGCTCGCCGTGAAGGTCGAGGATTTCGTCGAGGCCGCGCGGGCCGTCGGCAACCCGCATTGGCGTATCGCGCTGCGACATATCCTGCCCAACGTGCTGCCGCCGCTCATCGTGCAGGCGACGCTCGCGATCGCAGCCGCCGTGATCGCGGAGGCGAGCCTGTCGTTCCTCGGCCTCGGCCAGCAGCCGCCGGCGCCGAGCTGGGGAAGCATGCTCAACACCGCGAAGAACTTCGTCGACCAGGCGCCGTGGATGGCGATCTGGCCGGGCGTATCGATCTTCCTGCTGGTGCTGTCGTTCAACTTGTTGGGCGACGGCTTGCGCGACGCCCTCGACCCGCGGCACAAATGACCGGCTAGGCCGACCCGGCCATCAATTTGTGGACGAGGTCGGCCGTGGTGCTGGCCTTGTACTTGCGCATCAGGCGGGCGCGATAGATCTCCACCGTGCGGTGGCTGATCGCAAGTGACTTGCCGATCTCCTTGCTGGTCAGTCCATCGAGCAATCGCGCGGCAACTTCACGCTCGCGCGCCGTGAGCTCCGCCTTCACCGGCCGCTGCGAGCTCAGGTCTTCGAAAGCCCAGATGCCCGATTCATGCGGCTGGTCGCGATTGAGCGCGCGGCCGGTCACATGGCACCAGAACACCTCGCCGTTCGCGCGCTTCATGATGCGGTCGTCGGCGTAGTGGCCTTTGGCGTTGAGGATCGGCGCCATGCGGGCGCCCAGGCGCTCATACTCATCCGCGCTGGGATAAAGCACCTGGAACGACTGCCCCACGAGCAAATCGTGCGACCATCCGAACATCTCGCACAGTTGCTGGTTGCAGTCGACGATCGCGCGGTTGCGCGACACGCACAAACCCACCGGTGCGAGGTTGAAGGCGAGCCGGTAGTCGACCTCCACCGGGGTTAGCCTTTACGAAGAACTACGTAGCGCATTAAGTAGTATCGTAGCGCAACAGGAGACCTCTGTGAACAAGCTCTATCCCAATGCGGCCGCAGCCCTCGACGGTGTCGTCAGGGACGGCCAGTTGCTCGCCGTCGGTGGCTTCGGCCTGTGCGGCATTCCCGAAGCGCTGATCGACGCGCTGCGCGACAGCGGCGTGAAGAACCTCACCGCGATTTCGAACAACGCCGGTGTCGACGACTTCGGTCTCGGCAAGCTGCTGCAGACGCGCCAGATCAAGAAGATGATCTCGTCGTACGTCGGCGAGAACAAGGAGTTCGAACGCCAGTACCTCGCGAAGGAGCTCGAGCTCGAATTCACGCCGCAAGGCACGCTTGCCGAAAAGCTGCGCGCGGGCGGCGCCGGCATCCCGGCGTTCTTCACGAAGACGGGTGTCGGCACAATGGTCGCCGAAGGCAAGGAGCTGCGCGAGTTCGACGGCGAAACGTACGTGATGGAGCGTTCGCTCGTGCCCGACGTGTCGCTCGTCAAAGCCGCAGTCGCCGACAAGAGCGGCAACCTGCGCTTCAACCTGACCGCACGCAACTTCAACCCCGCGTGCGCGATGGCGGGCAAGGTCTGCATCGTCGAAGTCGAGAAGATCGTCGAAGTGGGCGAGCTCGCACCCGACGACATCCACCTGCCCGGCATTTACGTGCACCGCATCGTGCTGAATGCCACTCCGGAAAAGCGCATCGAGAAGCGCACCATCCGTTCTTAAGGAGCAAGACATGCCCTGGACCCAAGACCAGATGGCCGCACGTGCGGCGCAGGAACTGCAGGACGGCTTCTACGTGAACCTCGGCATCGGCATCCCGACGCTGGTGGC